>JBBWZD010000060.1:0-14231 GCA_039648875.1 Actinomycetota bacterium
ACCTCGTCAACGAGGCCGCGCTGCTCGCCGCGCGCCGGGGCAAGAAGATCATCGAGCAGGACGAGCTCGAGGAAGGGATCATGCGCGTCGTGGCCGGACCCGAGAAGAAGGCGCGGCTGCTCTCCGAGCACGAGCGCAAGATCACCGCCTACCACGAGATGGGCCACGCGCTCGTCGGCCACTACCTGGAGCACACCGACCCCGTGCACAAGATCACCATCGTCTCGCGCGGTCAGGCGCTCGGCCTGACGATCTCGCTGCCGACCGAGGACCGATATCTGACGACGCGCACCGCGCTCATGCACCAGATGGCGATGACGCTCGGCGGCCGCGCCGCGGAGGAGATCGTCTTCCACGAGGTGACGACCGGCGCCGCCAACGACCTCGAGCGCGTCACGTCGACGGCGAAGCAGATGATCATGCGCTTCGGCATGAGCGAGAAGCTCGGCCCCCGGGTGCTCGGCCGCGGGCACGACCAGCCGTTCCTCGGCCGCGACTACGGCGCCGAGGCCGACTACTCCGAGGAGATCGCGCGCGAGATCGACGACGAGATCCGGCGCGTGATCGAGGAGTCGCACGAGCTAGCGCTCGCCGTCCTCCGCGAGCACATGGACCAGCTGCACCAGATCTCGCAGATCCTGATCGAGCGGGAGACGATCGACAAGGACCAGTTCGAGCGGCTGCTCGCCGGCGAGGACGAGGGGAGCGTGTTCCCCGAGGAGGTGCCCGTCGAGGCCCCGCCCAAGCCCGTCGAGGAGCCGCGCCGCGAGCGCCAGCCCCGGCCGCGGCCCTTCCCGCTGCCGGGGGCGACGATGCAGCCTCCGCCGCCGGACCCGGCCAAGGGCTAGCGGCACCCGCCTCTCCCACCGGGTCACGGCGCGTGCTGCCGATCGACGATCGCTTCCCGCGGCCTTCCGTGATGGGGGTCGTCAACGTGACCCCGGACTCGTTCTCGGACGGGGGCGTGCACCTCGATCCGGACGTTGCGGCCGCGGCGGCCCGACGGATGCTCGCCGAGGGGGCGGCGATCGTCGACGTCGGCGGCGAGTCGACGCGGCCGGGCGCCGAGGGGATCCGCGCCGACGAGGAGCTGCGGCGGGTCGTGCCCGTGCTCGAGCGGCTGGCGGGGGAGGTGCCGGTGTCCATCGACACGTCGAAGGCGGAGGTCGCCCGCCGCGCGCTCGCCCTCGGTGCCGAGCTCGTGAACGACGTGAGCGCGCTGCGGGCGGATCCGGAGCTCGCCGGGGTCGTGGCCGAGGCGGGCGCCTACCTGTGCCTGATGCACATGCGGGGCGAGCCGCGCACGATGCAGGTCGAGCCGCGCTACGACGACGTCGCCTCCGAGGTGGCGGCGTTCCTCGAGGAGCGGCTGGCCTTCGCCGTGGCGCACGGCATCCCGGAGGAATGGGTCTGCCTCGACCCCGGCATCGGCTTCGGCAAGACGGCGGAGCACAACCTCGACCTCGTCCGGCGGCTCGACGTGCTGCTCTCGCTGGGACGCCCGGTGGTCGTCGGCTTCTCCCGGAAGAGCTCGCTCGGCAGGATCCTGGGCGACGCCGGCGCGAAGACCGGCCCGCTGAGCGCGAGCATCGCGGCCGCCGTGGCCGCCTACGAGCGCGGCGCGACGATCCTGCGCGTCCACGACGTCCGCGAGCACGTCGAGGCGCTGGCCTTCGCACGGGCGCTGGCCGGCGCGTGATCACCGTGGAGCTGCGCGGGCTGCGCGTCTTCGGCCGCCACGGCGTCCGCGACGAGGAGCGCGAGCGTGGCCAGGTGTTCGTCTACGACGTCGAGCTCGCGGTCGGCGAGCGGGGCTCCTCGGACCGCCTGGAGGAGGCCGTCGACTACAGCGCCGTGGCCCGCACGGTGCGGGAGGTCTCCGACGCGCACAGGTACGACCTGCTCGAGGCGCTCGCCTCGGCTGTGGCCGACGAGCTCCTCCGGCGCTTCGAGGTGGAGCGTGCGGTGGTGCGAGTCGCGAAGCCCGAGGTGCGGCCGGGCGGCCTCGAGGGCACGCCGCGCGTCAGCGTCTCGAGACCCTGACCCTCAGCCGGTAGTCGGCCCGGCTGCTGCGGCTCGTCAGCAGCACCTCGACATAGGCCGCGGAGCCCCTCGTGCCGCCGCGCACGAGCGGCCCCCTGAGATCCCGCCGCCGCGCCCGCAGGCCCTCATGGACGCCGACGGTGGCGGGGCCCCACATGCGCGCGGCGGCGTCGCCTCCGGCCGCGACCACGGCCCGGGCGACCCGGTTCGCCGGCACCCAGATGCGGTACAGGTCGCGCGGATCCTTCGCGGCGTCGAGCGTCCCCCCGACCCGGGCGGACGGCCTCCTGCGGGTCGTGAGCGCGGGCTCGCCGCCGGCGAAGAGCGCGCCCGGCTTCACCTGGTCGACGTCGTCGTTCGGCTCGTCCGGGTCGAGCCGCGGGGCCGGCGCCGAGAGCGCGGCCGGGATGTCCACGATGCCGAAGCCGGTCGCCGTGTCGAAACCGCTCGGCCCCACGTCGCGGGCGGTCGACCGCAGGAGCGCGACCAGCTGGCTCGCCTTCAGATGCGGGCGTGCCGTCCAGACCCAGGCGGCCGCGGCGGCCACGATCGGAGCGGCGAACGTCGTGCCCGCCGACACCTCGTAGCCGCTCGGGTCGTGCGCCAGCGGCACGGCCACGGTCACGTTCGTACCGGGCGCCGCCACGTCGAGCCAGGACCCGCCGGAGGAGAAGCCGGCTCGCTGGCCGCTCTCGTCGGTCGCCGCCACCGCCACCACGTGCGGCAGCGCCGCCGGGTAGACGCGCGTGTTGTCGCCGCGGTTGCCGGACGCGGCCACGACGAGGCAGCCCCGGTGGACGGCCGCGAGGACGGCCGCGGCCAGCGCCGGATCCTGCTCGGTGCTGCCGAAGCTGAGGTCGATCACGCCGGGGCAGCGCTCCGCCGCGGCCTCGACGCCCTCGGCGGCGGCGGGGGGGTCGATCGTGCCGTCGGGGCTCGCGTCCCAGATCTGCAACGCGGCCGCGGGGTACACCCCGACGACGCCGCGCCCGTTCGCGGGCGCCGCGGCCACCGACGCCACCGCCGTGCCGCGCCATTCGTCCTGACCGGAGACCGTCTGGGCGTTGAGGAAGGTCGTGGCCGGGCGTCCGGCGAACTCGGGGTGGCTCGCGTCCACGCCGGTGTCGACGATGGAGAGCGGCACGCCCTGGCCCGGGGAGGCGACCTGGTCGGCCCCGACCTGGGGGAGCCACCACTCGCGATCCTGCAGCGGGTCGGCGGCCAGGTGTCCGGCGGCCGCGAGCGCCGTGCCGCAGGCGCACAGCGCCGCGACGAGGCCGATCACCAGGGCCCTGCGCATCGGGCGGGCAGGGTAGCGGTACGCTCGCCCGGTGCCGCGCGCGTACGTCGGCCTCGGCTCGAACCTCGGCGACCGCGAAGCCACCCTGCTGGCGGCGCTGGAGGAGCTGGACGCCCACCCGGCGGTCGAGGTGGCCGCCGTCTCCACCCTGATGGACACCGAGCCGGTCGGCTACCTCGACCAGCCGCGGTTCCTCAACGGCGTCGCGGCGCTCGAGACGGAGTTGTCGCCGCGCGCGCTGCTCGACCTGCTGCTCGAGGTCGAGCGTCGTCTGGGGCGGCGTCGGGAGGGGGCTCCGCGCCAGGGGCCGCGGACGCTGGACCTCGACCTGCTGCTGTACGGCGAGAGGGAGATCCGGGAGCCGGGGCTCCGGATCCCGCATCCCAGGCTGCAGGAGCGGCTCTTCGTCCTGCGCCCGCTGGCCGAGCTCGCGCCCGGGCTCGAGGTGCCCGGCAAAGGCACTGTCGAGGCCCTCCTGGCGGGGCTACACTGAGCCGATGGCCCACTTCGACGATCTGGAGGAGTACGAGTCGGAGCTCGAGCTGCGCCTCCGGAAGGAGTATCAGGCCGTGTTCGGCCTCTTCCGCTACTGCGTGCTCACCCCGGACGCGACGTATCTCTGCAACAAGCTCGAGCGGACGATCGTGCCGCAGGCGGCCTACCCGTTCTTCAACCTGAAGCTCGAGGACGTCTGGGTCTGGGACAAGAACCGCCCCACGCGGATGATCCCCCGTACGGAGATCTTCGTCATCTCCGGCGACGTGACGATCGAGGAGCTCCGCGGCGAGGGCGACGAGCCGACGCTCACGGCGGAAGCGCTGGCCGAGCGGATCGCCGGCGACCTGCCGTCACGCGACGACGACGTGTAGCGCCGCGGGCCGCGGCCCGCAACCAGGCTAGGTTGTGCCCGTGCTCCTCGCGGTCGACGTCGGCAACACGCAGACGGTGTTCGGCCTCTACGACGGCGAGCAGCTCGGCGACCGCTGGCGCATCGCGACCGAGGCGCAGCGGACGGGGGACGAGCTGGGCGCGCTGCTGGCCGACTTCCTCCGTCTCCGGGCGCTCGACGGGATCTGCCTCTCGTCGACCGTGCCGCGCCTTATCCGCGAGTACGAGCATCTCGCCGAGCGGTGGGCCGCCGTGCCGCTGCTCGTGGTCGGCCCGGGGGTCAAGACGGGGATCCAGATCCACTACGACGATCCACGCGAGGTCGGGCCGGACCGGATCATGAACGCCGTCGCCGCGAAGGAGCGCTACGGGGCGCCCGCGATCGTCGTCGACTTCGGGACGTCGACGAACTTCGACGTCGTCTCTCCGGAGGGCGACTACGTGGGCGGTGTGCTCGCGCCCGGCGTGGAGAGCTCGATGGACGCGCTGTTCGCGCGCGCCGCGCGGCTCGTGAAGGTCGACTACGTCGAGCCGCCGCACGTGATCGGGAAGACGACGGCCACGGCCCTCCAGTCGGGGCTCGTCTACGGCTTCGCCGGGCAGGTCGACGGCATCGTCGACGCGATCCGCCAGGAGCTGGGCGCGGACGCCCAGGCGATCGCCACCGGCGGCCTCGCCGATCTGATCGCCCCGCACTCCCGCACCATCTCCACGATCGACCCCTTCCTCACCCTGGACGGCCTCCGCATCGTCTGGGAGCGCAACCGGTAGCCGCGCGAGAAGCCGCCCGGCTCAGCCGCCGCCGTAGATCGAGATCGGCATGCCCTCGAGCAGGAGCTCGCTCTCCGGGGCGTCGGCCTCGAGCTCCGCCACGAGCGCGGCGGCGCCGGGCGCGGCCGCATAGAGCCGCGTCACGACCTCCTCGGTCGAGTCGAGCTGGACGAGCTCGTTCTTGAAGGGCTTCGGGAACCGGCCGTGACCCAGGTACCAGCCGTAGAACTTCTTCAGGAAGCTGGCCGCCCGGCGCTCGCCGAGCTCGCGCACCGTCTCGCGGACGAAGTGGATCAGCTCCGCCGCGACCTCCTCCCGCGACGGCTGTGCGCCGTCTGCCAGGACGATCTCCCGGAGCGCCCATGGGTTGCCCTGCGCCGCGCGCCCGACCATCACCGCCGCCGCGCCGGTCGCGCCGAGCACCGATTCCGCCTTGGCGCGGGACGTGACGTCGCCGGAGGCGATCACCGGCACGTCGACGAGCGAGACGAGCTCCGCCGTGAGCGAATGGTCGGCGTAGCCGGTGTACATCTGCCTGGCGGAGCGGGGATGCAGCGTCAGAACCGACGCGCCGGCGGCCACGAGCCGCGGGCCGAGCTCCAGGCACGCGCGGGAGCCGTCCTCGACGCCGCGGCGCATCTTCACGCTCACCGGAACAGACACCGCCGAAGCCACCGCAGCGGTGATGCGGCAGGCGAGGCCCGGGTCCTCGAGCAGGTGCGCGCCGGCGCCCGTCTTCGTCACCTTCCGCACCGGGCACCCGAAGTTCATGTCCACGACGTCCGCGCCGGCGGCCTCCACCATCCGCGCGGCCTCGGCCATCGCGCCCGGGTCGGAGCCGAAGATCTGGATCGCGAGCGGATGCTCGTCGGCGGCGACCCGCAGGTAGCCGAGCGTCCGCTCGTTGCGGTGCTCGATGCCCGCGCAGGAGACCATCTCCGAGCACACGAGGCCAGCTCCGAAACGGCGTCCCTGCCGCCGGAACGCCTGGACGCTCACTCCGGCCATCGGCGCGAGGACGACGCGCGTCGGCACCTCGACCTCGCCGATCCACCACGATTGCCTCAGATCCACCCGCACGGCCCGGCATCGTACCGGGGGGCTGTTGACGAGCGTGCGCGCTCGGAGTACCATCCGCCCCCGCCGGAACGGCGTTCAGCCGCCGGCCCTTTTTTGAGGGTCTCCAGGAGGACCAGGTTGAAGGAAGTCATTCTGACCCCCGAGGGCTTCAAGAAGCTCAAGGAGGAGATCGAGCACCTCTCCACCGTGCGCCGGCGCGAGGTGGCGGAGCGCATCCGCGTCGCGCGGGAGTTCGGCGACATCGCGGAGAACGCCGAGTACGACACCGCGAAGAACGAGCAGGCTCACCTCGAGGCCAGGATCGCGTTGCTCGAGGAGCGGTTGAAGAACGCCCGCGTCGTGACGAAGAAGGAGATCAAGTCGGGCGAGGTCTCGATCGGCACGAAGGTGCGCCTGCGCGACGTCAAGGCGAACAAGACGGTCGAGTACCACATCGTCGGCTCCGCGGAGGCCGATCCGACCGAGAACAAGCTCTCGAACGAGTCCCCGGTCGGCAAGGCGATCATGGGCCGCAAGAAGGGAGAGGTCGTCGAGGTCGCCGCGCCGCGCGGCAAGCTCAAGTTCAAGATCATGGACATCAAGGCCGCATAGGCCGCGCGGCGGGCAGGTTAGAGTCGCGCCCGTGAGCGCGGCCAAGCGTTTCCCGAACCGCGACGAGATCGCCGCCGTCCGGACCGAGGCGGAGCCGCTCAACCCGGGGGCGGCGGCCGAGACCACGCGCCGGCTCGCCGGCCGGGTGATGGCGCGGCGGGACCTGGGGAAGCTCGTGTTCCTCGACCTCGTCGACCGCAGTGGGCGGATCCAGCTCCTCTGCCCGCTCGAGCGGACGGGCGAGATCGACCTGCACCTTGGCGACGTCGTCGGCGCCACGGGCTCGCCGGCGAAGTCGCGCCGAGGGGAGCCGTCGCTCCAGGTCGAGTCGCTCGAGCTGCTCGCGCCCATCCGCTCGCCGCTGCCCGACACCTTCCACGGGCTCACCGACGTCGAGCAGCGCTATCGGCGCCGCTACCTGGACCTGCTGATGAACGAGGACGCGCGGCGGGAGACGATGCTGCGGGCGCGGGTCGTCTCTGAGATCCGCGCGTACCTCGACGGCGAGGGCTTCGTCGAGGTCGAGACGCCGATCCTCCAGCCCCGCTACGGCGGCGGCTTCGCGGAGCCGTTCGTGACCCGCTCGAACCTGCTCGACCAGGAGCTCTACCTGCGGATCGCCGACGAGCTGTACCTCAAGCGGCTGATCGTCGGCGGCCTCGAGAAGGTGTACGAGCTCGCGAAGGACTTCCGCAACGAGAGCTACTCCTACAAGCACTCGCCGGAGTTCACGCAGGTCGAGTGGTACGAGGCGTACGCCGACTACCGCGACACGATGGAGCGCTGCGAGACGCTCGTGGAGCGGGTCGCGGTCGCGACGACCGGCGGCACGAGGGTGACGTTCCGCGGGCACGAGGTCGACGTCGGCAAGCCGTGGCGGCGCGTACGGTTCCCCGACGCGCTCGCCGAGCACGGCGTATGGACCCGCGACGCCGGCGAGCTCCGGGCGAAGCTGCAGGCCGCCGGCGTCGACGTCGAGCAGGACCGGACGTGGTCGCAGCTCGTCGACCACGCGTACTCGCACTTCGTCGAGCCGGAGCTGATCCAGCCGACGATCGTCTACGACTGGCCGATCGAGCTCTCGCCGTTCGCCCGCACCACCGACGAGGACGAGACGCTCGTCGAGCGCTTCGAGTGCGTCGTCGCCGGGATGGAGTTCGCGAACGCGTTCAGCGAGCTGAACGACAGCGTCGAGCAGCAGGAGCGCTTCGCGATGCAGGAGTCGGAGCGCGAGGCCGGGGGCGTGGAAGCGGAGCCGGGCGACTCCGACTTCGTCGAGGCCCTCTCGTACGGGATGCCGCCGACGGGCGGCATCGGCATCGGCATCGACCGCCTCGCGATGGTCGTGCTCGGCAAGGACGCGATCCGGGACGTGATCCTGTTCCCTCTGCTGCGCGAGCAGCGGCGGGCTCCCCTCTAGAGACCGAAATCGTTCCCGGCTACGCTCTCTGAGTGACCGTCTGCTCGAGCTGCGGCGCCGAGAACAGCCCCGGGCGCAAGTTCTGCGGCGAATGCGCGGCGCCTCTGGCGCGGCTGTGCCCGTCGTGCGGGAGCGCGAACGAGCCCTCGGCCCGCTTCTGCGGCGAGTGCGCCCAGCCGCTCGACGGCCAGTCGGCCCCGCCGGTTCGCATGCCGACGGCCGTGCCGTCTCCGCCTGCGGCGGCGCCGGTCGCCGAGCGGCGGTTGGTGTCGGTGCTGTTCGCCGACCTGGTGGGCTTCACGACGCTCTCGGAGTCGCGCGACCCGGAGGAGGTGCGGGAGCTGCTGTCGCGCTACTTCGACACGTGTCGCCGGCTGGTGGAGCTGTACGGCGGCAGCGTGGAGAAGTTCATCGGCGACGCGGTGATGGCGGTATGGGGGACGCCGGTGGCGACCGAGGACGACGCCGAGCGGGCCGTGCGGGCGGCGCTCGATCTGGCGGCCGCGGTCTCGGCGCTCGGCCAGGAGGTGGGGGCGGAGGGGCTTCGCGCCCGCGCGGGCGTTCTCACCGGCGAGGCCGCAGTGACGCTGGGCGCGAGGGGCCAGGGGATGGTGGCGGGCGACCTCGTGAACACGGCCTCGCGGGTGCAGTCGGTGGCCGAGCCCGGCCGCGTGTTCGTGGGCGAGGCGACGCGGCGCGCGACCGAGCGGGCGATCGTCTACGAGGAGGCGGGCAGCTTCGAGTTGAAGGGCAAGGAGGGCGAGACGCCGCTGTGGCGGGCGCTGCGGGTCGTGTCCGGCGTCGGCGGTGAGCTGAAGTCGCAGGGCCTGGAGGCGCCGTTCGTCGGCCGCGACCGCGAGCTGCGCCAGATCAAGGACCTGTTCCACGTCTGTGCGGAGGAAGGGCGCGCGCAGCTGGTCTCGGTGACGGGGATCGCGGGGATCGGCAAGTCGAGGCTGGCGTGGGAGTTCTACAAGTACTTCGACGGGCTGAAGCAGGTCGTGTACTGGCATCGCGGCCGCTGCCTGGCCTACGGCGAGGGCGTGACGTACTGGGCGCTGGCGGACATGGTGCGGATGCGTTGCCGGATCGCCGAGGACGACGAGCCGCAGGCGGCGCTGCAGAAGCTGCACGCGGCGCTGGAGGAGCACATCCTCGACCCGGAGGAGCGGCGCTTCGTGGAGCCGCGGCTGGCGCAGCTTCTGGGGTTGGGCGAGCACGAGACGCGCGACCGCGCCGACCTGTTCGCAGCCTGGCGGCTGTTCTTCGAGCGCCTCGCGCAGACGTATCCGACGGTGCTGGCCTTCGAGGACATGCAGTGGGCGGACGAGTCGCTGCTGGACTTCGTCGAGCACCTGCTGGAGTGGTCGCGCAACCATCCGCTGTATGTGGTGACGCTGGCGCGGCCGGAGCTGGCGGAGAAGCGGCCGACCTGGGGCGCCGGCCACCGCAACTTCGCCTCGCTCTACCTCGAGCCGCTCTCGGAGCAGGCGATGCAGGAGCTGCTGGTCGGCCTCGTGCCGGGCCTGCCGCCGTCGCTGCGCAGCCAGATCATGGCGCGGGCGGAGGGGGTGCCGCTGTACGCGGTCGAGACGGTGCGGATGCTGCTCGACCGCGGCCTGCTGGTCGAGGACGGCTCGACCTACCGCGTCGCAGGCGAGATCGAGTCGCTGGAGGTGCCGGAGACGCTGCACGCGCTCGTAGCGGCCCGACTCGACGGGTTGGCGCCGGAGGAGCGGCGGCTGGTGAGCGACGCCGCCGTGCTCGGCAAGACCTTCAGGCCGGGCGCGCTCGCGGCGCTCAGCGGGATCGAGCCGTCCCGGCTCGACACGGTGCTGACGGGGCTGGTGCGCAGAGAGGTGCTGGGCCTGCAGTCGGATCCGCGCTCGCCGGAGCAGGGCCAGTACGGGTTCCTGCAGGACCTGCTTCGCCACGTCGCGTACGAGACGCTCCCGAAGCGGGACCGGCGCGCCAAGCACCTGGCCGCCGCCGAGTTCCTCACCGCCAGCCTCGGCGAGGAGGAGGTCGCAGAGGTGGTGGCTTCGCACCTCCTCGACGCCTACCGGCTCGACCCCGACGCGGCCGACGGCGACGAGTTGCGTGCGCAGGCACACGCCGCCCTCGAGCGCGCAGGCGAGCGGGCGGGCGCCCTGGGCGCCTCCGCCGAGGCGCAACGCTACTTCGAGCAGGCGGCCGAGCTTGCCCTCGAGCCGGCTGAGCAGGCGGGCGCCCTCGGCCGCGCCGGCGAGATGGCCACGCGGGCCGGCGTGCTCGACCGTGCCCGGACGCTCTTCGAGCAGGCGATGGAGCTCTACGAAGCCACCGGCGACACCCATGCCGCCGCCCGCGCCTCGAGTCGGCTCGCGCACGCCGAGCAGCGCGGGGGCCTCTCACACGAGGCGATCGAGCGGATGGAGAAGGCCTACGCCGTGATCGCCGAGGACGAGCCCGACGCCGACCTGGCAGAGCTGCTGATCACCCTCGCCGGTTCCCACTTCTTCGCGGGGAATCGAGAGCAGGCGGCGGAGTACGTCGAGCGGGCTCTCGACATCGCCGAGGCGCTGCAGCTGCCGGAGCAACTCGCTCGCGGCTGGAACATCAGAGCGTTCATCGTGACGTCGCGGCGGCCCGAGGAAGCGCGCGGCCTGTTCCAGCTCGGTCTGGAGACGGCCCGCTCGCACGACCTGCACGGCCAGGTGGCCAGGACCTGCGTCAACCTCTCGGACATCGGCTTCCAGCGCGACCGCTACGGCGTGTCGCTCGACTACCTCCAGCAAGCGCTCGACCTCGGCCGCAGGATCGGCGACCGAGGGTACGAGTGGTTCGCCCTCTCCGACATGACCTACGCGCTGACCATGCTCGGCCGCTGGGACGAGGCGCTGGCGCGGTTCGAAGAGATCCCCGACGAGCAGGTCGGAGTGAGAAATGACGTGATGAGCCCTCTCACCGGGGTGCTCGAGATCCATCTGAACCGAGGGGAGCTCGCCCGGGCGCAGGACCTCCTCGTCCGGTACGCGAAGTTCGGGCGAGACCACGACCTGCAGGCACGGGGCGCCTACCACGCAGCCACGGCTGCGGTTCGGGTCGCCGAACGCAACTACCGCGACGCCCTCGCGGCTGCCGACCAGGCCTTCGCAGCACGCGCGGTGCTCGGCTTCGCCGCCCAGGATGTCAAGCAGAGCTTCCGGCAGGGGCTCGAAGCCGCCCTGGCGCTCGGCGACCGCGCCAAGGCCGAGGAGCTGCTCACCGCCGTCGAGCGCCTGGCGGTCGGGCTGCGTCCGCCCTATCTTTCCGCAACCGCGGAGCGCTTCCGGGCGCGCCTCGCGGACGACGCGTCCGGCGCGGAGCGCCACTATCGCGCCGCCGCGGCCGAGCTGCGCGCCGCCGACCTCCCGTTCCACCTCGCGGTCGTCCAGCTGGAGCACGGCGAGCGCCTCGTGGATCAGGGCATGGACGAAGAGGCTCGACCGCTGCTCGAGGAAGCGCGGGAGACGTTCGAGCGGCTGCGGGCCGCGCCGTGGCTCGGCCGCGTCGACCGCGCCTCGTCCGCAGCGCGGGCCGAGATCCCCGCGTGACCTAGTAGTCGGCGGCCGCGAGCGCCGGGGTCGAGCGCGTATGGTCGACGACGTCCCGCAGGATCTCGTCGAGCGTCAGCGTCGGCTGCCAGCCGATGGCAGCCTGGACCCGCTCGATCGCGGGCTGGCGGTGGAGCATGTCCTCGATCCCCTGGCCGTAGACCTCGCCGTACGGCACGTGCACGAGCTCCGAGCTCGACCCGGTCAGAGCGAGGACGCGCTGAGCGAGCTCCTCGACCGTGACCCGCTCCGTCGAGCCGACGTTGAAGATGTCTCCCGAGACGTCGCCGGCCTCCATCAGGCCGGCAAGCGCCCGGATCGTGTCCTGCACGTGGCAGAAGCAGCGCGTCTGCGTGCCGTCGCCGTGGATCTCGAGCTGCCGACCCGCGAGCGCAGCCGAGACGAAGCGCGGGATGACCATCCCGTACTGCCCGCTCTGGCGAGGCCCGACCGTGTTGAAGAGGCGCGCGATCACGCAGTCGAGGCCGCGCTCCTGGTGGTAGGCGAGCGCCAGGAACTCGTCGAGCGCCTTCGACTCGGCGTAGGCCCAGCGGCGGGCGGTGGTCGGGCCGTAGTTGCGCTTGCTGTCCTCCGTCAGCGCCTCGGGCTCCCGCCGGTCGCCGTAGACCTCCGAGGTCGACGCCACGAGCACGCGCTTGCCGAAGCGGTTGCAGTGGTCGAGGACGTTCTCGGTGCCCTGGATGTTCGTGACGAGCGTGTGCACCGGCTGCTCGACGATCAGGCGCACCCCGACGGCCGCCGCGAGGTGGTACACCACGTCGCAGCGGTGCACCAGCTCGTTGACCACCGAGGACTTGAGGACGGAGTCGACGATCAGGTGGAAGTCCCGCCGCCCTCGCAGATGCGCCACGTTCCGCTCGGAGCCGGTCGAGAGGTCGTCGAGGACGAAGACCTCGACGCCGCGGTCGAGCAGCAGCTCGCTGAGGTGCGAGCCGATGAAGCCGGCGCCCCCGGTGATCAGGGCGCTGCGGCCTTCTGCGTCGCCGCTCATGCCGGCCGATCGTAGCCGCGCCCGGGTAAGGAACGTGTAACGCCGCTTCGCGGCGACTGGGCCGTCGGCTACCATGCTTCCACCCTTCGACCGGCGAGCGATCAGCCTGATCGACTCGCGGGTTCAGCCGAGAAAGGGGGGTCGAGGGACCTTGTTCGAACGCTTCACCGAACGAGCTCGCCAGGTCGTCGTCCTCGCGCAGGACGAGGCGCGGGCACTCAAGCACAACTACATCGGCACCGAGCACATCCTGCTCGGCCTGCTGCGCGAGGAAGAGGGTCTCGCGGCGCGGGTGCTCGAGTCCCTCGACATCACGGTCGAGGAGGTCCGTGCCCAGGTGGCGCGCATCGTCGGCCAGGGCGACGAGGTCACGACGGGTCAGATCCCGTTCACCCCCCGCGCGAAGAAGGTGCTGGAGCTCGCGCTGCGCGAGGCGCTGTCGCTCGGCCACAACTACATCGGCACCGAGCACATCCTGCTCGGGCTGGTGCGCGAGAACGAGGGCGTCGCCGCGCGCATCCTGCTCGACTTCGACGCGGACGCCGAGAAGATTCGCAACGAGATCATCCGCATGCTCTCCGGTCCCGGACGCCGGCAGGGCGCCGGCGGCGGCGCCCCCGGCGGCGAGAAGTCGAAGAGCTCGAAGCTGCTCGACCAGTTCGGCCGCAACCTGACGAAGCAGTCGTCGGAGGGCAAGCTCGACCCGGTCGTCGGACGCCAGCTCGAGATCGAGCGGCTGATGCAGATCCTGTCGCGCCGCACGAAGAACAACCCCGTCCTCATCGGTGAGCCGGGCGTCGGCAAGACCGCGGTGGTGGAGGGCCTGGCCCAGCGCATCACCAACGCCGACGTGCCCGAGCTGCTGAAGGGCAAGCAGATCTACACGCTCGACCTGGCCGCCCTCGTCGCCGGCTCGAAGTACCGCGGCGAGTTCGAGGGGCGGCTCAAGAAGGTCATGAAGGAGATCATGCAGCGGGGCGACATCATCCTCTTCATCGACGAGCTGCACAATCTCGTCGGCGCCGGTGCGGCGGAGGGTGCGATCGACGCTGCGTCGATCCTGAAGCCGGCCCTCGCGCGTGGCGAGCTGCAGACGATCGGCGCCACGACGCTCGACGAGTACCGCAAGTACCTCGAGCGCGACGCGGCGCTCGAGCGGCGCTTCCAGCAGGTGCGCGTCGAGGAGCCGTCGGTCGACGACACCGTGCAGATCCTGCGCGGACTGCGCGACCGCTACGAGGCGCATCACCGCGTGAAGATCACCGACGACGCGCTGCACGCCGCAGCCGAGCTGTCCTCCCGCTACATCCAGGACCGGCACCTGCCGGACAAGGCGATCGACCTCATCGACGAGGCCGCCTCGCGCATCCGCATCCGCTCGATGAGCGCGCCTCCGCGCTACCGCGAGCTGGAGGAGGAGATCGAGCGCGTGCGCAAGGAGAAGGAGGACTCGATCGAGGCGCAGGAGTTCGAGAAGGCCGCGTCGCTCCGCGACAAGGAGCGCAAGCTCACGCAGAAGAAGCGGGAGCTCGAGGAGCAGTGGCGGAGCTC
>JBBWZD010000078.1:0-30149 GCA_039648875.1 Actinomycetota bacterium
GGCGAACCGCTACGCCCCAGCCTGCCCCGGATTATGCCTGGGAAGTCCCGTTCCAACTGCAATCCGAGCAACGAATTCACGTTGCTGTAAAACGCGCATCGCGTTTCATGGCGAGGCGGCGCCCACAACAGCGCGGAGCGCCGACGGCGAAGGCTCGGCCTCCTCGTTTGTCCTCAGGATTCGAGGCCAAGAATAGGCGTGTCCAGCGCCTTGGCAGCGCGCACCGGATCAAAATATTCCCTTAGGAACGCGATCTTGACGTCCGCAGCACGCAGGAAGACCACATAATCCTGGCGGTACACACGGCCAGTAGACTTAATCAACCCCTCCGCCTTAACTTCGGCCACTGCGCCCTGCGGATCCGCCAACTCATACAGCTTGAGGTCGAAGAAGCGGAAGTTCTCCACAGCACCGACGAACCATGTTGAGTGGCGGACCGCTTCCTCCCGCCCCGATAGTTGCGCCGGATGGCCAAGCGAAGGCGCATAGGCGAGTTCCCACAAGATGTTGTCAGCGATCAACGTCTGCCATCGCGCATTGTCATCCACGAGCGTCTGAAAATGTTGCTGCAATAGGTCGGAGGCAATACTCATGTCATTGTGCTCGTTGCTCGACGAGTGGCAGGTTAATGATACTTCTTGTGCCATCCGGCTGGAGCGCGGGTAAAACAGCGGCGGCCCCGCTCGCGCGGGGCCGCCGCTTCACGTCTCTACCTTCTCTTGAGGGCCTTCGCGGTCGCGGTCTGGACGTCGTTGATCATCCCCTGCACGTCCTTCTTCCCCTGGAAGACGGCGGTCAGGTCGTTGTTCATGATCGTGTAGACGTCGCTGAAGCCCGGGAAGAACGACCAGGCGTGCGAGTACGGCGCCTCCTTGAGGAAGACGGCGCGTCCGGCAGCGGGCCGCACGTCGCTGCGCGACGGCAGTGCCAGCCCCTGGTTCGTCCAGGTCGCCATGCCCGACCTGCTCGTCAGGTACGAGAGCAGCTTCCACGCCGCCGGCTTGTTCCTCGAGTCCTTTGCGATGGAGTAGGAGACGGTGAAGGCGAGGCTTCCCTTGTTCCGGCCGTGCGGCATCGGGTAGGTCGCGTACTTCACGTCCGGGAACGTGTCGTGCATGTACGGCACGGCCCAGTTGCCCTCGAAGATGATCGCGGCCTTCTGCTTGCCGAGCGCCTCACCGCACCAGCCGACGCCGAGCTGGTCGGGCGTGCGTCCGAGCCCGGACGTCTCGAGGCCGACGTAGAAGTTGATCGCCTTCTTCGCGGCGGCGGTGTTGAGCACCGGCCTGGTTCCGCGAGCATTCAGGTACGAGCCCCCGCCCTGGTAGATGAACGCGAGCATGCGGGCCCAGTCGGCGCCGAGGCAGATCGGCGCTCCGCCGGGGACGGCGCTCGTCACCTGCATCTTCCTCGCGACGCTCACCAGCTTCGTCCAGCTGGTGGGGGCGCTCACGCCCGCCTTCTGGAGCATCGCGGTGTTGACCTGCATCGCGAGCGGCGACCAGTCCTTCGGCAAGCCGTAGATCTTGCCCTTCCACGTGAAGCCCTGCAGCAGCCGCTTGAAGAAGGGCCTCGTCGAGAAGTGGTGCTGCCTGAACAGCGAGTTGAGCGGCAGCAGCACGCCCTTCGACATCCAGTCGGGGGCCACGCTCGAGTCGACGTAGAAGACGTCGGGTGGCGTATGCGACGCGAAGCGCGCCAGCATCGCCTGCGGATAGTTGCCGTTGATCGGCTGGTACGTCACGTGGATGCTCGGATTCTTCTTCTCGAAGGTCTTCACGACCTTGTTGAGGAAGTCGAACTCGACGCCCGAGGACGCCCAGCCCGAGAGGACCACGTTGCCCGACACGGCCGGCAGCGCGGCATGGCGCGAGCGGGCCGTGCCGGCCCCTGCCAGCGCCGCCGCGACGAGCACGGCGGCGACCAGCGCGACCAGCATGCGGCCGGTCAACCGGCGGCGGTTCCTGTTCACTTCAACCCCCTTGTCGTGACCTCGACGGCCGTGGGGGCCGGGCCTCCACGCCGTCGCCTCGTTGTCACGTCTGTACCGCGTGCGCACGAAGTTTAAGCACGGCCTGGGACGAATCAGGCTCCTTTCGGAGCCTCTGCGGCGACCGGCGGCCGCTCCGCCTCCAGCTCCGGATGCGCCTCGAAGCCGTACTTCACGACGGGCTGCTTCGCTGCGCGCACCTCGTCCAGACGGCCGACCGGGCGACCGTGCGGCGCCTCCTTCAGCAGCTCCGGCTGCTCGGCGGCCTCGCGCGCGATCGCCAGCATCGCGTCGCAGAAGGCGTCGAGCGTCTCCTTCGTCTCGGTCTCCGTCGGCTCGACCATCAGCGCCTCGGCGACGATCAGCGGGAAGTAGACCGTCGGCGGGTGGAAGCCGTAGTCCATCAGCCGCTTCGCGACGTCCAGCGCGGTCACGCCGTGGCTGCGCTTCAGGCCCCGCGCGGAGAGCACGAACTCGTGCATGCAGAGGCGGTCGAACGGCAGCTCGTACGCCTCACCGAGGCGGGCGAGCACGTAGTTCGCGTTCAGCACCGCCGCCTCCGACATCTCGCGCAGACGCGGCCCGTACATCCGCAGGTACGCATAGGACCGGACGAAGACGCCGAACGGGCCGGTGAAGCCGCGCACCTTGCCGATCGAGCTCGGCCGGTCGAAGTCGAGGCCGAAGCCGCCTCCCTCGAGCCGGACCACCGCCGGCACGGGTAGGAACGGCTCCAGCACCTTGCGCACGGCGATCGGGCCCCCACCCGGCCCCCCGCCCCCGTGCGGCTGCGAGAAGGTCTTGTGCAGGTTGATGTGGACGATGTCGAAGCCCATGTCGCCGGGCCGCGAGATGCCGCAGACCGCGTTGAGGTTCGCGCCGTCGTAGTACATGAGCGCGCCGGCCGCGTGGAAGATCCGCTGGATCTCGTCGATGTTCTCGTCGAAGAGGCCGAGCGTCGACGGGTTCGTCAGCATCAGCGCGGCGGTGTGCTCGTCGACCTTGCCGCGCAGGTCCTCGAGGTCGACGTTGCCGCGGGCGTCGGTGCGGACGGGCGTCACCTCGTACCCCGCCATCGTCACCGAGGCGGGATTCGTCCCGTGCGCCGTGTCGGGGATGACGACCTTGCGCCGCTGCTCCGACTCGCCGCGCTGCTCGAAGTGGGCGCGCACGAGCATCAGCCCGGTCAGCTCGCCCTGCGAGCCCGCCGCCGGCTGGAGCGACACCGCGTCGAGACCGGTCACCTCGGCGAGGATCTCCTGCAACCGCCACTCCAGCTCGAGGGCCCCCTGCGCGCCCTCCTCCTCCTGCAGCGGGTGCAGCTGCGCGAAGCCGGGCAGGGCGACGAGGCGCTCGTTGACGCGCGGGTTGTACTTCATGGTGCAGGAGCCGAGCGGGTAGAAGCCGGAGTCGATGCCAAAGTTCCGCGTCGAGAGCTCCGTGAAGTGCCGCACGAGCTCGAACTCGGGCACCTCGGGCAGCCGCGGCGGCTCCGCCCGCCGCAGCTCCTCCGGCACCTCCGGCGCCGGCAGCCCCTCGTGCCTCGGCAGCGCCGACGCCCGCCGCCCCGGCTGCGACTTCTCGTAGATCAGCTTCACAGCGCGACCTCGGCGAGGACGTCGGCCAGCCGGTCGATCTCCGCCGGGGTCCGCTTCTCCGTCACGGCCACGAGCAGGACGTCGTCCATCCCCGCGTAGTCGCGGCCGAGCCCGTAGCCGGGGTGGACGCCGTGCTCGCGCGCCGCGCGGATGACCTCGCGGGCGTTCCGTCCGACGCGGACGGCAAACTCCTTGAACGTTGTCCGTTCGGGAAACACCAGCTCCAGCCCCGCCCGCTCCCGGAGCTGCCGCTTCGCGTACGCCGACAGCGACAGGCAGGTCTCCCCCAGCTCGCGCAGCCCCTGCGGCCCCAGCCACGTCAGGTAGACGAGCCCGCCGAGGGCGAGGAGCGTCTGGTTGGTCGTGATGTTCGACGTCGCCTTCTCGCGCCTGATGTGCTGCTCGCGGGTCTGCAGGGTGAGGACATAGCCGCGCTCGCCCGCGGCGTCTACCGTCTCGCCGACGATCCGACCGGGCATGCGCCGGATGAATTCCTGCCGCGCCGCCAGGAAGCCGTAGTGGGGGCCGCCGTACGAGGGGACGTTGCCCGCCGCCTGCCCCTCGCCGAGCGCGATCGCGCACCCGTAGCGGCCCGGCGCCTCGAGCAGGCCGAGCGAGAGGGGGTCGACGTGCGCGACCGCCAGAGCCTCGCCCTCGTTCGCGGCCGCGGCCAGCTCGGGTGCCGGCTCGAGGCAGCCGAAGAAGTTCGGCTGCTGGAAGATGACGGCGGCCGCGCCCGCCGCCGCGGCGCGCACCTCCTCGGGATCGGTGAGGCCGTCGCGGTGCGGCACCTCGACCACGTCGAGCCCGAACCCCGGCGCGTAGGTCTTCACGACCTGGCGCACCTGCGGATGCGTGGCCTCGGTCACGACGATCCTCGTCCTGCCGGTCGCGTGCTTCGCCATGTAGCAGGCGTCGGCGGTGACGGTGGTGCCGTCGTACCCCGAGGCGTTCGAGACGTCCATCCCGGTGAGCTCGCAGATCGCCGTCTGGTACTCGAAGATCGACTGGAGCACGCCCTGGCTCATCTCGGGCTGATACGGCGTGTAGGCGGTGAGGAACTCACCGCGCTGCAGCACCGTGTCGACGACCGCGGGCACGTAGTGGTCGTAGATACCGGCGCCGAGGAACGACAGCTCGCGCGTCGTGTCGACGTTGCGCGCGGCCAGCTCGGCGAGGTGCGCCGAGAGCTCCTGCTCCGCGAGCGGCGGCTCGAGGTCGAGCTCGCGCCCGAACCGCATCCCAGCGGGGATGTCGCGGAACAGCTCCTCCACGCTCGAGACGCCGATCGTGCGGAGCATGGCCCGGCGGTCGCGGTCGGTGAGCGCGAGGAAGGGGTGCGTCAAGATTCGGCCAGCACCTGCTTGTACGCCTCGACGTCGAGCAGGGAGTCGACCTCGGAGGCGTCGGCGAGGCGGATCCGGAGGAGCCAGCCTTCGCCGTAGGGGTCGTCGTTGACGGTCTCGGGCGCGTCGACGACCTTCTGGTTCACCTCCACGACCTCGCCCGACAGCGGCGCGACCAGGTCGGAGACCGCCTTCACCGACTCGACCTCTCCGTACGAGGCGTCCTTGGCCACGGTGGCGCCGGGCTCGGGAGGCTCGAAGTGGACGAGCTCGCCGAGCGCGTCGGCCGCGAACCAGGTGATGCCGACGACTGCCTCGTCGCCGTCGAGCCGCGCCCAGTCGTGCTCGTGGTGGTACTTGAGGTCGTCGGGATAGCTCTCGGCTGCCGCCACTCAGGCCTCCCTCCGGTAGATCGGCTTCCTCACGACCTCGGCGCCGCGGGGCTTGCCGCGCACGTCGATCGTCAGCTCGCTCCCGGGCGACGCCTGCGCCGCCGGCACGTAGCCGAGGCCGATGCCGGCGTCCAGCATCGGCGAGTGCGTCCCGGAGGTGACCTCCCCGCCGCCCTCGATGGGCATGCCGTGGCGGGGGATGCCGCGCTCGCCCATCACGAAGGCGACGAGCTTCCGTTCCGGCCCCTGCTCCTTCACGCGTCGCAGCACCTCGACGCCGGTGAACTCCTTGCCCAGCGCGCACGTCCAGCCGAGACCGGCCGAGATGGGGTCGGTCTCCTGCGTGATGTCGTTGCCGTGCAGCGGGTAGCAGACCTCGAGGCGCAGCGTGTCGCGCGCGCCCAGGCCGCAGGGCACGATGCCGCGCGCGAGCACCCCGTCCCAGAGAGCGCCTGCGTCCTCGGCCATGCACAGCAGCTCGCAGCCGTCCTCGCCGGTGTAGCCGGTGCGGTTCACCATGACCTGCACGCCGTCGATCTGGTCCTCCGCGAACGTGAACGGCTCGGCGGGCGGCAGCCCCAGCTTCTCGATCGCACGGGGGCCCTGCACCGCGAGGAGCCCGTATTCGTCGGAGACGTCCCGGACGTCGGAGCCCACGATCTCGCGCTCCTTCAGCCAGCGGAAGTCGGCGTCGCGGTTGGACGCGTTGACGACGAGCAGGTAGCGGCAGCGGTCGAGCCGGTACGCGATCAGGTCGTCGACGATCCCCCCGCGCTCGTTCGTCAGCAGCGTGTACTGCGCCTGACCCGGCTCGATGCGGTCGAGGTCGTTCGAGAGCAGGCCCTGGAGCAGCTCGCCCGCACGCGGCCCCTCGACTTCGAGCTCGCCCATGTGCGAGACGTCGAAGACGCCGGCGTCGGTGCGTACCGCCCGGTGCTCCTGGATCACGCCCTCGTACTGCACCGGCATCTCCCAGCCCGCGAACGGCACCAGCCGCGCGCCGAGGGCGGCGTGCCGGTCGTGCAGCGGCGTCCGTTGCAGGGTCTGCGCCATGCACGGCCGATCCTAGTGGCCACCCCGCGTACGCAGTCGCGGCGAGGAGCGCCTCGGCCTACCGCGCGTCCCCGCACCTGGCGCAGACGGCCACCCTAGGAGTCTAGGACGGCCGCCGGGGATGGAAGCGCCCCCTAAACGGGGCCGCCCCGGCGTCGTCGTAGACGAGCCGGGGCGGCGGACCGGGTCGTGAGGTTGACTCGTTTACTACGGCCAACCCTTGAGGGCACGCGTTCTGTAACCGCCGCCGCGGCAGGGCAAACCTCAAGGTTCCTGAAGACTTCGCGGCTGTTACTCGTCGCGCAGGAACGACGGCACGTCGAGCGCCTCGTCCGGGATCTCGAAGCCGCCGCTGGGCAGCGGCGCCGCCGGCACCGCCGACTCGACGGCGGTCTCGCGCCGGCGCCGGCGCTGCCCGCCGAAGCCCGTCGCGATCACCGTCACCCGCACGTCGTCGCCCATCGCGTCGTCGATCACCGCGCCGAAGATCACGTTCGCGTTCTGGTCGGCAGCGCTCGTCACCACCTCCGCGGCCTCGTTGACCTCGAAGAGGCCGATCTCGGCGCCGCCGGTGATGTTGAGGAGGATCCCCGTCGCCCCCTCGATCGACGTCTCGAGCAGCGGCGACGAGACCGCGATGCGCGCGGCCTCCGCTGCCCGGTTCTCGCCGGCCGCGGTGCCGATGCCCATCAGCGCGGAGCCGGCGTTCCGCATGATCGTCCGGACGTCGGCGAAGTCGAGGTTGACGAGCCCCGGCACGGTGATGAGGTCGGTGATCCCCTGGACGCCCTGGCGCAGGACGTCGTCGGCCTGGCGGAACGCCTCGACGACGGATGTCCGCCTCTCGACCACCTGCAGCAGCCGGTCGTTCTCGATCACGATCAGCGTGTCGACGCGGTCGCGGAGCTCCTGGATCCCGGTCTCGGCCTGCTGCGAGCGCTTGCGCCCCTCGAAGCCGAACGGACGCGTGACGACCCCGACGGTGAGCGCGCCGAGCTCGCGGGCGAGCTCCGCCACGATGGGCGAGCCTCCCGTCCCGGTGCCGCCGCCCTCGCCCGCGGTCACGAAGATCATGTCGGCGCCCTTCAGCGCCTCCTTCAGCTCGTCGCGGCTCTCGTGCGCCGCGGCACGCCCCACCTCGGGGTCTGCGCCCGCGCCCAGGCCGCGCGTCGCCTGCGAGCCGATGTGGATCTTGACGTCTGCCTCGCACATCATCAACGCCTGCGCGTCGGTATTGACGGCGATGAACTCCACGCCGGTGAGGCCGGCGTCGACCATGCGGTTGACGGCGTTCGTGCCGCCGCCGCCGATGCCGACGACCTTGATGACGGCGAGGTAGTTACCCGACTGATCGCGCATGCTCATGGGACGGCACCTGAACCTTTGGTTGAGCTAGGGGCAGAGACGGGCGGTTCGCAAGAAAGCGTAGACAGGATGGATCTGGCTGTCAATCGGAGCCTGAGCCTATGAACCGTCAACCTCTAGCTGAGAGTTGAGCGTTCGTCGTGCCGGCGACCGGACGGCCGGGAACGCTGACGTCGAGGTATGTCGCGCCGGTGGGCAGGAGCGGCAGCGCGCGGCGCGCGATCGCGAGCTTGAGGCGGATGTCGCTCGCGGCGCCGAGACGCAGGTCGAGCCCGGAGCGCAGCCGGAAGACGAGGCTGCCGTGGAGGAGCGTCGCCTCGCCGACCGGAGCCGGAAAGCGGACGACGGCCGCGAGAGCGCGCGCCGTGCCGGCTGCCGTCCCTCCGAGGAAGCTCCCTGCGCGGACCGACGTCGTCGTAGGCACCCAGATGCGCGGCAGATCCGCGCGGCTCCGAGGCTGTAGGCGCGCGATGACCCTGGCGCGTGCGGAGACGAGCCAGCCTTGCCTCCCGCGCCGGAGCAGCGCGACCGGCCGCTCCGGCACGACGACCAGGCGCAGCGTGTGGGGAAACGAGCGGTCGTAGCCGCCCGACACGATCGTCGGCAGGGACTCGAGGCGGCGCTCGACCGCGGATCCGTCGAGCGCGAGCAGGCTCGTCCCCCGCACGGGCGCGAGCTGTCGCCGCACCTGCGCCGCGACGCCGCGCGGCCCGCCGCTGACCTCGATTCGCGTCACCGCGAACGCCGGCGTCTCGCGCGCTGCGGCGTAGGCGGCGCCCGCCAGCGCGAGCAGCCCCAGGCCGAGCGCGAGCGAGAGCCGCGACGGCACGAATCGCGGTGCCTCCACCCTGCGGCGCAGGATCTGCGGCAGCGCGAGCGCCCGCGCGCGCGCGGGCGGCTGCCCTCTGGGCGTGGCGGCCACGGCTCCACGTTCGCCGCCGGGAGCAGGCCTCCTACGCGCCGCCGCGAACAGAGCAGCGGTGCCGGACGCGCCGGACACGATCGTCCTCGGGCGTCACCGCGACCTCGACGGGCGGGCGAACGAGATCTGGCTGCGGCGCGGTCTCTTCCTGCTCGTCTGCGTCGTGCCGGTGCTCGCGCTGCTCAACGTCTTCGGGCAGCGGCCGTTCAGCAGGACGACCGCGGCCGGCGCCGCCGTCCTGGACGTCTACGCGCCCGCGCACGTCCGCTCCGGGCTCCTCTTCGAGGCCCGCTTCCACGTCACCGCGCGCCGCGACCTCGCGAGCGCGGCCCTCGTGCTCGACCCCGGCTGGCTGGAGGGGATGACGCTCAACACGATCGAGCCGTCGCCGGTCGGGGAGGGCAGCCACGACGGACGGCTCGTCTTCACGCTCGGCCACGTGCCGCGCGGGAGCTCCTACCTCCTCTTCCTGCAGTTCCAGGTCGACCCGACGAACGTCGGCCGCCGCTCGCAGACGGTCGAGCTGTACGACGGGGGCGAGAAGCTGGCGGTTCTGCACAGGACGATCACGGTGTTCCCGTAATGGACATCGCGCTCCGCGCCCTCGTGCTCTACGCCTTCGTCGTCCTCGTCACGCGCGTGATCGGGCGGCGGGAGCTGTCGTCGCTCGGGCCGGTCGACCTCGTGCTGCTGATCGTGCTCGGCGACGCGATCCAGCAGGGCCTGACGCAGGACGACTACTCGGTGACCGGCGCCCTCATCGCGGTGTCGTCGATCGCGGCCCTGCAGGTGCTGACGTCGTGGGTCAGCTTCCGCTCCCGGCGCGCGCGCAAGGTGCTGGAGGGCGAGCCGATCGTCGTGGTCCAGGACGGGAAGCCGATCGAGAGGAACCTGCGCCGCGAGCGGATGACCGCCGACGACGTCGCCGAGGAGATGCGGATGAACGAGATCGCGTCGTTCGATGAGGTGCAGTGGGCGATCCTCGAGAACAACGGTCAGATCAGCTTCGTCAAGAAGTAGCGCCCGCGCCTCCGGCGCCGGCGAGCGGCGGCAGCTCGAGTCCCCCCAGCAGCTCGACCTCGTGCCGCAGCTCGACCCCGAACTCCTCGTGCGCGCGGCGTCGTGCCTCCACCATCAGCGCCACCGCCTCGCCGCTGCGCGCCCCGCCGGCGTTCTCGATGAAGTTGGCGTGCTTGGGCGAGATCTGGGCGCCGCCGATCCGGTGGCCCTTGAGGCCGCACGCCTCGAGCATCCTGCCCGCGCTCAGCTCGTGCTCCGGATTCTTGAAGACGCTGCCGAACGTGCGCCGGTTCGTCGGCTGCGCCGCCTTCCGCTCGGCGTTGAGCCGCCGCACGTCGGCCTTGATCTCCTCGGGGGGCCGCGGGCGCAGGCGCAGCTCCGCCTGCACGACGACCTGCCCGTGGCGCAGCGTCGAATGCCGGTACGAGAGGCCGAGCTCGTCGCCCGTCAGCCAGCCGGCGCCGCCGGCCGAGGCGACGAGCGCGCGCTCGAGCACCTGCGAGAACTCGCCGCCGTACGCCCCTGCGTTCATCCAGACGCCGCCCCCGATCGTGCCGGGGATCGCGCAGGCGAACTCGAACCCGCCCAGGCCCGCGCCGCGCACGCGGTGCAGGCAGACCCCGTTGGCGACACCGCCTCCCGCACGGACGAGGTCGCCCTCGATCTCCACGGACGCCAGCTCGCCCGCCAGCCTGAGCACGAGCGCGTCGACGCCCTCGTCGGAGACGAGCAGGTTCGAGCCAAGCCCCACCGTCGCCACCGCCAGCTCGTGCTCCGCCGCCCACTGCAACAGCCACTCGAGCTCCGCGAGCGACGCCGGGCGCGCGAACGCCCGCGCCGGCCCGCCGGTGCCGAGGGTCGTGAAGCGCGCCAGCTCCACGTCTCGCTCCAGGTTCATGCGAGCGCCTCGAGCAGCAGCGGCGCGACCCGGTCGACGTCGCCGGCGCCGAGCGTGAGCACCGTGTCGCCGCTCCGCGCCCACCCGGCGACGAGCCGCGCGCCGTCCTCCGGCGACGGCGCCCAGCCGATGCGCATGCCCGGCCGTACGCGCGCCAGCTCCTCGACGACGAGGCGCCCCGTCACGCCCTGCAGCGGCTGCTCCCGGGCCGCGTAGATCTCGGTCACGCACACGCCGTCGGCCGCTGCGAGCGCCACCGCGAAGTCGTGCGCGAGGTGCAGGGTGCGCGAGTAGAGGTGCGGCTGGAAGAGGACGAGCACGCGCCCGCCGTCCCGCACGGCGGCCAGGTCGGCGGTCAGCTCGGCAGGGTGGTGGGCGTAGCTGTCGAGCACCGCCACGCCGCCGGCCTCGCCGCGACGCTCCAGCCGCCGGCCGACGCCGGCGAACTCGACGATGACGCGCTCGGCCGCCGCACGGGCGACCCCGGCCAGCTCGAGCGCCGCGAGCGCAGCCGCCGCGTTCCGGCGGTTGTGCTCGCCGGCGACCGCCAGCTCGAGCTCGAGCGGCGCCAGCTGCTCTGCCCGCACCGTCTGAGGGACGTGGGCGAGCCACTCCTCGTACAGCGCCGCCACCTCGGCGCGCGAGCCGAACGTCGTATGGTGGTCGAGGTCGACGTTCAGGAGCACGGCGATCTGCGGACGCAGAGCCGCCACCGACCGGTCCGACTCGTCGCCTTCGACCACGAGCCAGCCCGCGCCGGCGCGCGCGTTGCCGCCGAGCTGCGCGACCCCGCCGCCGATCAGGAAGGCGGGATCGAGCCCGAGCCGGTCGAGGCAGAACGCGACCATCGCGCTCGTGGTCGTCTTCCCGTGCGCGCCGGCGACGACGATCGAGCGCCGCAGCGAGACGAGCTCGGCGAGCAGGTCGGCGCGCGGCCTCCCCTCGACCTGCCCCGAGAAGGCGGTCGAGACGTAGACCTCCCACCCGGGGGGCGGCTGCGGCGGCTCGGGCGAGACGGCAACCTCGACACCCTCGAGATGCGCAAGGTACGGCGTCACCACCCGGTCCCAGCCGGCGACCTCCGCGCCCCACGCCCGCGCCAGCAGCGCGTACGCGCTCATGCCGGCGCCGCCGACGCCGACGATCCAGATTCGCCTACCGGCGAGCGGCTGCGAGCGAGACGAGCTCATCGGCGATCCTCCCGGCTGCGTCGGGCTTCGCGGCGGCGCGCATCGCCTCGGCCATCCGCGCCAGGCGCTCGGGATCGGCGAGCAGCTCCTCGACGAGGGCGGGTGCGCGCGCAACCTCGCGCTCGGGCACTACGACGGCGCCGCCGGCCCGCTCGAACCAGCGCGCGTTCTTCGCCTGATGGCCCCCTGTCGCGAACTCGCCCGGGACGAGGACGGCGGGGAGCCCTGCGGCCGCGAGCTCCCACACCGATCCGCCGGCGCGCGCGACCGCGGCGTCGGCGGCACCGTAGGCCAGCCCGATCTCGTCGACGAACGCGCGCAACACGTATCGCTCGCGCCTCACACGCTCCCGCAAGCCCTCGTAGTCGCGGTCGCCGCACACGTGCAGCACCGCCGGTCCCTCGTCCGCCCACGCGTCGAGCGCGACGTCGTTCAGGACGCGCGCGCCGAGCGAGCCGCCGAACACGAGCACGACCGGACCCTCGGCTGGGAGCCCGAGCTGCTCGCGCGCGAGCTGCCGCGGTGCGGGCCGGGAGCCCGCCGGGATCGGCCGCCCGACAAGGCGGAACTTCGACCCCTCGCGGTCGACGGGCAGGGCGAGGAACATCCGCTGCGCGAACGGCAGCGCGAGCCGGTTCGCGAGGCCGAGGTGCGCGTCCGCCTCGGTGAGCGCCGCCGGGATCCGGCGCAGCCATGCCGCCAGCACCATCGGCCCCGCGACGTAGCCGCCGCCGCCGAGCACGACGTCCGGCTGCCTCTTCGCGAGGATCCGCAGGCAGGCGACCGGCGACGCGGCCGCCAGCCCGAGGGCGCGGGCGAGCCGCGGCCCGGGCCGGCGTGGGAAGCCGGCGATGCGGAAGGGGTCGAAGTCGTAGCCGCGCTCAGGAACGAGCCGCGCCTCGACGCGCTCCGGCGACCCGGCGAACGTCACGCTCACGCCGCGCTCGCTGAGCGCCTCCGCCACGGCCAGCGACGGGGCGACGTGGCCCATGGTCCCGCCTGCCGCGATCAGGCACCGCAGCTGTCTGCTCTCCGCCACCACGGGCGATGTTAAGGAGGATGCCCACGGACAGGAGGGCCACGACGAGGCTCGAGCCGCCGTACGAGACGAACGGCAGCGGGATTCCGGTCAGCGGCGCCAGCCCCAGCACCGCGGCGAGGTTGATCGCGGCCTGGCCGCAGACGAGCGCGGTGATGCCGGCCGCGAGGCGCTTCCCGAACGGGTCCTTGCAGCCGATCGCGAGCCGCAGGCCCGCGTAGGCGAAGGCGCAGTAGCCCGCGCAGACGACGGCGGCGCCGACGAGGCCGAGCTCCTCCCCGATGACGGCGAAGATCATGTCGGTGTGCGCCTCGGGGAGGTAGTGGATCTTCTCGATCCCCTGGCCGAGGCCGCGCCCGAAGATGCCGCCCGAGCCGAGGCTGATCAGCGCCTGGACGTTCTGCAGCCCGGCCCCGAGCGGGTCGTGCCACGGGTCGAGGAAGGTGAAGAGGCGGGCGCGCCGGTACGACGACGACCAGGCGGCAATCCCGCCGAGCGCGAAGACGACGCCGTACGCCACGCCGAGCGTCGGCAGCGGCGTGCCCGAGACGAGCAGGATCGCCCCGACCATCACCACGATCGTGATCACCGTGCCGAGGTCGGGCTCGACGAGGATCAGCAGGCAGAAGGCGCCGACGAGCAGGCCGAGCGGCCGCGCCAGCTCCCGGAGCGTCCGCGGCGCCGGCCGACGCGCGAGGTACGCCGCACACCAGACGACGAGCGCGAGCTTCGCCAGCTCGGAGGGCTGGAACGCAGCCGGCCCGAAGCCGATCCAGCGGCGCGCTCCGTTGATGCGCTGGCCGACCACGAGCACCGCCAGGCACAGGACGAGGGCCGCCACCACGAGCGTCGGCGCGAGCGCGCGGAGCTTGCGAAAGTCGGTGCGGGCCGCCGCGAAGAGCAGCGCGAGGCCGACGACGGCGTAGGCGGTCTGCCGCTCGAGGTAGCCCATCGGGTTGGCGTGACCGAGCGCGGCGGAAGCCGAGGTCGCGCTGTAGACCATCACGAGCCCGAACGCCGTGAGGCCGAGCGTCACGAGCACCAGCAGCTGCCGCTCGAGCTGGTGCTTCGCGGCGCTCGTCTTCCCGCTCACCGGAGCTCCTCGACCAGGCGGCGGAAGGCCGCGCCCCGCTCCTCGTAGTCGGCGAACTGGTCG
This sequence comes from Actinomycetota bacterium, assembly GCA_039648875.1. Lineage (GTDB taxonomy): Bacteria > Actinomycetota > Thermoleophilia > Gaiellales > Gaiellaceae > Palsa-739. Next base: position 13,970 of record JBBWZD010000078.1, read on the forward strand.
TAGCTCGCGCACGCCGGCGAGAGCAGCACCACGTCGCCCGGCTCGGCCTCGGCCGCCGCCCGGACGACCGCGTGCGCGAGGTCGCCGGCGCACGTGGAGGCGCGGCCGGCCGCCTCGAGAGCGCGCGCGAGCTCTTCCGAGGCCGCGCCGACGAGGTAGATCGAGCGCACCGTCGGCGGCAGCTCGCGCAGGAAGGGCCCGAAGTCCTCGCCCTTGAGCGAGCCGCCGAGGATCAGCCGCAGCGGCGCGTCATAGGCGGCGACCCCCCGGCGCGCCGCGGCCGTGTTCGTCGCCTTGGAGTCGTTGACGTAGCGCACGCCGCGCAGCTCGCGGACGAGCTCGAGCCGGTGCGGAACCCCAGGGAACGTCCGGAGCGCCTCGGCGATCGCCCCGTCGTCGATGCCCGCGGCGCGCGCCGCGGCGGTCGCCGCCGCGGCGTTCTCGCGGTTGTGGGCGCCGGGGATCAGCGGCTCGGCGGGCAGCGGGTCGTCGCCGGAGAACGTTGTCCCCTCCAGGCCGAGGCCGCGGGGGACGATCCTGGCGCCGGCGCGCTCGAAGATGCGCAGCTTCGCGTCGCGATAAGCGGCGAAGGTGCCGTGTCGATCGAGATGGTCGGGCTCGAGGTTCAGGAGGACGGCGACGTCGCATGCCAGCGTGTGCACGTCCTCGAGCTGGAAGCTCGAGAGCTCACAGACGACGGAGGTGGCGGGGCCGGCCTCCTCGGCGACGTCCGTCAGCGGCCGCCCGACGTTGCCGGCGACCTCCACGGGGCGGCCGGCGGCGCGGAGGACGGCGGCGAGCAGCTCCGTCGTCGTCGTCTTGCCGTTCGTGCCGGTGACGCCGATCAGCCGGTTCCCCCGGAGCAGGCGGTAGCCGAGCTCGACCTCGCTCCAGATCGGCACCTCCCGTGCGCGCGCCGCCGCCGCGAGCGGCGACTCGCGTGGCACGCCCGGGCTCTTGACGACGAGCTCGACACCCTGCAACAGCGACTCCTCCTCGTTCCCGAGGCGAATTTCGACGCCGGCGTCCGCAAGCCTCCCCGGGTCCGCGGCCGTGGAGCGGTCGGCCGCGACGACCTCCACCCCGCGCCGCGCGAGCGCGAGCGCCGCCGCCCGGCCGGAGCGGGCGAGACCGAGCACGAGCACCCGGCGCGGCAGCCAGGCCGCCCGCTCCACGGTGGTCACGGCGCGCGCCTCCCGATCGGGCAGTGTTTGCGCCGCTCGGCCGGCGGAAGACGCAGACGATGTCGCAGTTCGAGCAGGAGAACGACCTCGGCCGAGGCGGCGGCGAGGTCGACTCGGAGACGATGGAGCGCGCGTGGCAGACCCGCGACGAGCGCATGCACGTGGGCGAGGCGCCCGAGCGGGAGAACGAGGACGTGCCCGACCCGGAACGGACCGGCGACAACCCGTAGCCGGCCCGGAGTCACGGCCGCCGCCGGGCCGAGAGGAACACCTCCCGGCCGTCGACCGACTGCTCGGTCACCGCGAATCCGGCCGCCTCGAGCTGCACCGCCAGCGGGCCGAGCTCCAGCGGCTCCTCCCGCAGCGACAGCCGCCCGCCCGGCCGTACGACGCGCGCGAGCTCACGGACCGCGGCGCCGGTCTCGGGCAGGCATGCGAGCACCGAGCGCGCCACTGCGACGTCGACCGAGGCGTCCGGCAGCGGCAGCACCTCGGCGTCGCCGACGAGGTACATGATGCCGTTGGCGCCCGCCTCGTGCGCGAGGCGGAGCAGCTCCTCGAGCGCCTCCACGGACGAGTCGACGGCGATCACCCAGCCGTCGCCGATGCGCTCGTGCGCCGCCAGCGTCAGGAGGCCCAGGCCGGCGCCGACCTCCAGGACCGTGTCGCCGGGCCGCAGCGCCGCCGCCTCCAGCACGCGCTCGGCCTGCGCGACGGTCGCCTCGTCGGCCCGCCCCTGCGCGACGAGCCACTCCGCCCACGCGCGCCCGCTCACCGCTGGCCGAAGTAGTACCGGTAAAAGAGCGCGAAGCCGGCGGCGCAGAGGATCCCGCCGACGATCCAGAAGCGCACCATGATCTTCGTCTCCGACCACGCCTTCATCTCGAAGTGGTGGTGGATCGGCGCCATCAGGAAGACGCGCCGGCCGAGGTACTTGAAGGTGAAGACCTGGATCATCACCGAGAGCGCCTCGATCACGAAGATGCCGCCGATCAGCAGCAGCAGCAGCTCGGTCTTGGTCATGATCGCGAACGCCGCGATCGCGCCGCCGAACGCCATCGAGCCGGTGTCGCCCATGATCACCTCGGCGGGGAACGCGTTGTACCAGAGGAAGCCGATCGCGGCTCCGATGAGGGCGGCCCCGATGATCGCGAGGTCGAGCTTCGTCAGGTTGCGGTGCGCCGGGTTCGGGCTCGACCGGACGAACGAGACGACCATCATCGCCGTGAAGGTGAAGATGGCGATGATGCCGGTGCCGGCGGCGAGCCCGTCGACGCCGTCTGCGAGGTTCGTCCCGTTGGCCGCGCCGGCGATGATCAGGAAGAGGAACGGGTACCACGCCCACGACAGCGGCACCGAGACGTTCGCGATCGGCACGTACACGTCGGTGCTCAGGTGCAGGTGCCGCGCCACGACCGCGACCACCGCGGTCACGCCCGCGAGCAGCAGCAGCTTCCAGCGCCCGCTCAGCCCGAGCGAGCGGCTGCGGGTCAGCTTGATGAAGTCGTCGACGAAGCCGATCGCGCCGCAGGCGAGGGTGACGAAGAACACCGTCAACGCCTGCAGCCGGTAGTGGCTCACCGGCAGGAACGCCACCGTCGCGGCGAAGAGGATCATCAGGCCGCCCATCGTGGGCGTCCCCTGCTTGGCGAAGTGGTGCTGCGGGCCCTCCTCGCGGATGTGCTGTCCGAACTCGTTGCGGCGCAGGAACTCGACGAACTTCGGGCCGACCACGATCGAGACGATCAGCGCGACGAGGGCCGCGATCAGGACCCGCGTCACGCCGCCGCCACTCCCAGGAGCGCTTCGGCGACGACCTCGAGGCCGACGGCGCGCGAGGCCTTCACGAGCACCGCGTCGCCGGGCCGCACGAGCTCGCCGACGAGCGCGGCCGCCTCGCCGGCGTCCGCCGCCCACACGTCGGGGTCGTAGCCGCGCGCCAGCTCGCCCACGCCGACGACGACGTCGACACCCTCCGCCGCGCACCCGATCTCGCGGTGGAAGCGCGGCGCCTCCGGACCGAGCTCGGCCATCTCGCCGAGGACGGCGACGGTGCGCCGGCCGTGAGCGCGCTCGCGGAGATGCGCGAGCGCGGCGCGCATCGCCACCGGATTCGCGTTCCACGAGTCGTCGATCAGGAGCCCTCCCCCCGGCAGCTCCCGCTCCTGGGAGCGCAGGCGCGAGAACGACACTTCGACGACCTCGTCCGGCAGCGGCACGCCGAGCGCCTCGCACACCGTCAGCGCCGCCACCGCGTTGGCCGCCTGGTGGCGTGCCGCGAACGCGAAGCGCACCTCGCGGTCGCGGAACCTGATGGTCGTGACGCCGTCGTGGACGGAGCAGTCCGGCGGGTCGAAGCGGCGCACGTCGAGGCCGGGTGGCACGAACGGCTCCAACTCCGGGGCGTGGGCCGGCAGCACCGCGACGGCTCCGGGCGGCAGCGCCTCGAGCAGCTCCGCCTTCGCGCGCGCGACGTTCTCGAGGCTGCCGAGCAGCTCCAGGTGCACGGGCGCGATCGCGGTGATCACCCCCACGTCGGGTCGCGCGATCTCGGCGAGGGCGCGGATCTGACCGAGCCCCCGCATCCCCATCTCGGTCACCACCACCTCCGTCTCCCGCTCGATGCGGCAGAGCGTCAGCGGCAGCCCGATCTCGTTGTTGAAGCCGTCCTCCGCGGCGACGACGTCGACGTGCGGCCGGAGCACGGCCGCGAGGATGTCCTTCGTCGAGGTCTTGCCGACGGAGCCGGTGACCCCGACGACGCGCGCGGACGTCCTCGCCCGCACCGTGCGCGCGAGCGCGGCGAGCGCGTCGAGCTCGTCGTCGGGCAGGAGCGTCGCCGCGGCCCCGAGCGCGCGGGCCGCCTCGAGGTACGCGACGCCGCCGCGGACGGCGACGAACAGGTCCCCCGGCACCGTGCGGCGGGAGTCGATCGCGACGCCGGTGACCTCCCGCCCGTCGCCCTCCAGCCGGCCGAGCCCGAGCGCCCGGACCTCCTCGAGCGTCAGCGGGATCAGGTGCGAGCCCCCAGGGCCCGCAGCGCCTGGCGCGCGGCCTCGCGGTCGTCGAAGGGGATCGTCCGGTCGCGGACCTCCTGCCCCGGCTCGGCACCCTTGCCCGCGATCAACACCACGTCGCCGTCGCGAGCGACCTCCACGGCACGCGCGATGGCAGCTGCACGCTCCGGCTCGACCTCGACCTCCCCGTCCGCGCCGGCCACGATCTCTCCGATGATCGCCTCCGGATCCTCGCTGCGCGGGTTGTCGGAGGTGACGATCGCCACGTCCGCGAGCTCCGAGGCGAGCCGCCCCATCACGGGGCGCTTGGCGCGGTCGCGGTCGCCGCCCGCGCCGACGACGCAGATCACGCGCCCGCCGGCGGCGAGCTCCCGCGCCGCCCGCAGCACGTTGGCGAGCGCGTCCGGCTTGTGCGCGTAGTCCACGATCACCGTGAACGGCTGGCCCTCGTCGACCTCCTCGAACCGCCCCGGCACGCCGCGCACCGACTCGAGCCCCCGCGCGATCGCCTCGTCGGGGACGCCGAGCAGCCGTCCCGCCGCCAGTGCGGCGAGCGCGTTCTCCGCGTTGAAGCGCCCGCGCAGCTTCAGGTCGATGCCGGCGAGCGCTTCGCGGCCGATCTGCGCGTCGTCCGCGAAACCGAAGGTGAGCGCGTCCGGCCGCTCCGCCGCGAGCCGGCGGCCGTACTCGTCGCCGACGTTCACGGCGGCGGGCGGCCGGCCTTCGACGAAGAGCCGCCGCTTGGCCTGGAAGTACGACTCCATGTCGCCGTGGAAATCGAGGTGGTCGAGGCTGAGGTTCGTGAAGACGAGGGCAGCGAAGCCGACGCGGTCGAGCCGGTGGAGCTGCGACGCGTGCGACGACGCCTCCATCGCGCACGCACGGTCGCCGGCGTCGAGCATCTCGCGGAAGAGGCGCTGCAGGTCGATCGCCTCGGGTGTGGTGCGGACGACGCCTCGGCGCTCTCCTCCCACGCGCGCCTCGACCGTGCCGAGCAGGGCGGGCCGGCGTCCGGCGGCGGCGAGCAGGGCGAAGATCAGGAACGACGTGGTCGTCTTGCCGCTCGTCCCCGTCACCCCGACGACGTCGAGCTCGCGGCTCGGGTGGCCGAAGAACTCGTCGGCGGCTACGGGCATCGCCGCACGCGCGTCGGCGACCACGACCTGCGGCACCGGCAGGTCGAGCGGCCGCTCGACGACAAGGGCGGACGCGCCGCGCGCGACGGCCTCAGGGGCGAAGTCGTGGCCGTCGGCACGCGCGCCGGGGACGCAGAAGAAGAGCGTGCCCGGGATGACCGCCCGCGCGTCGTAGGCGAGGTCGCCGATCTCCACCGGAGCGCGTCCGACCACCTCGACCGCCCCGAGCGCGGCGACGAGGCGATCCAGATCCATCATCGCCCGGCGAGTGTACCCGGCGCCCCGGAGGCCGCTCAGTGCCCCAGGTCCGGCGGAACCTCCAGGTACTGGAGGTCGAACTCCGCGACCTGCGCGAACGCCGGCGCCGCCACGACGCCGCCGAAGATGGCCCTCGTCGGCTCGTCGGCCGTGACGAGGATCACGAGCCTCGGTCTGCTCGCCGGGACGATGCCGACGAACGTGGCCGAGTACTTGCCCGCCGCGTAGCCGCCGCGCGGGCTCGGCTTCTGCGCCGTGCCGGTCTTTCCGGCCACGCTGTATCCGGGGATCTCGGCGGCGGCTCCGGTGCCGGCGTCGGAGACGACCCCCTTCAGCATGGTCAGCAGCTCGCGGTCGACCTTCTTCGAGACGATCCGCCGCGTGCGCACCGGGGCGGGCTTCTCGCCCTGGACGTGGTCGACGAGATGCGGGCGGCGCCAGAGGCCGCCGTCCGCGATCGCCGCGTACACCGACGCGAGCTGGATCGCGGTGACCGAGACGCCCTGCCCGATCGGCACGTTCCCGATCGTCGACCCCCACCAGTGGGCCGGCAGCAGGCCGCGGCTCTCGCCCGGGAAGTCGATGCCGGTGGGCCGGCCGAAACCGAAGCGGTGGATCCAGTAGAGCAGGCGCTGCTTGCCGAGCAGCTTCGCGATCGTGATGGCGCCCACGTTCGACGAGCGCTGGAGGATCTCTGCGACCGACATCGTCTCGGTGCCGCGCAGCTCGGCGTCGTGCACGACGCGGTCCGCCACCTGGATCGAGTACGGGAGCGTGAAGCGCGTCTGCGGCGTGACGAGGCCGTCGGACAGTGCGCCCGCGATCGTCACGACCTTGAACACCGACCCCGGCTCGTACACGTCGGTGACGGCATGGTTGCGCTGCAGCCCCCTCTGGGCGGCGCGCGGGAAGTCGTTGGCGTCGTAGCCGGGCGCCTCGGCCATCGCCAGGATGTTGCCGCTCCTCGGGTCGAGGACGATCGCCGTCGCGCTCTTCGCGCCCCACTGCGCGACGGTCGCGCGCAGCACCTGCTCGGCGTTCGCCTGCATCGTGTGGTCGAGCGTCAGGAAGACGGACTTGCCGGCGGTCGCCGGCACGACGTGCTGCATGTCGATCGCACGGCCGAACGGGTCGCGGACGATCGTCTCGCTACCGGGCTTGCCCGTCAGCTTCCGGTCGAGCGCGGCCTCGAGGCCGGCGAGCCCGTTGTTGTCGACGCCGGCGTAGCCCAGCACGGGCGCGGCGACGGCCCGCTGCGGATACGTGCGCTTCTCCTCGGCACGGAAGAAGAAGCCCGGCAGGTTGCGCTTCGCCAGGCGGGCTGCGAGACCCGGAGGAGCCTTGCGCTCGACGTACACGAAGCCGCGGGCGCGGTCGGCCAGCAGCGGGTAGAGCGCCGCTGCGCGGAGGTGGAGGATGCGCGCCGCGACGGCCGCGGCGGCTCGCGGGCGGCGGATCTGGCGCGGGTCGGCGAATACCGTCGTCGTCTCCTCTCCGAGCGCGAGCGGCGTCCCCAGCACGTCGAAGATCGTGCCGCGGCCGCCCGGCAGGACGACCGTCGTCTTCGTCTGCGCCTGCGCGAGCCGCGAGAGCGACGACGCGCGCACCGTCGAGATCCACCCCGCCCGCGCCAGGAGGACGGCGAAGGTGAGCACGATGCAGAACAGCAGCAGCCGGACGCGCGAGTTGACGATCCGCGCCATCGCGTCAGCGCTTCCCGAGGTCGATGTAGCTCGTGTCGGTGGCCGGCGCCGGCACGAGCCCCAGCCTCCGCGCCGCCTGCTCGATCAGCGGCGCCGCTTTCGCCCGCGAGACCTGGGACGCCAGCGCGGCATTCTGCGCCTGCAGCTGGAGCTGCTGCTGCTCGAGCTTGGTGACCCCCATGTTCACGCGCAGCACGGCCACGTTGACGGCGACGACCCCGGCGAGCAGGAGCGCAAGCGCGGAGATCCAGAGGATGCCGCCGGTGACGTGGAAGCCCCTGGCGCGGCGGCGCGACGCGCGCGAGGGTACGGCGGCCGGGCGTGGCCGGGCTCGCGGCCTGCGCGCAGGTGCCGGGGCGAGCGTCGTGGAGTCGACGGCGGCCACCTACGCCTCGCCTTCCACCTTCACCGCGGCTCGCAGGCGCGCGGAGGCGGCGCGCGGATTCGCGGCCACCTCGGCCTCCCCCGCCCGCACGGGGCGACGCTGGACGGCCCGCAACTCCGGCTCGTGGCCGCACACGCACACCGGGAAGTCCGGCGGGCACGTGCAGCCGCGCTCCTTCTCGCGCAGGAACTGCTTCACGAGCCGGTCCTCGAGCGAGTGGAACGAGATCACGGCGAGCCGGCCGCCGGGTCGCAGCATCTCGAGCGCGGCCGGCAGCGCCGCCTCGAGCGAGCCCAGCTCGTCGTTCACGGCGATCCGCAGGGCCTGGAAGACCCGCTTGGCCGGATGTCCGTCGCCGAACCGGGCTGGCGCGGGGATCGCGGCCCTGATCGTGTCCACGAGCTCGCCGCTGCGCTCGAAGGGGCGCTCCCTCCGCTCGCGCGCGATCGCGCGGGCGATCTGCTTCGCGTAGCGCTCCTCGCCGAAGCGGCGGAAGATCGTCACCAGCTCCCGCTCCGGCCATTCGTTCACCACCTCCCGCGCGCTCAGGCCCTGCGACGGGTCCATCCGCATGTCGAGCGGCGCATCCGTGGCGTACGAGAAGCCGCGCTCGGGCCGGTCGAGCTGCATCGACGATACGCCGAGGTCGAGCAGGATCGCGTCGGCGCGCACGCCGTTGTCCGCGAGCTGCGGGAGGACGACGCCGAAGTCGCCGCGCAGCAGCCGCATCTGCAGAGAGGAGCGCCCCTGCAACCGGTCGAAGTACGCGCGCACCGTGGGATCGCGATCGACGGCGATGAGCTTGCCCCGGCCCTCGAGGGCGAGGGCCAGCACCTCGGCGTGGCCGCCGGCGCCGAACGTCGCGTCGACGACCGTCTCCCCCGGACGCACGGCGAGGCTCTCCCGCACTTCGTCGGCGAGGACGGGGACGTGGTCAGTTGCGCTGGGCGGCAAGACGTTCGGCAACATGCTCCGCACTCCCTTCGACCTCGCCGAGCTCGCGCTGCCAGGCGGCGCGGTCCCAGATCTCGAGGTGGTCGTGGACGCCCGCGACGACGACGTCGCGGCCGAGCTTCGCGTGCTCGAGCAGCGCCGGCGGAAGCCCCAGGCGACCCTGCTTGTCGAGCTCCGTCTCGATCGCTGCCGAGAAGAAGAAGCGGTGGATCCGGCGGCCCTCCTTGCTCAGCAGGTCGAGCGTGGCGAGCCTGCGCTCGACGAGCCGCTCCCACTCGGGAAGGGTGAAGGCGAACAGGCAGCCGTCCATGCCTCGCGTCACGACGATTCCGTCCCCGAAGGCTTGCCTGAACCTGGCGGGCAAGGTGAGGCGGTTCTTGTCGTCAAGGCTGTGCTCGTGTTCGCCGAGGAGCATGTGGGGCCGCTTCCTTCTTCACCACTTTCCCCCACGATAAACCACTTTGCCCCACTTCGCAACTCTCGCGTACCCCTAGCCACCGCGGGCGGCGCGCGCAAGCCGGACGAGGTCGTCGAGCGCGACGTCGGCCTCCCGCACGTCGCGGTCGCGGAGCGTCGCGTGCACGCTGCGGCCGGCGGTGTCGAGGTGGATCGACGCGAGGTTCAGCCGGCGCTGGACCGGTCCCTGGACGCGCCGGAAGCTCTGCACCTTCACCAGCGGCACCCAGGCGGTGACGCGGCGGATGCGGCCGGTGACGGCGACCGCGCAGGTGTCGCTCCTGCCCCAGGACAGGAAGCGGTAGCGGAGGGGGCTCTTCAGCAGCACGCGGCGCGGCGGCGGCAGCCGCTCGCGCGGCGCGTCGGCAAGGATCCGCTCGACGAGCTCCAGCGCGAGCCGGCGGCTGCCGACCGGCAGCACCGCGCGTAGCTGGCCCCGCTGCGCCTCTCCCTCCCCCTTCGCCCGTTGACGCCCGGCGAGGTCGACCTCGAGCCGGCACCAGCCGAGCAGCCGCCAGAGCAGGGGCTCCACCATGCGGACAGCCTGGACGCGGCCCGGGCGGATGGTCTCGGCGGTCAGCGCGACGAGGCCGGAGCGCAACCGGAGTCCGTCGTGCGCCTCTGCGAGCGTCAGGCGGTACTCCTGGTTGAAGCGCCGCCAGACGAGCGTGCCCGCCGCGAGGATCCACGCGGCGCCGCCGCCCGCGACGCCGGCGGCCGCAGCCGGCGAGACGACCGCAGTCGCGACCAGCCCGGCGAGCACCGCCTCGGCCGCGAGGCCGACGTCGCTGAGCAGGATCGACGCCGCCAGACGGCCCGCGGGCACGGACGCGAGCACCCGCTCCGGCGCCTCGGCGGCGGGAGCCTCGGGCTCGGCCCCACCGTGCGCGAGCGCCAGCAGCCGCGCGCGCAGCGGCTCGGCCTCTCGCTCCGGCAGGTACGCGAGACGTGCGGTCGCCCCGGCCGCCCCGCCGAGGCGAAGGCGCAGCTCCGCCACCCGGAAGAGGCGGGCAAGCCCGGGGCGCACGACGTCGATCGCCTGCACCTGCGAGAGCGGGAAGCGCAGCGACTGCCGCCGCAGCAGCCCCGTCTCGATGCGCAGGTCGTCGCCGTCGATGCGCCAGCGGGTGACGAGCCAGGAGACGAAGCCGAGCAGCGCGAGCACGACCACCAGCCCGAGCTGGATCGCCGACTCCGACAGGTCGCGGCCGCCGAGCGCCGACGGCAGGACGACCACGGCGAGCGCGACGGCGGCGCGGCCGGCGCGCACGACGGGCGACACGGGGTGAAGCCGCCGCCAGCCGTCGGAGCTCATATGCCCGCAGCCTGCGCCTCCCCGAGCTCGGCGAGCCGGTCCCGCAGGCGCGCCGCCTCCTCACGCGCGAGGCCGGGGATCCGCGCGTCGCTCGCGGCGGCGGCCGTGTGCATCCGCACCGTCGCGAGGCCGAACGAGCGCTCCAGCGGCCCCGCCGTGACGTCGATGAACTGCATCCGGCCGTAGGGCACAACCGAGAGGCGCGAGAAGAGCACGCCGCGGCGGACCAGCAGGTCGTCATCGCGCTCGGCGTACGCCCAAGCGCGCACGCGGCGACGGACGAACGTCTCGGCCGCGGCCCCGACGGCGACCGCCGCGCCCGCGCCGGCGAGCCCCGCCGGGGCCGCCGCCAGCCCGGCGGGAACACCGACGGCGAGCGCGAGGGCGAGCGTCGCCGCCGCGACCTCCGCGCGCCGCAGGACCAGGAGCCGCGGCGACGGCGTGCGCCACGCTGCGTCGTCGATCACGTCGCGGCCGAGGCCGTGAGCTGGCCGGCGTAGGCGCCGCGGCCGGTCAGGACGGCCGCGCCGCAGCGCGCGCCCAGCGCAACCGCCTCGTCCATCGCCCGCCCCTGCGCCAGCGCAAAGGTGAGGCCGGCGGCGAAGCAGTCGCCGCAGCCGTACGCGTCCTCGACGGGCCCGGGGGGCGGGACGGCGCGGAAGGGCCCGCCGGGCCGCACCCAGCCCCCGAGTGGTCCGGCCGTCGTCACGACGATCCGCGGCGGCGGGTCGAGGTCGCCGGGCTCGACGCGCTCGGCCTCGTCCTCGCCGCTCCCGACCAGCACGTCGACCTGCTCCCCCGCCTGCCGGAGCGTCACCAGCTCGCGCGAGGTCGCGACGAGGACGTGCGCGCGCCTCGCCGCCCGCACCGCGGCGGCGTCGCCGCTGACGAAGTAGACGGCGTCATAGCGGGCGAGCTCCTCCCACGGCAGCGAGCCTGCGGTACCGGACGGCAGCAGCTTGCGGCCGAGGACGGTGATCGTGCGCTCGCCGTCGGCGTCGACGTAGGTGAACGCGCGCCGCTGTGGCTCGGACGCCTCGCCCGCTCGCACGGTGACCCCGCGGCTCGCCAGCTCCTCGCGCGCGCGCCGGCCGAGCTCGTCGCCGCCGAGCGAGGTGTACAGCGACGCCTGCCCGTTCAGGTTCGCGAGCTGGACGGCCGCGACCGCACCGCCGCCCGCGGGCTCCTCCCACGTCTCGAGCGCGTGCACGATCTCGCCCGGCGCGGGCACGTGCTCGACCCGGGCGAACTCCACCCACTCGACGTGGCCGACCACCGCGAGCTTCACGTCTCACATCTTGGCGCCGGAGTACGTTTCACGTGTCGATGCCTGCAGCCGTTCCGCCCTTCGAGCGTTTCTACGAGGCCCACAAGGCGGAGGTGCTGCGCTTCCTCGGCCGCCGCCTCGGCCGCGAGCGTGCCGAGGACGCGTTCCAGGAGACGTTCCTGCGGGCCCTGCGCGCGTACCCGCGCCTGGAGCACGGCGAGCACCTGCGGGCGTGGGTGCTGACGATCGCCGGCCGCATCGTGCTCGACGACGTACGCCGCCGCCGGCCGCACGAAGAGCTGCCGGAGCTCGGCACCGTCGACGCCGGCCCCGCCTTCCAGGACCTCGCGCCGCTGACCGACGACCTGCCGCCGAAGGAGCGGGCGGCGGTCGTGCTGCGCTACGGCTACGACCTCGGCTACGACGACATCGGCGCCGCCCTCGGCTCGACCGAGGAGGCCGCACGCCAGGCCGCCTCGGCGGGCGTGCGACGGCTGCGAAAGGAGCGAACGTGACCGACACCCTCTCCCCCGCCCTCGACGAGCGCTTCCGCACGGCCGCGGCCGACGAGGGGCTGCTCGACGTGGCCTACGACGTGCTCGCCGACACGCCGATCGGGCCGCTGCTCGTCGGCGTCACCGACCAGGGCGTGTGCCGGATCACGTTCGACCCGGAGCCCGAGCGGGAGCTCGAGCTGCTCGCACGCCTCTACGGCCCGAGGGTGCTGCGAGCGTCCCGGCCGGTCGAGCGGCTGCGGCTCGAGCTCGGCGAGTACCTGGACGGCCGCCGGCGCCACTTCGACGTCGAGCCCGACCTGCGGGCGATGCCGGAGTTCAACCGGCGCGTCCTGGCCCGGCTCGCGCGGGTCGAGTACGGCAGCACCACGACCTACGGCGCCCTCGCGACGGAGGTGGGGCACGCCCGCGCCGCGCGGGCCGTCGGCACGGTCATGAACCGCAACCCGGTGCCGATCGTGCTGCCCTGCCACCGCGTCGTCGGCGCATCGGGGAAGCTCGTCGGCTACGGCGGCGGCCTCGACCGCAAGGAGCAGCTCCTCCGCCTCGAGGGGGCGCTGCTCTAGGAGGGGCTCGGCGCGACGGGCCGCAGCTTGTAGCCGACCCCCCAGACGTTCACCACCCAGCCGGGGAGGCCGGCCGCGGCGAGCTTGCAGCGGATGCGCGACGCGTGCGACTCGAGCGTCCGCGTCGCCACGTAGCTGCGATAGCCCCAGACGTCCCGCAGCAGGTGCTCGCGGGTGAAGACTCGGTCGGGGTCGACCGCGAGCTTCAGCAGCAGGGCGTACTCCTTCGTCGACAGCACGACGTCGACGCCGTTGGCGAGCACGCGCCGCGCCGCCCGGTCGACCACGAGCTCGCCGAGGTCGACCCTCTCGCTCCGCACCGGCCGCCGTCGCAGCACCGCGCGGATACGCGCGAGAAGCTCCTCGTAGGCGAACGGCCGCGACAGGTAGTCGTCGCAGCGCTCGAGGGCGCGGAGGCGGGTCGCCTGGTCGGCGCTTCCGAGCACGATCACCGGACAGCCGGAGAGGATGCAACGGTCGAGCGCGGCCGGGTCGCCGAGCAGCAGCACGTCGGGCTCGGCAGCGCGCGGCAGCTCTTCCGGGAAGCTGAACGCCAGCACGTCGAAGCCGTCGCTCGAGAGCTGGCGCTCGAGGAAGCCGCGCATCGTCTCCTCCGGTTCGGCGAGCAAGAGAGCGGTCATCGGCGCGAACGTAGCGACGGCCTCGCCGCAGCGCCAGATGTCCTTTCGCGCGGAACTGTGACTTCTCTTCTACAACCGGCCGGAGCGGACGACGCCCACGAGCAGCCACAGCCCGAGCACCGTCGAGAGGGCGAAGCCGACGACGGAGATGACGTTGATGCCGAGCAGCTGCGGCCCCGTCTTGGCGAAGATCCCGATCAGGCTCGAGCCGATCAGCCCGCCGGTGACCATCAGCGCGATCACGAGCCGGTTGAAGACACGCTGCATGTTCTCGAGGAACTCGTCGAGCCCCTTGTGCACGAAGCCGACCTCGACCTGGCCGTCTCGCACCTGCTCCATGAGGTCGTGGAACTGGTACGGCGCCTCGGCGAGGATCTCCGCGTAGCGAATCGCGTCGCGCCGCGCCCGGCGCGCGATCCGCTGCGGCGTGAACCGCTCCAGCAGCAGCCCGCGCGCGTACGGCCGCGCCACCTCGAAGACGTTGAAGTCGGGGTACAGCTCCACCCCCACCGAGCCGACCGTGGCGATCGCGCGGTCGAGCAGCAGGTAGCGCGTCGGCAGCTGCAGGTTCATGGAGTAGATGAGCTGGAACGCCTCCCGGATCACCTGGACCGGGTCGATCTCGGCGAGGCTCGCGCCGTAGTAGCGGTAGTACAGCTCGCGCAGCTCCGCCAGGAACTCCTGCTCGCGTTCCTTCGCGTAGCGGACACCGAGGTCCGAGAGCCGCTTCGGCAGCAGCTCCACGTTCTCCGCCGCCGCGTCGATGAAGAGCCGCGTCAGCTTCGTCATGTCGTCGTCGGTGAGCTTGCCGACCGCGCCGAAGTCGACGAGGCCGATCGTGCCCGCCTCCTCCAGGATGAGGATGTTCGCCGGATGCGGGTCGCCGTGGAAGAAGCCGTGGCGGAAGATCATCGTCATCCACGTCTCCGCGATCAGGTTGGTCAGCTCGCGCCGTTCCTCCAGCGTGAACGGCAGCACGTCGATGTCCGCTACCTGCGTGCCGTCGAGCCACTCGAGGGTCAGCACGCGGGCGCGCGTGTACGTCCAGTACACGCGCGGCACCTGCACGTGCGGCGAGCCGGCGAAGTTGCGGTGGAACGTCTGCGCGTTCCGCGCCTCGAGCCGGTAGTCGAGCTCCTGCCGGATCTGCCGCGCGAACTCGTCGACCAGCAGGCGCGCGTCGATGAAGTCGAGCGCACGCACCCGCTCCTTGACGAGCCGCGCGGCCTGGTACAGCAGCGTCAGGTCGGCCTCGATCTGCCGCGGCGCGCCGGGGCGCTGCACCTTCACGGCGACGCGCTTCCCGTTGGGAAGGACCGCGCGGTGGACCTGGCCGATCGACGCCGCCGCCACCGGCTGCCGCTCGAAGTCGAGGAAGAGCCGCTCGAGCGTGTTGCCGAGGTCCTCCTCGATCACCCGCTCCGCCTGCTCGAAGGGGAACGGGCGCACGTCGTCCTGCAGCCCACGCAGCTCCGCGATGATGTCCGGCGGGACGACGTCGGGCCGGGTGGACAGGAGCTGGCCGAACTTCACGAACGTCGGCCCCAGCTCGTCGAGCAGCTCGCGCAGATGCTGGCCCCGCGCCGAGCCGGCACCCGTCGCCGTGGCCGCGAGCCGCGTCTCGGCCGAGCGGCCCGGCAACAGGTCCGTGAGCTTGTGCGCCTCGAGGAAGTAGCCGAAGCCGTGCCGGACCATCACCTGTGCGATCTCCGAGAGGCGGCCGAGGCTGCGCGTCGCCGGTTGTGCCACGAGGCTCAGTGTGACACGGGCTGCCGCCGGCGCTGCCGCTGCTGCGCGCGGCGGGCCCACGGTCCGGGCGGGACGAGCAGCTGCTCGACGTGCAGGTAGGCGAGGCCGACGAGCGGGAGGTCGGCGAGCCGCTCGACGCACAGGTAGCGCGGGCGCCATTCGGGGAAGAACTTGCGGTTGAACGAGTACAGGCGCTCGAGCTGGAAGAGCCGGTCGGCCGCGAGGAGGCCGCGCCGGAGGAGGCGCCGCGGCACCGTCACGGCGCGCTCCGAGGAGATGAGGTCCGTCAGCGCGCAGAAGTTGAGCGACAGCTCGGTCGCGCCGTTCTCACCGGCCCAGGCGAGGGTCTCGACCACGAGGAACTCGGTCAACCCGTTCGGCGTGTCCGGCGCGCGGCGCATCGTGCTCAGCGACCAGCCTCCGCCCGCAGGCGTGGGCGCCAGGTGCAGGAAGCCGCCGAGGCGGCCGCCCTGGTGCTCCGCGAGCGCGAACAGCGTCCCGGGCACGTACAGGTCGTCGATCGCCATCGTGAAGCCACGCTCCGGCTGGTTGCCGCGCCACGCGTCCGAGATCGTCTCGAGACGGGCGCGCAGCTCGTCGCCGGCCTCCTCCACGGGCACGACGCGCAGGCGGTAGCCGGCCCTGGCGACGCGCGACACTGACTGCCGGACCTTGCGAATCGACCGCCCCTCGAGCGAGAACTGCGACGGGTGCAGCACCGCTTCCTCGCCGATCGAGATCGCCCGCAGGCCGAGCCGCCGGTAGCGCTCGAGCTGTGCGGCCGAGGCGCCGGCCACGGCGAGGCGCCACCCGTGCGCATGTGCGACGCGGCGGAACTCGGCGAGCAACGCGTCGAACTCCGACTCCTCGCCCACCGGGTCGCCGCTCACGAGCGCGGCGCCGGCCACGACGCGGTAAGCGAGGAACGCGCGACGGGAGGGCGAGAAGAAGTAGCTCTTGTCGCGCCGAAGCGCGAAGAAGGCGAGGCTGTCGTGGCCGTGGGCCTCGACGAGCGCGCGCACGGCGCGTCGCTC
>JBBWZD010000114.1:0-14279 GCA_039648875.1 Actinomycetota bacterium
GGCGTGCGAGCTCCCGAGCTGCACGACGACTCGCCGGAGACCTACTACGTGCACACGCCGGGAGTGAAGGTGGCGATCCCCTCGACGCCGGCCGACGCGAAGGGGCTTCTGGCCGCCGCGATCCGCGATCCCGATCCCGTCGTGGTGCTCGAGCCGAAGCTCATCTACCGCACCGAGCGCGGCGAGGTGCCGGCCGGCGAGCACGTCGTGCCGCTCGGCAGGGCGCGCCTCGCCCGCGAGGGGAGCGACGTCACGCTCGTGGCCTACGGCGCGATGGTGCCGCTCTGCGAGCGCGCAGCCGACGCCCTGGCCGACGAGGCGTCCGTCGAGGTGCTCGACATCCGCACGCTGAAGCCGCTGGACGAGGAGGCGCTGCTCGCGTCGGCGGCGAAGACCGGCCGCGTGGTGGTCGTCCAGGAGGCGCCGCGGGTTGCGGGCTTCGGCGCGGAGCTCGCGGCGATCCTCGCCGAGAAGGCGATCCTCGACCTGCGCGGGCCGGTGCTGCGCGTCACGGGCTACGACGTCCCGTACCCGTACTGGAAGATCGAGGATGCGTACATGCCGTCGGTCGGCCGCGTCGTCGATGCCTGCCGGAAGCTCCTCGAGTTCTGAGTCCTCCGAGCGGCTGCGGCTCTGGCTCGAGCGGGGCGAGTCGGGCTACTGGATCCGCGACGCCGCCACGGGCGACGCCGTACGCTGGGACGACGAGCGGCTGCGGGTGGTGAAGCTCGCCGGCTCCTCCTACCGGCTCGACGCGATTCAGGACGAGGCGTTCGCTCCCGGCCGCAGGCTGGCGCTCGTGCCCGAGCCGGAGAACGAGCACGATCTGCACGCGGTCGGCGTATGGGACGCGGCGCAGCGGCTGCAGGGCGGCTACGTGCCGGCGGAGGTGGCGCCCGAGCTGCGGGGCGACGAGCAGGCGTTCTCGCTCTGGGAGTTCCGCGACGACGGCGGCCGCCGCGTCGGGCTGCGCCTGCTGCTGGCGCCCGCCGACGCCTGGGTGCAGGAGCCGCGGTCGTGAGGGGCTGGTTCTCGCGCGACTACGAGCCCGCCGTCTCCGTGGACCCGGGCGAGCCGGTCGTCTTCGCCGCTCGGAACGCAGGGTGGAAGTGGGACCCGATCGACGTCACGGATCGCCCCGAGGGCGCGGGTCATGCCCTCGAAGGGCCCTTCGAGGTCCGGGGGGCGCGAGCGGGGCAGACGCTCGTCGTGCACGTCGACGAGGTGACGCCGCGGCCGTGGGGCGAGACCTGGGCGGACGGCGAGGGATTCGTGTGGCGCCTCGACGGCGAGTGCTGGCGCCTCGGCGAGCACCGCGTTCCCTCGTCCCCCTTCCTCGGCGTGATCGGGATGCCGCCGCCCGAGCCGGGGGAGCACTCGACGATCCCGCCGCGAAGGTGGGGCGGCAACATCGACTGCAGGGAGCTCGTGGCCGGGGCGGCGCTCTACCTGCCGATCTCCGTCGGCGGCGCCCTCGTCATGGCCGGTGACGGCCACGGCGCGCAGGGGGATGGCGAGGTGTCGGGCACCGCGATCGAGTGCCCGATCGAGCGTGCGCAGCTGAGGTTCGAGCTGAGCGACCTCGAGCTGCGCTCCCCGGTCGCGCGCATCGACGGCGCATGGCTCGCCTTCGGCTTCGACGAGGACCTCGACGTCGCGGCCGAGCAGGCGCTGGCGACGATGCTCGACCTGATGGAGCGCAAGCTGGCGGTCGGCCGCGCGCACGCACTCGCCCTTGCGAGCGTCGCCGTCGACCTGCGGGTGACGCAGGTGGTCAACGGCGCCAAGGGCGTGCACGCTCTCCTCCGCGACGACGCCTTCAGGTAGAAGTCGCCGCGATGCCGTACGAGTTCAAGCTGCCGGATCTGGGCGAGGGACTGACAGAAGGCGAGATTGCCCGGTGGCTCGTCCGCGAGGGGCAGGAGATCGCGGAGGACGAGCCGCTCGTCGAGATCGCGACCGACAAGACCACCGTCGAGATCCCGTCGCCGGCGGGCGGCACGGTCGCGCGGATCCTCGTGGGGGAAGGGCAGGTCGTGCCGGTCGGGACGGTGCTCGTCGTCATCGGCGCCGCTGGGGCGGACGGCGCCGCGCCGGCCGCGGCGGCCGCAGTCCGGCCGCCGGACGAGAAGGTCCGCGCGACGCCGCTCGTCCGGAGGCTGGCACGGGAGCTCGGCCTCGAGCTCGCCGGGATCAGCGGCACCGGGCCGCAGGGCCGCGTCACCGAGAGCGACGTGAAGGCGGCGGCCGCAGGCGCCGGCGAGCAGCCGCAGGAGGGCCGGCGAGAGCCGATCCGCGGCATCCGGCGCCAGATGCTCGAGCACCTGACGCGGGCGCACGAGATCCCCGCCGTGACGTGGGTGGAGGAGTGCGACTTCGGCGCCGTCGAGCTGAAGCTGCTGGTGCCGCTCGTCCTGAAGGCGGCGGCCGAGTCGCTGAAGGAGTTCCCCGAGCTGAACGCCCGCGTCGAGGACGGGGAGCTCGTGTACCTCGAGCGGTACGACATCGGCGTCGCCGTCCAGACCGGCCAAGGCCTCGTAGTCCCGGTCGTCCGCGGCTGCGACTTGCGCCCGCTCGAGGAGCTCGACGCCGAGGTCAGGCGTCTCGGCGACGCCGCCCATGCGGGCCGGCTCGCACCCGAGGAGCTGCGCGGCGGCACCTTCACCGTCACGAGCGCGGGCCGGTCCGGCGGCCTGTTCGTCACGCCTCTGATCAACCACCCGCAGGTCTCGATCCTCGGCGTCCACCGCATCGCGGACCGGCCGGTCGTGCGCGACGGCGAGATCGTCGCTCGCCGGATCGGCAACGTCTCCGTCACGTTCGACCATCGCGTGATAGACGGCAAGCGCGCGGCCGATTTCGGGCTCGCCGTGATCGCGCAGCTCGAGAAGAGCGGCGACTAACCCTGGAGCTACGCGGCAGCGGGCTCGCCGCGCACGTGCGCGTCGAGCATCGTCTCGATCTGGGGCGCCGTGGAGCGGCCGTCGAGCCGCGCGACGATCCGCCGGTCCTTCACGAGCACGAGGGACGGCACGTCCGAGACGCCGAAGCGCTCGGACACGTCGGGTAGCTCCTCGACGTCGACGCGCTTCACGCGCAGGCGCTCGCGCTCCTTGCGCGCGATGTGCGCGAGCAGGCTCTCCATCCGCCGGGCCGGCCCGGACTGCCGTGAGGTGAAGAAGACGAGCAACGGGGCTGCGGGCTCGGGCACGGTGTTCTCCCAGAGTCGATTCGGCGGTGCGGGAGCCGCCTTCGAGACCACAACGACGCGAGCGCGGCTGCGGATACGGCGCATCTACACTGCGGCCGATGGGCGGCTGGTACTGGATCGGCGTCTGCGCGGGCCTCGGCGCCGGTGCAGGCGTGCTGCTGGCGGGCTTGGCCGGTGCGGCACGTGCCGCGCTCGCCGTCGCCGGCGTCCTCGCGCTCGCGGCGGGCGCCGGGCTTGGGCTCGCGCTCGAGAGCTGGCAGCCCGGCGGCTGGGGCGACGTGCTCGCCGGCGTGCTCGGCGCCCTCGCGGGCGCCCTCGGCGCCGCGCAGGTCGTGCGGGGCGCGCTCCGTCGCGGCGGCACCCGCGGCGGCACGGCGATGCTCGTCGCAGGCGCGGCGCTCGCAGCGGCGGCCCTCGCCTGGGTGCCCGTGCTCGGCTACGTGGAGGCGCTCGCGCTCCCTCTGCTCGCGGCGCGCATCCGCCGCCGCGCGCCGGAGCGCTACGCGGGCCTGCGCACGCTCGCCCGTGACTAGGGGCGCCGCGCCGAGGAAGCTGATCCTGATCCTCGTCGACGGGATGACGCCCGCGGCATTCGAGCGCGCGGTCGAGAGCGGCGGCGCCCCGGCGCTCGCACTTCTCGCGCAGCACGGCAGCTACCGCCGCGCGACCTCGGTCTTCCCGTCGCTGACGCCGGTCTGCCTCTCGTCCATCGTCACCGGCGCGGGCCCGGGCGTTCACCGCATCCCGCACCTGGTCTGGTGGAACCGCGACGAGCGGCGCCTTGTCGAGTACGGCTCCTCCTTCGCGGCCCTCCGCGCGGCCGGGATGGCCCAGTCGCTCCTCGACACGATCTACAACATGAACCAGCGTCACCTCAGCGCCGACGCGGTCACGATCTACGAGGCGCTCGAGGACGCCGGCCTGGTGACGGCGGCGGTGAACATCACCTGCTACCGCGGCCGGACCCGCTACGTGCCGACGGTGCCGGGGCTGACGAAGCCCGCGTACGGGCCGAAGCGGTTCTTCTTCTACAGCCTCTTCGAGTCGGACCCGACGGGTGCGCCGCTGGCAGTCCGGGACCGTGCCGGCGGCTCGATCGACGCGTACGCCGCCGCCGTCGGCCGCTGGCTCGTCACCCGCGACGGCTTCGACTTCCTCGCGTACTACCTGTCGGACTTCGACTACGCATCCCATGCGCACGGTCCGGCCGGCGCCGAGGAGCTCGCGCTCGCGCGGACCGACGCCGCGATCCAGGCGCTGCTCGACGCCGCAGGCGGGCCGGAGGAGTTCCTCGCGCGGTACGCGGTCGTGCTCCACTCCGACCACGGGCAGACGCAGGTCGATCGGGCGGCACGGCTGGAGGCGCCGCTCGCGCGCCACGCGCACGAGATCGTCGTCGCGGCCTCGAACCGCGCGGGGCAGGTGTACCTGCGACCCGGTGCGCGAATCGAGCCCTCGCAGCTCGCGCGGTCGCTCGACGGCGAGCCGTCGGTCGAGACGTCGCTGCGTCGCGAGGCCGACGAGGCGGTCGCCCGCAGGGAGGGCGAGGAGCTCCGCTTCAGACCGCGCGGCGAGGAGTGGGAGACGAGCGGCGACCGGACGATCCTCGACCACCCGGACGCGCTCGAGCGCGCCTGGTCGGCACTGGCGAACCCGGCCGCCGGGGAACTGCTCGTGTCCGCGGCGGAGGGCTGGGAGTTGGTGGATCTCGGCGGCGGCCACCACGCCGGCGGCGGCAGCCACGGCTCGCTCACCGCCGGCGACTCGCTCGTCCCTCTGCTGACGGTCGGCGTGGACGCCGCTCCGGCACGCATCACCGAGGTCGCCGCGGCCGTCCTCGCGCACTTCGGGGTCGAGCCGCCCCCGTACCAGCGGGCGCTCGCGCATGCCGCGTGACCCGGTAGCCGCGCGACGGGAGATGATCTCGGGGCAGCTCCGGGCGCGCGGGATCGGCGACGAGCGCGTCCTGAAGGCGATGGAGCGCGTTCCGCGTGAGCTCTTCGTGCCGGAGGAGGTGCGCGGACGCGCCTACGACGACGCGGCGCTGCCGATCGGCGAGGGGCAGACGATCTCGCAGCCGTACATGGTGGCGCGGATCTGCGCGGAGCTCGGCGTCGGGGCCGGCGACCGCGTCCTCGACGTCGGCACCGGCTCCGGCTACCAGGCCGCGGTCCTCGCGGAGCTGGCCGGCGCGGTGCATACGATCGAGCGGCTGGCCGAGCTCGCGGAGCGCGCACGCGAGAGCCTCGAGGCTGCCGGGTACGGCGGACGGGTGCACGTCCACGTGGGCGACGGCACACGAGGGCTGCCCGAGCACGCGCCCTACGCCGGCATCGCGGTCGCGGCGGCCGCGAGCGGGGTGCCGCAGTCGCTCTACGAGCAGCTCGAGGAGCGCGGGCGGCTCGTCGTCCCGGTCGGCGGCGCGCGGGAGCAGCGCCTCGAGGTGGTGGTGCGGACGCCCGAGGGCCCCGCCGTGTCGCGCACCGTCACCTGCCGCTTCGTCCCGCTCGTCGGGTAGACGGCGTTTGCCCAGCATCCGGCGGGTTAGGAACGATGTCGCAATGGAGAACCTCACCGCTGCCGCCGCACTCCGCCTTCCCGTTCGGCTGCGCGGCATCCAGCTCGGTCGCCCCGTGGACCTCCTGCTGGAGACGGTCACGTGGCGCGCCGTCGGCTTCGTCGTGCGCTGCGGCGACGAGTCGGAGCGCTTCCTGCCCTACGCCGCGTCGCAGCCCCGGCCGGAGGAGATCGCGGTCGGGTCGTCTCTCATGCTGCTCGAGGACGTCCACTTCTATCGCAGCCGCGGCACCTCGTTCCGCGGCCTGCTCGGCGTCGAGGTGGAGCACGGCGGGCGCGCCGCCGGCTCCCTGCGCGACGTCGTGCTCACGCACGGCGGCGACGTGAGCGAGCTCGTGCTGCAGCGGAACGGCGTGCGTGTCCAGGTGCCGGCGAGCGCCTGCCGGATCGCCGCCCCGCGGGCCTCGGCTGCCTGACCGGGCGCCGCGCTGCGCGGGTAGCGTAGTGAAGGTGGCGCGTCGCCTTCTCGCCGCCCTCGTCTGCGCGCTCGCGCTCGCGCCCGCGGCCGCCGCGGCGACCACGTCGACGGCTCCGGCAGCGGGGACCACGGCGCAACTCGTCCCCGCGCCCTCGGTGTCGGGCGCGCAGCACCTGAACGGCAAGCGGGCCCTGGCGATCTTCCGCCGCGACCCGAAGGTGGCGGCGTGGCTCCGACGCTACCCGGCCCACGGCGTGACCGACGAGGAGAGCTACAACGGCTCGACCGCGAGCTGGACCGTGAAGCTGTGGTGGGGAGCCGCCGGGGAGATCGCGGAGGGCAAGGTCGACGACGCGAGCGGCACCGTCCTCGAGGCGTGGACGGGCCCGCAGGTGGCGTGGGGCATGGCCCGCGGCTCGCCCGGCGCGTTCGGCGGCGCGAAGATCAACAGCCCCTGGGTCTGGGGCGCCTTCTGCCTCGTCTTCCTCGTCGGCCTCGCCGACCTCCGGCGGCCGCTGTCGCTCCGCAACCTGGATCTCCTGTTCCTGCTGTCGCCGACCGCCTCCCTCTGGTTCTTCAACCACGGCGACATCTTCACGGCCGCCCCGTTGATCTACCCGGCGCTCGTCTGGGTGATCGCCCGCGGCGTGTGGGTCGGCGCGACCGGCCGTGGCTCGCGCTCGCGGCCGGTCTGGCCGGTGTGGCTCCTGCTCGCCATGACCGTCTTCCTCGTCGGCTTTCGCGTCGGGCTCAACCTGCGGGAGTCGAACGTGATCGACGTCGGCTACTCCGGGGTCGTCGGGGCCGACCTGATCCTGCACGGCGAGGCGCCGTGGGGGCACTTCCCCGTCGAGGACGGCCGCCCGGCCTGCGGCCCTGCCGACGCGAACGGCGAGATCCGCGACCACATCCAGACGAACGGCCGCTGCGAGTCGGCCAACCCGCAGGGGGACACCTACGGACCGGTGGCCTACGAGTCGTACGTCCCCGGGAACCTGATCCGGGGCTGGAGCGGCAAGTGGGACAAGCTCCCGGCCGCGCACTTCACGGCGATCGCCTTCGACCTGCTCAGCCTGCTCGGGCTGTGGCTCGTCGGCCGCCGCTTCGGCGGCATGCGCCTCGCGGCCACGCTCGCGTTCGCCTGGGCCGCCTACCCCTTCACCCAGTACGTCTCGAACTCGAACACGAACGACGCGCTGATGCCGTGCTTCCTGATCTACGGCTTCTGGCTCGCATCCGCGCCGGCGGCGCGGGGCGTCCTCGGCGCCCTCTCCGGCTGGACGAAGTTCGGCTCGCTGATCGTGGCCCCGCTCTGGCTCACCTACCCCGGGCGCCGCCCGTCCTGGCGCTTCGCCGCCGGCTTCGCGGGCGCGACCCTGGCCGCGTTCTCGGTGGTGCTGCTCGAGCCGAGCCCGCTGCACGAGCTGCGCGCCTTCTGGGACCGCTCGATCTGGTGGCAGGCCGGGCGAAGCTCGCCGTTCTCGCTCTGGGACTGGCGGCAGTACCACGCGCGCGGGCTGCCCGACCTGCACCTCGTCCAGCGCGTGCTGCAGGGCGCGCTCCTCCTCGCCGCCTTCGCCGCAGCGGCCTTTCCGCGCCGGAAGTCGCCGCTCCAGCTCGCGGCGCTCACGGCGGCTCTGCTGGCCGGCTTCGAGCTCGTGCTGACGTACTGGCTGTACACCTACATCCCGTGGTTCTTCCCCTTCGCCGCGATCGCCCTGCTCGCGCCCGCGGCCGTCGTGCGCGCCCCCGTCCATGTCGAGGATCCGCGAGTCGAGCAGCCCCAGCTCGCTCCTGCGCACTGAGATCGGCCCGGCGCTCGCGGGCGCGGCGTCGTTCGCGGTGGCGTGGGGCGTGCTCGCGTACGCGCACGTCTTCCAGAAGTGGCTCGTGGGCGACGTCCGCTTCTACGACAACTGGGGCAACTGGACGGCCGTGCACCGCCTGCCCTACGGCGACTTCAGGCTCGAGTACCCGCCGGGCGCCATCGCGTCGTTCGCCGCCCCGGTCTACCTCCGCAAGCTCGGGGGCTACCACGGCGTGTACGCCGACTGGTTCCGCGTCGAGATCCTCCTGCTCGGGCTGCTCGCGATCGCAGCGCTCGCGTGGGCGCTGCACTCCCTCGGCGCGAGCAGGCGACACCGGTACGGGGCGCTGGTCTTCGCGGGCTTCGCTCCGCTTCTGCTCGGGCCGATCGCGGTGTCGCGCTACGACTACTGGCCCGCCCTCCTCTCCGTCCTCGGCGTCGCGGCGCTGCTCGCCGGCCGCGAGCGGCTCGCCTGCGCCCTGATCGCCGCGGGGTTCGCCGCGAAGGTCTACCCGATCGTCCTGCTGCCGCTCGCGCTCGTCGTGCTCTGGCGCAAGCGTCGCCTGCGAGGCCTCGCCGAGGGCGTCGGCGTGAGCCTGCTGGTGGCGGCCGCAGGCTTCGCCCCGTTCCTCGTGCTCGCGCCGCACGGGCTCTGGGAGGGCATGTGGCGCCAGGCCTCGAGGCCCCTGCAGGTGGAGTCGCTCGCCGCCTCGTTCTGGCTCGCGGCGCATCACGTCGGCGGGCTGCACGTCCACGCCGTGAAGAGCTACGGCTCGGACAACCTCACGACCCCGGGCGCGGACGCAGCCGCGACCCTCTCGGGGCTGGTCGTGATAGCGGCTCTCCTCGCCGTCTGGATCTGGTTCGCCCGCCGGCCGGCGGGTCGCGACGAGATCGCGACGGCGGCCGCCGCGTCCGTCGTCGCGTACGTCGCGTTCAACAAGGTGTTCTCGCCGCAGTACCTCGTGTGGCTCTTCCCGCTCGTGCCGCTCGTCCGCGGGCGCAGGGGGCTCTACGCGACCTCGCTGCTCGGCGTGGCGACCGCGCTGACACAGGCGTGGGAGCCGTACCGGTACGTGGACCTGTACAGGGACCTCGCGGCGGCGCCGGCCTTCCTGCTGCTCGTCAGGGACCTGCTCGTCGTCTGCCTGCTCGGCGTACTGGTGTGGCCCGGTCGGTCAGCAGTCCCGGCGGAGCAGCTCGAGCCCGCGGGCGCGCCCGTCGTCTGAGCAGTCGAGGACGACCCCCTCCAGCCTCACGCCGCCCTCCGCCGGCCGAAAGCGCACCGGCAGGCGCAGGCGCATCCGGCGGATCGCGAGGTCCGCCTCGACGCCGATGACCGAGTCGTGGGGGCCGGTCATGCCGGCGTCCGTGACCGCCGCGGTGCCGCCGGGAAGGAGGCGCGCGTCGTTCGTCTGCACGTGCGTGTGCGTGCCGATGACCGCGGTCACCCGTCCGTCGAGCCAGCGCGCGAGCGCGACCTTCTCGCTCGTCGCCTCGGCGTGGAAGTCGACGACAACCACCGGCGCCGCCGCGCGCGCCTCCTCGACCAGCCCGTCGACGACCTCCCACGGCGAGACCGGCGTGTCGAGGAACAGGCTGCCGAGCAGGTTGAGCACGGCGACGCGCACGCCGTTCCGCGCCTCGACGACGGCGAGGCCGCGCCCGCGCGTCAGCGAGCCCGCGTTGGCGGGGCGGATGACCCGCTCGCTCCCGGCGAGATACTCGGCGATGCCGTCGCGCCGGTACGTGTGGTTGCCGAGCGTGACGACGTCGGCCCCGGCCTGGAGGAGGCGGTCGGCCAGCTTCGGCGTGATGCCCGAGCCGTCGGCGACGTTCTCGCCGTTGACGACGCAGAGGTCGGCTCCGAGCTCCTCGCGCAAGGGGCCGAGGCGTTCCTCGACGGCGCGCCGCCCCGGGACGCCGAAGACGTCGGCGAGGAAGAGGACCCTCAGTTGAGGACCAGCGCCGCGGCCGGCCGGATCTCGACCGAGACGTGGTTGCCCGCGTCGTTGGTGTAGCGGGCGAGCGCCTGCCGCTCGACTGCGGCGAGATCGACGACCGAGCCGACCTTGGACCTGCCGCTCACGACGTCGGAGCCGACGGTCAGGGAGGGGTCGCTGCGGAGCTGCGTGAGCGAGACGACGAGCGACGGCGCGCTCTGCGGCTGGATGTCGATGCGCGAGCCGAAGCGGCGTCCGCCGACGATGTAGGGCGAGATGCCGACGACGGTGCCGTCGACCGGCGAGTAGACGTCGGTTCCCGGCGCCGCGCCGACATCGAGCGTCGTGGTCGGGCCGCCGTCGAGCTGGTACCAGACGGGATGGCCCCCGCCGCCGCCGAACACCTTGTGGAAGGCGCGCTGCACGAGCCCCTGGTTCCCCTGCCGTCCGGCGGGCGACACGGCCAGCGCGCCGTCGTCGGCGGAGTGGTAGCCGATCGCCGTGTACTGCGTCTGCGCGATCGGCATCTGCAGCCGCACCGGCCCGCGCACCGCGATCACCTGCGGGTACGGCTGGGTCTGCGCGGACGCCAGGTCGGGGACGGCGAGCCGCTGCAGGCGCGGCGCGCCCCCGCCGCCGAAGGCGGTCAGCAGCAGGGCGATCACCAGGACGATCGCCAGCAGCGCAAGGAGCGCGAAGCGGCGGGCGCGCCGCGTTGCGCGCACCTCCCGACGTTCGACGCGCCGCCTCCGGGTGGGGCCTGAGGACGGCATGGACTGCGCCACCGTATCGAACGGCCGGGGCACCGGCAACCCGACAACCGCCGGAGTTCGTGACAGCGCGGGTCGGCTTCGGGCCGGAGGTTCCACCCACAGTTCGTGACGGTCGAGCGCGGCCGCTCCGTCCTCGAAGAAGCTCCAGTCCCAGGCGTCGTCCCGGATCCGCCTGACGCGGGCGATACCATCGCTCGCGTGCCGGGTGCTCCCTCGAAGCCCGCGAGCACGGCCCCGCCGAGGATCGAGGTTCCGAGGTGGGTGCAGCTCGTCGGGCTGCCGCTGCTGCTCCTGCTCACGTGGGTGGTGGCGGGGGCGGTGCGTCACGTGCTCTTCCTCTTCCTCGTGGCGCTGCTCATCGCCCTGCTGCTCAACCCGCTCGTGCGCGGCCTCGGAAGGGTCTGGATCCCGCGCGGCCTGGCGGTCGCGATCGTGTACCTGGCCTTCGCAGCCGTGCTCGCACTCGCGATCCTCGCTCTCGCCACGGTCGTGGTACAGCAGACCCGCAATGCCAGCCACCGGGTCGACAACTACTTTACGGTCAGGTCCGGACACCCCCCGCGCACCGGCGCGGCGGCCGACCTGACGCGCTTCCAGCACTGGCTCGACACGCACCACCTGCGCCGCATCAAGGTCGAGAAGCAGGGGACGAAGTTCCTCGACTCGATCGGGACGAAGGACGTCGAGAAGTACACCTCCAAGGCGCTGAACTGGGCCGAGGGCGCCGGCCTCGCCGTCGTCACGCTGCTGTTCAGCGCCCTGCTCGTCGTCGTCGTCTCCATCTACATGCTGCTCGACATGGACCGTCTGGCGTCCGGAGTCGACCGGCGGTTTCCGCCTCGGCCCGACAGCCCGCCGCTCGTGCTACGGATGGAGCACGCTCTGGCCAGCTACGTGAAGGGCCAGTTGCTGCTCTCGGCGATCATCGGCGCGAGCTCCGGCTTCGGCCTGTGGGTGCTCGGCATGGTCGGGCTGCTGCCGAACGGCGGCAAGTACGCGCTCCTCTTCGGGACGTGGGCGGGCATCACGGAGCTGATCCCGTACGTCGGGCCGTGGCTCGGAGCCGCCCCTCCCGTCCTCTACGCGCTCGTGCAGCACCCGCTCTCGGCGCTCTGGGTGGCCGTGCTCTTCCTGGCGATCCAGCAGCTCGAGGGGCACGTGATCGTGCCGAAGGTCATGGGGCGCTCGCTGCGGCTGCACCCGCTGCTCGTGATCTTCGGCCTGCTCGCAGGCGGCGAGATCTACGGCTTCCCCGGCGTCCTCGTGGCGCTGCCGCTGCTGGCGGCGGGCCGCGCCGCCTGGGAGTTCTTCAGCGAGCGCCTAGAGCTGGCGCGCTGGCCCGAGGAGCCGGGCGTGGCCGCGGCCGTCGGGACGGGCCTCGGGCCGGCACCCGACCAGCCGGCTGCTCCCGCGGCGCCGTGACCGGGCCGTTGCTGCGCGCCGCCGGGCTGGCGCGCCGCTTCGGCGAGGTCGAGGCCCTCGCGCCGACCGATCTCGAGCTGCGGCCGGGAGAGAGCGTCGCGCTCGTGGGGCCGAACGGCGCTGGCAAGTCGACGCTGCTCGCCCTGCTCGCCGGCGCGATCGAGGCGAGCGCCGGCTCGGTCGAGACGGAGGCGCGGGTGGGCTGGGTCCCGCAGCGCCCGGCGCACTACGGCCGCCTCTCGGCCCGCGAGAACCTCGAGCTGTTCGCGCGGCTCGAGGGCGCGGCCGATCCCGCCGGAGCGGCTCTGCTGCTGCTCGAGCGGTTCTCCCTGCCGGCCGCCTCGCGCCCCTCCGCGGAGCTGTCGGTCGGGAACCGGCAGCGCCTGAACGTCGCCATCTCGCTGCTGGGCCAGCCGCGCGTGCTGCTGCTCGACGAGCCGACCTCCTCGCTCGACCCGGGCCAGCGGCGGCGCGTCTGGCGGGTCGTCGACGAGCTGCGCTCCGACGGCGGCGCGATCTGCTTCGCGACCCAGAACGTGGAGGAGGTGGGTGAGCACGCGGACCGGGTGCTCGTGCTCCAGGACGGCCGCGTCGTCTTCGCGGGCGAGCCGGACGGCTACGCAAGCGTCGCCGCGGAGGTCTTCGGCTGAGGGCGGTCACGCTGCTGCTGCGCAAGGATCTGCGCGTGCTCCTGCGCTCGCCGCTCCTGCTCGCGGCGCTGCTCGCGTACCCGATCGTGATCGCGCTGCTCGTCGGCCTCGTCGCCGGCTACGCGAGCTCGAAGCCCCGCGTCGCGTTCGTGGACGAGGAGGGCCTGCCGGCCGTCGTCGCGGTCGGCGGCCACCGCTTCCACCTCGGCGCCGTGATCGAGCAGGTGGCGAGGGAGGTGACGCTCGTGCGCCTCGACCGCCGCGAGGCGCAGCGCGAGCTCGAATCCGGCAAGGTGGTCGCGACGATCACCGTGCCTCCGGGATTCCTCGCCGACCTCGTCACCACGGTCAGGAGCCCGAGCCTCGTCCTGCGCACCGGCAGCGGCGGACTGGCGCCGCGGGTGACGCAGCAGGTGCAGTCGCTCGTCTACCGGCTCGACCGGAAGCTGCAGACGGGCTACATCGACGCGAACCTGCGCTACGTGCGGCTGATTCTGCACGGCGGCAGCGTGAGCTTCCTGGGGCGCGACTTCGAGGTGCTCGGGCTCGACCGGA
Source organism: Actinomycetota bacterium (assembly GCA_039648875.1). Lineage (GTDB taxonomy): Bacteria > Actinomycetota > Thermoleophilia > Gaiellales > Gaiellaceae > Palsa-739. The sequence goes on from JBBWZD010000114.1 coordinate 13,357, forward strand.
TGGAGCGGCAGCTCGACGGGCTCCCGCAGAACGCGCGGGTCGCGGCGATCAGGCGCTTCGTGCGGATCGCCCGGCTCGCGCTCGGCCAGACCGGGAACGCGCTGCAGGCGACTGCGAGCCCGATCGAGCTGACCCAGCCGAGGACGAAGGGGCGCACGTGGCTGCTCTCGGCGCAGGTGCAGTCCTACGGGATCGCGCTCACGGTCACCTTCCTCGCGCTGCTGCTCGCCGCGGGCGCGGCGGCGGCCGAGCGCGACGAGGGCACCGTCGCCCGGCTGCGGCGCGGCCTCGTCTCGCGCGGCGAGCTCGTCTGGGCGAAGGTGGCGCTGGCGGCCGTCGTCGGGCTCGTCCTCGGCGCCGCGATCGCCGTCGTCTTCGGGATCGTCGTCGAGGCCGGCGGCGTCACCGGCGGCGAGCCGTGGGCCCGGCTGCCGCTGCTCCTCGTCGGCGTGCTGCTCGCGGCCGCGGCGGTCGGGGCCGCGGGCACGCTCCTCGGCGCCGTCGCGCGGGAGGCGCGGACGGCGTCGCTCCTGGCCGTGCTCGTCGTCCTGCCGGTCGTCTTCCTCGGGCTCGTCCCGCGCGGGGCGGTGCCGGTCGCCTGGTGGGCGAGCGACGTGCTGCCCTTCGCCCACGCGGTGCGGTGGTTCGCCGCGGCGCTCTACGACCCCAGCCCGTGGCGGGCCGTCGGGATCCAGACCGCCTGGCTCGCGGGCATCGGCGCCGTCTTCGGAGTGCTGGCGAGAGCGGCCGTCCGCCGGCTGGCGGCCTGAGCGTACCCTTCGCGGCATGAGCTCCTATCCCGACGTCCGGCTGCGCCGCTTCCGCCGCACCGGGCCGCTGCGCGCGCTCGTTCGCGAGACGCGGCTCGACCTCGACTCCTTCGTGATGCCGCTGTTCGTCGCGCCCGAGCCGCTCCGCAACGA
>JBBWZD010000143.1:0-11186 GCA_039648875.1 Actinomycetota bacterium
GCGGTCGTCGGGCGGCTTCGCGCGGCCGTCGAATCGACGGGCGCGGCCGGGTTCGGCCACTTCTCGGGCCTCTTCCCGCTCGACGAGCGCCGGCTGCTCGCCGCCTCGATCGACGGCGTCGGCTCGAAGCTGATGCTGTCGCGGCGGGCGGGGAAGCTGCACTGGGCCGGGATGGACGTCGCGGCGCATTGCATCGACGACGTCCTGTGCAGCGGCGCCGACCCGCTCTTCCTGCTGGACTACGTCGCGGCTGCACACGTCGACCTCGAGCAGGTGGCCGAGCTGGTCGAGGGCGCCGCCGAGGTGTGCCGCACCGCCGGTTGCATGCTGGTCGGGGGCGAGACGGCGGAGCTGCCGGGCGTCTACCGCGACGGCGAGCTCGACTTCGCGGCGGCCTGCATCGGCATCGTCGACCGCGACCGCGTCGTCGACGGCTCGCGCGCCGAGCCGGGGGACGTCGTCGTCGGCTTCGCCTCGAGCGGCCTGCACACGAACGGCTTCTCGCTCGTCCGCGCGCTCCTCGGCGACGACGACTTCGACGCAGACCTGCTGCTCGCGCCCCACCGGCTCTACGTGGACGAGGTGCGCGACCTGCGCGCGCGCGCCGACGTGAAGGCCCTCGCGCACGTCACCGGCGGCGGGATCCTCGGCAACCTCTCGCGGGTGCTCCCGCAGGGCGTCCGGGCGCGCATCGACTGGGGGGCGTGGGAGCGCCCGCCGGTGTTCGCGTGGCTCGCGGAGCAGGGGGTCGACGAGGAGGAGGCGCGGCGCGTCTTCAACCTCGGCATCGGCCTCTGCGCCGTGGTGCCCGAGGCGCCCTCAGGGGTGCTCGTGATCGGAGCGCTCGAGTGATCGGTGTCCTCGTCTCGGGCGAGGGGACGAACCTGCAGGCGCTGATCGACGCGGCCCTGCCGATCGCGTGCGTCGCTTCCAACAGACCGGCCGTACGCGCGCTCCAGCGGGCCGAGGCCGCCGGCATCGAGACAGCGGTGTTCGCAGCGGCCGACTTCGAGAGCCGCGAGGCACGCGACGTCGCGCTCGCGGAGTGGCTGCAGGAGCGCGGCGTCGAGCTCGTCGTCTGCGCCGGCTACATGCACCTGTTCCGGAAGCCGTTCTTCGACTACTACGGCGGCCGCATCGTCAATACCCACTCGGCGCCGCTACCGGACTTCCCGGGCGCCCATCCGGTCGAGGACGTCCTCGCCGCGGGAGTCGCCGAGACCGCGGCGACCGTGCACTACGTCGACGAGGGCATCGACAGCGGCCCGGTCATCACGGCCGAGCGCGTGCCGGTGCTGCCCGGCGACACCGTCGACTCGCTGCGCGCCCGCGTGCAGGCCGCCGAGCATCGGCTGCTGCCGAAGGTGGTGAGCGAGCTGTGCGCGCGCTGATCTCCACCTACGACAAGACCGGCCTCGACTTCTTCGCGCGCGGGCTGGCCGACCTGGGCTGGGAGCTCGTCGCCAGCGGCGGGACGGCCGCCTACCTCGAGGAGCTCGGCCTCACCGTCGAGCACGTCGAGACGCTGACCGACTCGCCGGAGATGCTCGGCGGCCGCGTCAAGACGCTCCACCCGCGCATCCACGCCGCCATCCTCGCCCGCCGCGACCTCGACGACGACGTGGCCACGCTCGAGCGCTACGAGATCGAGCCGTTCGACCTCGTCTGCGTCAACTTCTATCCGTTCACCCACGTCACGGCGCAGCGGGGCGTGACGGAGGAGCAGGCGGTCGAGATGATCGACGTGGGCGGCCCATCGATGCTGCGCGGAGCCGCCAAGAACTTCGCCCACTGCGCGCCCGTCAGCCGGCCCGAGCGCTACGGCTTCGTCCTGGACGAGCTGCGGCGCGAAGGGGCGCTGTCGCGGCAGACGCGGCGAGAGCTCGCCGCCGAGGCGTTCGCGTCGACCGCAGCGTACGAGTCCGCGATCGCCGGCTGGTTCGCCGAGCGCGAGTCGTTCCCGCAGACGGTCGTCCTGTCGCTCGAGAAGGTGCTCGACCTCTCCTACGGCGAGAACCCGCACCAGCGCGCCGCCTACTACGCCGAGCGCGGCGCCCGCTCGCACCTGCTCTCGCGGGTCGAGCAGCTCCACGGCAAGGCGCTCTCGTTCAACAACCTCAACGACCTGTCGGCGGCGCGGCTGCTGGCCCGCGAGTTCGCGCTGCCGGCGTGCGTGATCGTGAAGCACGCCAACCCGTGCGGCGTCGCGGTCGCGTCGACGGTCGAGGAGGCCTACGCGAAAGCGCTCGCCTCCGACCCGCTCTCCGCGTACGGCGGCATCGTCGTCCTGAACCGCGACGTCGCCGGGCCGCTCGGCGAGCAGCTCGCGGAGCAGTTCGTCGAGGTGCTCTTCGCCCCCGGCTACGACGAGGACGCGCTCGCTGCGCTCACGCGCAAGCGGGGCACGCGCATCCTCGTCGACCGCGAGCGCCGCAGCTCCGCGGCCGGGTTGCGCAGCTACAAGCGCGTCCTCGGCGGCCTGCTCGTGCAGGATGCCGACGCCGAGATCGACGACCGCGAGGGCTGGCAGCTCGCCTGCGGCAGCCTCGACGAGCGGCAGTGGGGCGACCTGGTCTTCGCCTGGCGCGTCTGCAAGCACGTCTCCTCCAACGCGATCGTGCTCGCGCGTGACCTCGCGACGCTCGGCATCGGCGCTGGCCAGATGAGCCGGGTCGACGCAGTGCGCATCGCGATCGAGAAGGCGGGTGCCAACGGCCACGACCTGGCCGGCTCCGCACTGGCGTCGGACGCATTCTTCCCGTTCCCGGACGGTCCGCAGGTCGCGCTCGAAGCCGGTGCGACGGCGATCGTGCAGCCCGGCGGCTCGAAGCGCGACCAGGACGTGATCGGCGTGGTCGAGAGCGCGGACGCGGCGATGGCCTTCACGGGCCGCAGGCACTTCCGCCACTAGGAAATAGCCGCAGCGTCTGGCACGTTGGGGACACAAGAGTTCCGAAAGGAGTCCGCATGACCCCGCCCGATCCCAGACGCTGGCAGGCGCTCGCGCTCGTTTGCGTGGCGATGTTCATGACCGTGCTCGACGTCTCGATCGTCAACGTCGCGCTGCCCTCGATCAAGACCTCGCTCGGCGTCTCGGATCAGAGCCTGCAGTGGATCCTGACCGCCTACGCGATCACCTTCGGCGGGCTGCTGCTGCTCGGCGGCCGCGCCGGCGACCTGCTCGGCCGGCGGCGGATGTTCATGGTCGGGATGGCGCTGTTCTCGGTCGCCTCCCTCGTCTGCGGCCTCGCCGGGTCCCTCGGCGTCCTCGTCGCGGCCCGCACGGCCCAGGGAGTCGGCGCCGCGATCATCGCGCCCGCGACGCTCTCGATCATCATGACCACCTTCGAGGAGGGCTCCGAGCGGAACAAGGCGCTCGGCATCTGGGGCGCGATGGCGGGCAGCGGCGCGGCGGTGGGCGTGCTCGCCGGCGGGCTGCTCACGAAGTACGCGGGCTGGGAATGGATCTTCTTCGTCAACGTGCCCGTCGGCGTGCTCGTGCTCGCGCTCGCCCGCACCGTGGTGCGCGAGAGCCGCATCACCGGGATGCGCGGCTTCGACGCAGGCGGCGCCGTGACCGTCACCGGCAGCCTCGCGCTGCTCGTCTACGCGATCTCGAAGGCACCCGACAACGGCTGGGGCAGCGCGCGCACGATCGAGCTGCTCGTGGCGTCGGGCGTGCTGCTCGCAGTGTTCGCCGCCGTCGAGCTGCGGCACCGGGCGCCGATGATGCCCTTCCGGATCTTCCGGACGAAGACGCTCGCCGGCGCCAACGTCGCCGGCTTCTTCCTCGGAGCCGTCGTGTACGCGAACTTCTTCGTGCTGACCCTGTACGTGCAGCAGGTGCTGCACTACTCGGCCCTGAAGACGGGGCTCACGTTCCTCTTCACGGCGGGAACGGTGATCCCGGTCGCCGGCGTCTCGCAGGCGCTGACGACGAGGCTCGGGCCGCGACCGGTGATGGCGGTCGGGCTCGCGCTCATCACCGGCGGCATGCTCTGGTACACGCAGATCCCGACGCACGGCGCCTTCGCGACGCACCTGCTGCCCGGCTACCTGATGGTCGGAGTCGGCATGGCGTTCGCGTTCATCCCGATGTCGATCGCCGCCCTCGCCGGCGTCGAGCAGCACGAGGCGGGGCTGGCGTCAGGGCTGATCAACACGTCGCAGCAGATCGGGGGCGCGCTGGGTGTCGCGATCGCGTCGTCCATCGCGTTCACGCACATGCGGACGCTGCTCGCGTCGGGCCACGACCAGGCGAGCGCCCTCACCGGCGGCTTCTCCCTCGCCTTCTGGGTGATCGCCGGCATCAGCGCGGCCTCGGTCGCGGCCGCCCTGGCCCTCGTGCGCTCCCAGGAGGTCGAGGCACCCGAGGGGGAGACCGCGCAGGTGCCGGCCTAGCGAAGGACCCGAATCCGGGCGGGCTCGGACTAGAGCTCGCCCGGCTTGGCGATCCGGTAGAAGAACGGCCCGAGCCCGGCCCGGTTGACCGCGAACATGAGGCCGAGGTGGTCCTCGAGCGCGCGCGCCTGCTCGAGCCCGCCCGCAGAGACCGGCTCGTAGCCCGCGTCGCGGCTCAGCTGCTCGGCCGCCTCGCGCGCCTCCTCGTCCCCCGCGCAGAGGTTGCCGGGCCGCACGCGCTGCGAGGCGATCTCGTCGTAGATCAGGGCGAAGTTGAGGTTGAAGGCCTTCGCCGTCGGCCCGCCGAGGATGGACTTGACCTCGTGCGCGAGCGACGGGAAGTCGCTGCTCCGCTCGCCGAGCGTGTTCGTCGCGTCGATCGTCGTCTTGCCCTCGGCTCCTCGCACCTTCGCGAGCGCGTCGCCGATCTGGCCCGACGGCACCGCCACGACGACCACGTCCGCGTCCGACGCGTCGCCGCCGTCGCGGCCCAGCTCCCGCACCTCGTGGCCGGCGGCGCGCCAGAGCTTCGCAAGGCCGCCGCCGACGTTGCCTCTGCCGATCACGGTGATGTTCATGCTTGCCTCCAGGGCCGGTGGGTGGCGTACGCTTCCCGCGGATGCCGAGGCAGTACCCGACCGTGCTGGAGCTCGTCGGCGGCACGCCCATCGTGCGGCTCGACCGGCTCTCCCCGCCGGGAGGCGCCCGGATCCTCGCGAAGCTCGAGTATCTCAACCCGGGCGGCTCCGTGAAGGACCGGATCGGCCTCGCGATGATCGAGGCCGCCGAGCGCGACGGCAAGCTCCGGCCGGGCGGCACGATCGTCGAGCCGACCTCGGGCAACACCGGCGTCGGCCTCGCGATCGCGGCGGCGCTCAAGGGCTACCGGTGCATCTTCGTGATGCCGGACAAGATGTCGCAGGAGAAGATCTCCATGCTGCGCGCCTACGGCGCCGAGGTCGTGATCACGCCCACCGCCGTCGAGCACGACTCGCCCGAGAGCTACTACTCGGTCTCGTCGCGGCTGGCGGAGGAGATCCCCGGCGGCTTCAAGCCCGACCAGTACTCGAACATGGCCAACCCGCAGGCGCACTACGACGTCACGGCCCCCGAGATCTGGGAGCAGACGGGCGGCGAGGTGGACGCGATCGTGATCTCCGTCGGGACCGGCGGGACGATCTCCGGCGTCGGCCGCTGGTTCCAGGAGCGCAAGCCGGAGGTGCGGATCGTCGGCATCGACCCGGAGGGGTCGATCTACACCGCGAAGGACGAGTCCGAGCTCCACCCGTACCTCGTGGAGGGGATCGGCAAGGACGCGTGGCCGGAGACGATCGACCTCGAGGTGGTCGACGAGTGGGTGCGCGTCTCCGACCGCGACTCCTTCGTGACCGCGCGGCGACTGGCGCGCGAGGAAGGGCTCCTCGCGGGCGGCTCGGCCGGGTCGACCATCTGGGGCTCGATCCGGATCGCCGAGCGGCTGCCGGCGGAGGCGACGGTGCTCGCGCTCATCCCCGACTCGGGCCGCTCGTACCTCTCCCGGTTCTACGACGACAACTGGATGCTCGAGCACGGCTTCCTCGAGCGGCAGGCGCCGCTGCCGACGGTCGAGGAGGTGCTGCTCGCGAAGCATGGCGGCGCGCTCCCCAACCTCGTCACGATCTCCGTGCACCAGAAGGTCGGCGAGGGCATCGACACGATGCAGCGCTACGGCATCTCGCAGCTCCCGGTCGTCCGCGACGGCGCCTGCGAGTCGCTGGCCGACGTGATCGGGTCGCTGCAGGACCGCGCGCTGCTCGAGCGGGTCTTCACGAATCCCGACGTGCTGCACGAGGACGTGGCCGCCGCGATGCAGCCGCCGCTGGCCGCGGTCGAGGCGACCTCCGGGCTCGACGAAGTGTTCGCGACGCTGACCGGCGGCATGAACGCGGTCGTCGTCGCGCGGGAGGGCAGGCCGGTGGGGGTGCTGACGCGCTCCGACCTGCTCGAGTACCTGGCGCACCGGCGCCAGTAGGCGGGCCCTCTACTAGCCGCCGAGGCGGGAGCCGTTCTGCTTGGCGCGCTCGCCGAGCTCCCGGGTCGCGATCAGCGTCACCCGCACCGCGTCGAGCAGCTGGGTGAGCAGCTCGAGGCGCTGCCCCTCGGACCGCAGCTCGAGCAGACGCTGCTTGGCATCGGGCGCGAGCTCCACCTGCGCCGCCAGCTCGAACGAGAGCTGCGGCGACGACTCGTCGACCTCCTCCGGCTCTGCCTCCGCGAGCGCCGCGAGCGCGCGAAAGGCGCCCGCCGCGCGCGCCGCGGTCTCCGCCCCGACCGGGCCCGGCTCGTCGTCCAGCGGCTCGACCGAGGCGGTCATGAACGAGCGGCCGCGGGTCAGCTCCTCCACCCGGAAGCGCTCCCTGCCCTCGACGACGATGTTCAGGCGCCCGTCGTCGAAGCGCTCGAGCACGTCGGTGACGGCCGCGCGGGTGCCGACCTCGCGGACGCCGTCCTCGTCGGCGTACAGCAGGCCGAACTCGGAGTCGTCCTCCAGGCACTCGCCGATCAGCTCCTTGTAGCGCGGCTCGAAGATGTGGAGCGGCACGCGCTCGGTCGGCAGGAGCACGATCCCGAGCGGGAAGAGACCGATCTCCTCCATCGCCACAGGGTACGCGCCTGGCCCTACGATGGCGCCGTGGCCGTCGAACGTCTCGAGTCCCTGCTGCGCGACGCGTTTCCGGACGCGGCGGAGCTGCGCGTGGACGACCGGACCGGCGGCGGCGACCACTTCCAGGTCACCGTGGCCAGCCCCCGCTTTCAGGGGCTGACGCTGCTCGACCAGCACCGCCTCGTGAACGAGGCGCTGGCCGAGCCGCTGCGCGACGGAACCATCCACGAGCTTCGAATCAAGACGAGGAGGACGACGGCATGAGCGAGCTCTCGGACCGCATCAAGGAGGTCATCGAGCACGAGCCGGTGGCGCTCTTCATGAAGGGCACGCCGCAGTTCGTGATGTGCGGCAACTCCGACCGGGCGCTTCGCGCCCTGCGGGAAGCCGGTGCGCCGGTGACGACGGTGGACGTGCTGCCCGACCCCGCCATCCGGCATGAGCTGTCGGCGGTCTCGGGCTGGCCGACGATCCCACAGGTGTTCGTGGGGGGCGAGCTGATCGGGGGCGCGGACATCACCGAGGAGCTCGCCGAGGGCGGAGAGCTGACCTCGATGCTCGAGGAGCGGCTCGGCGCGGGCTACCGGGACGCGGCCGCCGAGCGCACGGTCGACGTGCTCAGCGGGACGCGCGCGTAGGGGCTCGCGCACCGGTCCAGCGCCAGCCGATCGCGGGGAACGCCCTGGCGCGCCATGCTGCCCGCTCGAGCTCCTCGGTCTCCTCGTCGCCCAGCCAGCGGTGGAAGTACGGGACCCACTCGAGCGTCCGCTCCTCGTACCGCGCCCGCAGGCCGTCGAGCAGCAGGCGGTGCGGGTGCAGACCGGGGTGGCGCACGCGCCACTCGTCGAGCGACGCCGGCCCTCCCGGATCGGCCCCGGCCTCGGCCAGCGCGCGATGCCGCGCCTCGTACCAGGCTCGCGCGGCCTCGTCGATCAGGTTCCACGCGAACTCGTCCACGACGAGCAGCGGCGCGACGGCGGCGAGGCGATCTAGCCCCTCGTCGAGCGGGGTCACGTGATGGAGCACCCGCCCGGCGACCGCCGCGTCGAAGGCATCGTCGACGTCGCGGAAGTCGCCCTGGCGGTAGCAGGCGCCGGCGGGCGCGCGAGGGTCGACTCCGAGCGCCTCGTAGCCGGCCGCGACGAGCGCCGGAACGACGCCGCCGTCGGTGCCGCAGCCGACCTCGAGCACCCGCGCGGGCGGCCGCGGCAGCTCCTGTAGAACGAACGCTGTGAAGTCCACCGTCGTCAGCCTCGCAGAAGCTCGCCGCATCGCCGTGCGCGCGCAGCTGCTCGACGGCTCGGCCGCCGGCGTGCTCGAGACCGTGCGCCGGCTCGGCTTCCTGCAGATCGACCCCATCTCGACGGTCGCGCCGCCGCAGTACCTCGTGCTCTGGAGCCGGCTCGGCTCCTTCGACCGCGCCGAGCTCGACCGGCTGCTCTGGCAGGAGCGCAAGCTCGTCGAGTGGGACGCGTTCATCTACCCTGCCGAGGACCTCCCGCTCCTGCGGGCGCGCATGCGCCGCCCGTTGAAGAAGAACGCGCACGACTGGCTGGCCGCGAACCGTCCGTTCCGCCGCCACGTGCTCCGCGAGCTCGAGCGGCGCGGGCCCCTGCTCTCGCGCGAGATCGATGACCACGCGGGGCTGAAGCGCGAGCACCACCGGTGGTGGGGCGCTCGCAAGATGGGGCTCATGCTCGAGATCCTCGCCGCGAACGGCGAGGTCGCCGTCGCCGGCCGCGTCAGCGGCCAGCGTGTATGGGATCTCGCCGAGCGCGTCTATCCGGAGACGGAGACGCTGCCGTGGCGCGAGGCGAAGCGGCTGCTCGACGAGAAGCGTTTCCGGGCGCTCGGCGTCCGCCTCGAGAAGGGGGAGTGGCACGCGCATCCGGACGCCTTCGAGGGGCCGGTGCCGCCGCGCACGACGCTCCTCTCGCCGTTCGACCGGCTGGTGCACGACCGCGGGAGGGCCGAGGAGCTCTGGGGATTCCGGTACCGGCTCGAGATGTACGTGCCGCAGGCGAAGCGGGAGTACGGCTACTACGTCCTGCCAATCCTGCGCGGCGACCGCGTCGTCGGCCGGATCGAGCCGGTGCACGACCGCAAGGCGGGCGTGCTGCGCGTCAAGGGCGTGTGGTGGGAGGACGGGGCGCGGCCGGTCTCGCTCGAGCGACCGCTGCGAAGCCTCGCCCGCTTCGTCGGCGCCAAGCTGGAGGCCAGGAGCTAGCCGGCAGCGGGGCGCTTCTCGCGAAGCTCGGCCCGCGCCTTCAGGACGAGCTCACGCGCGTGACGGATCGTCTCGTCGACGTGCGCGTTCCACGCGTCGCGCTCAGCTTTCGTCCTGATCTTCTTCCTCTTCGCCATCCTCGAAGATCTCCCTGATCAAGCGTAGCTCCGCCAGGATATCCGTCAGGATCCAGACGGCATCGAGGGCTTCGTCCCGCGTCAGGATCGTGTCCGTCATGACCCCGCCCGAGCGTTGCTGCTTGGGCGCGCCGACGCAAGACGCCCTTCGAGACCTGGCCTGTAGCATCGACGGCGGTGGACTTCGAGACGCGGGCGATCCACGCGGGGCAGGAGCCCGACCCGACGACGGGGGCCGTCACCGTGCCCATCTACCAGACCTCGACGTATGTGCAGGACGCCGTCGGGGAGCACAAGGGCTACGACTACTCGCGTGTCGCGAACCCGACGCGGACGGCGCTGCAGCAGTGCCTCGCGTCCCTCGAGTCGGCGGAGCACGGGATCGCGTTCTCGTCGGGGCTCGGCGCGACGACGACGCTGATGCACCTCGTCGACCCGGGCGAGCGCGTCGTGCTGATCGCCGACGTCTACGGCGGCGTCTACCGCATGACCTCGCAGGTGTACGAGCCGAAGGGCTACGAGTTCGAGTACGTGCCGGCGCAGGAGTTCCCGAACCTGCGCGCGCATCTCGACCAGAAGACGCGCATGGTCTGGGTCGAGAGCCCGTCGAACCCGCTGCTGAACGTGGTCGACATCCGCGCGGCCGCCGAGGCGGCGCACGAGGTCGGCGCGATCCTCGTCGTGGACAACACGTTCGCCACCCCGTATCTGCAGCGCCCGCTCGAGCTCGGCGCCGACGCCGTCGTCCACTCCACGACGAAGTACCTCGGCGGGCACTCCGACACCGTCGGCGGCTTCGTCGCCACGAACGACCCGACGATCGCGGAACGCCTGTACTTCCTCCAGAAGTCGCTCGGCGCCGTACCGGGCCCCTTCGACGCCTGGCTCGTCCTGCGCGGCGTCAAGACCCTCGCGCTGCGCATGCGCAAGCACTGCGAGAACGCCATGGCCGTCGCCTACTTCCTCTCGCGCCACCCGCGTGTCGAGCAGGTCCTCTACCCCGGCCTGCCGACGCACCCCGGGCACGCGATCGCGGCGCGCCAGATGCGCGACTTCGGCGGCATGGTCTCCTTCCTCGCCGAGTCCGAGGAGGAAGCGGTCGAGCTCGTCGCCCGCACGCAGCTGTTCAAGCTGGCCGAGTCGCTCGGAGGCGTCGAGAGCCTGATCGAGCACCCCGCGCGCATGACGCACGCGTCGACCGCGGACGCGCCGTTCGCGGCGCCGCAGAACCTCGTGCGGCTGTCGGTCGGGATCGAGTCCGCCGAGGACCTGATCGCCGACCTCGAGGCCGCACTCGTCCGCGCCGCCGCCCACGCCTGACGGTTGGGTGGCCCCGAGCCGATCGACCTCCACCACCAGGGCGCGGCCCGCGTCATCGGCACGTACCTGCTCGACACCGAGGAAGGGCCGGCGCTGTTCGATCCCGGCCCGAGCACGACCGTCGCCGCGCTGAAGGCGGGGCTCGCCGGGCGCGGCCTCGAGCTCGGGGACGTGCGGCACCTGCTGGTCAGCCACATCCATCTCGACCACGCGGGCGCCGCCGGCGCGCTCGTGCGGGAACAGCCGCACCTGCAGGTGCACGTCTCGGAGCTCGGGGCGCCGCACCTCGCCGACCCCGCCCGGCTCGAGCGGAGCGCGCGGCGGCTCTACGGCGACACGTTCGACGTGCTGTGGGGCGAGCTCGCGCCTGTGCCGCGCCAGAACCTCCACGTGGTGGGCGAGCGGCTGCTCGGCCTCGAGTGCTTCCCGAGCCCGGGTCACGCCTCGCACCACGTCT
>JBBWZD010000148.1:0-10694 GCA_039648875.1 Actinomycetota bacterium
CTGCTCGAGAGCCTCATGACCCGGGCCGGCGCACGCTCGTACACCTACGACCCCGCGAGCGGCCGTTGGGTCGACGTCTCGGACCAGCAGCCCGCCTCGCCTCCGGGCAAGGATCAGGATGCGCCGCAGCAGGCGCCGCCTCGGCCGCGTCGGCCGCGCCGCCAGCAGCCGCCGCAGAGCCCGCTCGCGTCCCTTCTCGGCGGGGGAATGACGGGTGGCGACGGGAGCGGCAACTTCGACGTCGCGCCGCCGGAGGAGCTGACGACCTTCGCCGACGTCGGCGGAATGGATTCGCTGAAGCAGGAGGTCCGGAACACGATCGGGCTGATGCTCCAGCACCCCGACGAGGCTGAGCGGTACGGCATCGACTGGAACGGGATCCTGCTCTACGGCCCGCCGGGGGTGGGGAAGACGTTCTTCGCGCGCGCGATCGCGGGCGAGTACAAGCTCAGCTTCATCCACGTCTCCACCGGCGATCTCGTCTCGGGGGTCGTCGGCGGCTCTGCGCGCAACATCGACAAGGCGTTCGATACGGCGGCGCAGAATCTGCCCTGCCTGCTCTTCTTCGACGAGTTCGACTCCGTCGCGCAGCGGCGCGACGACACTCCCGACCAGGAGTCGCGGCGGACGGTCAACCAGCTTCTGACCGCGCTCGAGGCACACCACGGCGAGCGGGGGCTGCTCGTCATGGCGGCAACGAACTCGGTCGAGCATCTCGACCCTGCCGTGATCCGCCCCGGACGGTTCGACCGTCACGTACGGATCGACCTCCCCGACGCGCGGGCGCGCGAGGAGATCTTCCGGACGGAGCTCGACGACCGTCCAACCGCCGGCGACATCGACCTCGATGACCTCGTGCGGCGCACGGAGGGGATGACGCCTGCGGCGATCGAGAAGATCGTCGACACGGCGGCACTCGAGGTCTTCCGCGAGGCGACGGCGAGCGGCAAGCAGCTCGAGCTGGATACGGGCCAACTGCTCTCCGCCGTCGAGCGCTACGGCGGCGAGGACCGTCCGACCGTCGAGCACTGGACCTGGGACTCGCTGATCCTGGCGCCGGCAATCAAGGCGCAGCTCCAGCAGCTTCAGTCCGTGATCGAGGACCCCGATTCAGCGCGACGCTTCGGCGTCGACCCTCCGACCGGGCTCTTGCTCGCCGGGCCGCCCGGGACGGGAAAGACGACGGTGGCGAAGGTGCTGGCCGCGCAGGCGCACGCGTCGTTCTATCCGATCTCCGGGGCCGACGTCATGAGCAAGTGGGTCGGACAGTCTGAGCAGAACATCCGCCAGCTGTTCGAGCGCGCGCGCGACAACCGGCCGTCGATCATCTTCATAGACGAGATCGACGCGATCGCCGGCCGCCGCGGCGAGAGCCTGGGTACGCACGACAGCCACGTGAACCAGCTCCTCGCGGAGATCGACGGCGTCACGGGCCAACGCGGCGTCTTCGTGGTCGGCGCGACGAACCGACCCGACCAGCTCGACCCGGCCCTGCTGCGTGGCGGCCGACTGTCGCGCACGATCGTCCTCGGGCTCCCCGACGAGGCGGACCGGCTCGCGATGCTGCGCCTGCACACGGCGCGAATGCCCACCGTCGGCGTCGACCTTGCAGACCTGGCGCGCCGCGCCGATGGGTTCTCTCCCGCCGACCTCAAGTCGCTCGCACAGGAAGCGGCGCTCGCGGCGATGACGCGCACGGGGGCGAACGCGGCGCAGGCGGCGACCGTGACACAGGACGACTTCGACGAGGCGCTCGCCCGCCTCCACAAGGGCTCCGCGCGGCCGACGCTCGCCTAGCGCTGGCGCTCTGCAACCACGCGGTTCTTCGCGGCCGCGAGGGTGATGACGCGGGCGGCTCCGGCGAGGGCTCCGTAGCCGAGGGCGATGTCGAAGAGGCTGAGCGTGCGCGCGAGCTGCCCCACGACGAGCGCAGGGATCGCTGCGCCGCAGTAGGAGATCGCGGACACGACGGCGAGGAGCCCCGCCGGCTCGGCCGGCTTCGTCGCGGCGAGGCGCGGGCGAAGGCTGCCGGCGAACGTCGCGCCCGGAGCCGCGCCCGCGACGAGGCTCCTGCCATGCCGATTCGTTGTGCTCCCGCCGGAGCGTCGCCGCTCGGTAGAGCGTCAGGACCCCCGCGCGGAGCGAGTCCCTGGACGAGCAGCACCGGAGGTCCGGCGCCGGCCGCGGTAGCGAACGCGGGCCTGGCCGATCTCGCACGTGTGTCGCTCGAGCTCGACGGGCGGCGTGTGTCCCGCCCGTCGCGGCCGGAAACCGGAGGAGGCGTGCTCGACGGCCTGCTCTACCGCGACGCGCCGCACAGGCTCGACCAGCGCGTCCGGCAGGTGTGGGGGCGGCGGGTCTTCGAGCGGTACGCCGAGAACCCGGGAGCACCCGTCGCGGTGCTCGTGCACGGCGTCGGCGTCTCGGGCCGCTACTGGCTGCCGACCGCCGGCCGGCTCGCCGAGCGCTGCAGCGTCTACGTGCCGGACCTGCTCGGCTTCGGCCGCAGCGGCCGCCTTCCGGGACGTCCGACGGTGCGGCGCCTGGCCGACCTCCTCGAGGCCTGGTTGGACGCGGCCGGCCACGATCGCCCCGACGTCGTCGCCGCCAACTCGTTCGGCTGCCAGTTCGCGGTCGACCTCGCGGCCCGCGAACCGGAGCGCGTCGCGCGGCTCGTGCTCGTCGGTCCGACGGTCGACCGCCGCGCCCGCTCGCTCCCCCGGCAGCTCGGGCGTCTCGCGCTCGACGTCACCCGCGAGCCGCCGGCGCTGGCGGCGGTCCAGGCGGTCGACTACACGCTGCACGTCGCCAAGTGCGGCGTTGCTGCATTCGCGGAGATGCTGCGCGACCCGATCGAGGCCAGCCTCCCGCGCGTGCAGGCGCCGACACTGGTGGTCCGCGGCGGCCGCGACCCGGTCGTGCCGCGCGCCTGGGCAGAGGAGGTCGCCGCTGCGCTTCCCCGCGGGCGGCTGGTCGAGGTAGCCGGGGCGCCGCACGCCGTCAACTTCGCGGCCCCCGACGCGCTCACCGGGCTCATCCTCGGCCTGCTCGGACTGCGAGAGCGAGCGGCGTGACAGCGTGTCCCGGTCGTGACACACTCTTCCGGCCACCGTGTTTCTCAGCCGTGGGACGATCCCACGTCGCGGAGCGGCGGCGCCAACAGGAGGTCCACATGTACGCCACCGTTCGCACGTACTCGGCCAACCCGGAGCTGGCCGATGCACTCGTCAGCAACGAAGCCGACGTCAGGAGCCTGGTCAGCGGGATCGACGGCTTCAACGCCTACTACCTCCTTCGCACCGGTGACGGAGCGGTCTCGGTCAGCGTCTACGACACTGAGGCAGGCGCGAACGAGTCGACGAGCGCGGCTGCGACGTGGATCCGCGAGAAGCTGCCGGAGATCGGCGGCTCGGCGCCGCAGGTCTCGGCCGGCGAAGTCGTCATCTCCGCATAGAGCTGCGACGCGCGTCCCTTCCCTTTGGAGGGGAGGGACGCGCGGGACCGTCATGTGCGGCGCGGTTCGGCCGGCCGCATCTTGGCGACTCCATCCTCGTCGACCTCGACCACGTAGCGTCCGGGGTCTGCGCCGCTCGTGAAGCGCTTGAGGCCTCTCGGTCGCCGCGCAAGGATCGCGTGGGTGTCGGTGCGGACTTCGATCGTGTAACCCTCTTCGACCTTCTGGTCGAGGAACGCGTCGAGGCCATCCTTGCGAGTTCCCAGGGGGTCGACGTCTCCCATGGACGCGAGTATCGCAAGCGAGGCCCCTGGAGCATCCCGCTCTCCGGGAATTTCCTTGTGCGCCGCCTGCGCGAAGAGTACGGTCCACTGACACGCTGACCCGTGCGCGGCGCTCTCCGAGGGTGAGGAGCACCGATCTTGGTGCCTACCGCGTTCGGCTCGATTCGCTGCTTGCGGCGCCGCCGGCGCAGGTGACTTCTCGAGAACACGCGACTGTGACACCGACCGGTGTCGGGCGACCGTTCGAGAGGAGCAGGCATGAGGGATCAGCGCAACGGTAGAGCCGTCCGTCGGGACGGCATCACGAGCCTGGGGCGTCTCGGTCACCTCACGTCCCGCTACCGCTGGCCGGTGATCGCCGTCTGGCTCGTGCTGACGCTGTTCGGCGGAGTCGCCGCGGGCAAGCTCTCCTCGCGCTGGTACCAGAGCCTGGCCGTCCCCGGGAAGCCGGCCTACGAGACCGGCCAGCGGACGCTCAAGGCGTTCGGGGCCGGGGTGCGTGCTCCGAACGTCGTCGTCTTCCACTCGTCGAGCGGTGACGTGACGAAAAGCGCGGCGGTGCGCACGGCGACGGCAAGGGTGGCGCGGATGTATCCCGCCGCCCTCACGAGCTCGTACTTCTCGACCGGCAGCCTCGCCTACGTGTCACGCGACCGGCACACCACCTTCCAGGAGGTGTACCCGGCCGGCCGCAGAGGGGTCGACAAGCTGAGCGGCGCCATCAAGATGCGCGCTGCTGCGGCGAACGGCCTTCCCGCCGGAATCACGGTGAACGTGACCGGCCGCGATGCGCTGGACGAGGCGAACACGCACGGCACGAGCGGTGGGTCGGGAGTCCTCCTCGAGGCGTTGATCGGGGGCTTCGGCGCGCTCGTGATCCTCTTGTTCGTGTTCGGGACGCTGCCGGCGATTCTGATGCCGCTGGTGGTCGCGCTGGCGTCGATCCTCAACACGTTCACGCTCGTCTGGGCGCTGACCTACATCACCGATGTCTCGGTCATCGTGCAGTTCCTGATCGCGCTCGTCGGTCTCGGTGTCGCGATCGACTATGCACTGTTGATGATCTTCCGCTTCCGCGACGAGCTGCGTGAAGGAGACGACGTCGAGTCGGCGCTCGTCGAGACGATGACGCACGCCGGGCACTCCGTGATCGTCTCCGGGACGACGGTGGCGGTCGGTCTGCTGGCGATGGTCGTCTTGCCGCTGCCGTTGCTCCGCGGGATGGGCATCGGCGGCATGCTGATCCCCGTCGTCTCCGTGTTGGCGACGCTCACGCTGTTGCCGGCGCTGCTGTCTGTGCTGGGCACGCGGATCAACAGCGTCCGGGTGATGCCGAAGCGGTTCATCGACCGCGGCCACGCCGAAGACGGCGCATGGGGGCGCTGGGCGCGCTTCGTGCTCCGCCGCCCGCTCGCAGTTGGAGCCGTCGGCTTCGCGATCGTGGCCACGCTCGCCGGGCTCGGTACGCAGTTGAACGCGAACGAGCCGCAGCTCAAGTACTTCCCCGGCACCGGGACGGCGATCGCCGGCCGCGACCAGCTCGCTGCCGCCGGGATCAGCCCAGGCGTGATGAAGCCCTTGAACGTGCTCGTCGAGCACGGCGGCAACGCACGGCTCGTCGCGGCGAGGCTGCGCGCGGTGCCCGGCGTCGCGGGTGCGACGGCCCCTTCGGGATGGCAGCGCGGCCCGAGCTCGTTCGTCGAGGCCTTCGCCGCGGTCGACGGCGCCGCAGCCGGCATCCAGGGGATCATCGACCGCGCGAACTCGAGCCTCGAAGGCACGAACGGCACCCTGACCGGGCCGGCCGCCGTCGACCGGGACTTCCTGCATGCGCTGTTCGGCAGCTTCCCCTACGCGCTCGCGTTGGTTCTCGCCCTGACGTTGATCCTGCTCACGCGCGCCTTCCGCTCGGTGGTGCTGGCAGTCAAGGCAGTTGTCCTGAACCTGCTCTCGCTCGCCGCCGCATTCGGGATCATCGTCTTCATCTTCCAGCAGGGTCACGGTTCGTCGCTCTGGAACCTCGAGGCGAGTCATTCGGTCACCGCCTACATCCCGGTGATGATCTTTGCCTTCCTGTTCGGGCTGTCGATGGACTACGAGGTCTTCATGCTCTCGCGGATCCGCGAGGCCTACGACGAGACCGGCTCGACCGTCAAGGCGATCGAGCTCGGCCTGGCGCGAACCGGGAAGCTCGTGACGAGCGCGGCCCTGGTTCTGATGTTTGCGTTCCTGGTGCTGTCGTCGAGTCCCGGTTTCGAGGTCAAGTCCCTGGCCATCGGCCTGGCTGCGGGGATCATCTTCGACGCAACGATCATCCGTGCTCTCCTGGTGCCGGCGCTGATGCGGCTGATGGGCGCCGCCAACTGGTGGATGCCCAAGTGGGTCGGCGTCGTCTTGCGCATTCCCGCCGGCGACATCCACCCGCGCGACGCGATACCGGACGCCCCGCCCGTACCAGTCCTCTGACCCCAGCTCCGGAAAAGGAGAAGTCATGTCCACGTCCCCTTCTGTCTACCCCCTCCAGCTCGAAGGCGACCTCGCCCCGCGGTTGAGCCGCTGGCTCTGGCTCGTCAAGGTGTTCCTCGTCATCCCACACGTCGTCGTGCTCTGCTTCCTGTGGATCGGGGTGATGGTCGCATCGGTGATCGCCTTCTTCGCCATCCTCTTCACCGGCCGCTATCCCCGAGGCATCTTCGACTTCAGCGTCGGCGTCCTGCGCTGGAGCTGGCGGGTCGGCTTCTACTCCTACGACGCGTTGGGCACCGACCGCTACCCGCCGTTCTCGCTCAAGGACGACGTCGACTATCCGGCGCGGCTCGAGGTCGAGTACCCGGAGTCGCTCTCTCGCGGGCTGGTGCTCGTGAAGTGGTGGCTGCTCGCCATCCCCCACTACCTCGTGGTAGCGGTGTTCGCCGGCGTTGGCTGGTCGGCGGCGTCGACCACCACCGACAGCGTCTACAGCGTCGTGGGTGGCGGCCTGATCGGGCTGCTCGTGTTGTTCGCGGCTGTCGTCCTGCTCTTCACCGGCCGGTATCCGGAGTCTCTCTACAGCTTCGTGCTGGGAATGAATCGCTGGGTCTTCCGCGTCGCCGCGTACAGCCTGCTGATGACCGACGCCTACCCGCCCTTCCGGCTCGACATGGGCGGCCACGAGCCGCCGCCGGGCAACTCGTCCGGAGCGACTGCGCCGACACCGCTCCCGGTTCCGGCGGCATAGGTCGAGAAAGCGGCGAGCGCCCCCGGATGCCGGCCCCCGGGAGCGCTCGCCGCTCGAGTTGGTTGATGTTCGGATCAGTGAACCGGCATCGCGAGCGGATTGAGGCGTAGCTTCGCCACGAAGCGGCTCGCCTTCGGGAGGACCGCGAGCGAGACGACGCCGGCGACGCTCGCGAGGATCGCGGCTGCGATGAATGCGTGCGAGATTCCCGCGGCGGCGTGCGGGCCGGCGAGGATGCCGGTGCCGGCCGCGATCGTCGAGAAGATCGCGATGCCGATCGTGCCGCCGATCTCGTGGCCGGTGGCGTTGAGGCCGGAGAACATTCCGGTCTCCTCTTCGCGGACGCCGGTGAGGATCGCAATCGAGACCGAGACGACCGCGACGCCGAGGCCCAGCCCTGCCACGAGCATTCCGGGTAGGACGTCGCGGAGGTAGCTGCCGGTCTCGCCGACGTGCGCGAGCAGCGTCATGCCGCCTGCGGTGACGACGAACGCACCCGTGAGCGGCCCGCGTACGCCGTGGCGGCTGACGATGTGACCTGCCGCGTGCGCGCCGATCCCTGCCGCCATCGCGAGCGGGACGAAGGCGAGGCCGGTTGCGAGCGGTCCCATGGCGAGGACGTTCTGCAGGTAGAGCGAGCTGAGCAGGAAGAGGCCGAAGATCGAGCCGGCCGCTGCCAGCATGAGGAAGAGACCGCCGCCGACGGCACGATCCGCGAGCCGCTCGATCCGCAGGAGCGGTGCGTGGGTGCGGCGCTCGAGGGCGGCGAAGGCAGCGAGGCCGCCGAGGCCGCCGAAGCCGCAGAGGAGCGTCTGGAGGGACGTCCAGCCGGCCGTGTCACCCTGTGCGATCGCGAAGACGACGGCGCCGAGGCTCGTTGTCGCGAGAACGGCTCCACGGAGGTCGAGCCCTCGCCAGCGCGGCTTCTGCGTGTCGCCGGGCACGATTTTCAGGGCAGCGACGGCCAGTGCCGCTGCGACGGGCAGATTGACGTAGAAGATCATCCGCCAGTCGCCGAACTCGGTGAGAAGGCCGCCGACGAGGACGCCGATCGCCGCGCCTGCGCC
This sequence comes from Actinomycetota bacterium, assembly GCA_039648875.1. Lineage (GTDB taxonomy): Bacteria > Actinomycetota > Thermoleophilia > Gaiellales > Gaiellaceae > Palsa-739. Next base: position 8,023 of record JBBWZD010000148.1, read on the forward strand.
TCCGACTGCTCCCCAGGCGGCGAGCGCTTTCGCCCGCTGCTTCCCCTGGAACGCGCTCATGATGATCGCGAGCGCTGCAGGAGAGAGCAGCGCTGCACCGAGACCCTGGCCTGCGCGGGCTGCGAACAGGGTGGCCGCGGTGCCCGCCATGGCCGACGCGAACGAGGATGCGGCGAAGACAGCGAGGCCGGTCAAGAACATCCGCCGACGCCCGAGCAGATCGGCGGCCCGACCGCCGAAGAGGAGCAGGCTTCCGAAGATGAGCGAGTAGCTGGTGATCGTCCAGCTGATGGTTGAGCCCGTCAGCTGAAGATCCTTCGCCAGGCTCGGCAGGGCGATATTGACGGCCGTGATGTCGAGGATGACCATCAGCTGGGCGATGAGGAGGACGAACAGGAGGACGCCGCGGCGCCTGGCGGCGGGCGACTTGGCGTCAGCCCTCTTCGTTCCGTGATGCAGGGCCGCCAGTCCCTCGAGGGCGGAAGGCAATGTGTGGCTGCGTGCGGTCATCTCCGGCTCCTTCTCGATGGTTTCGGGGTACGAGATCCACGCTCGCACTCCGAGGGTTGGCCGGAAATGGGGCTTGCCCGCGGCTTCGGTGTGGCTGCCCACACCTGTCGCCGTGTGACCCGCTCAGTGGAGAGGAAGCGTCGCGCGCACGACGGTTCCGCCGCCGGAAGGGCTCTTCAGGTCGAACTGGCCGCCGAGGGCCTCGACGCGGTCGGCGAGGCCGCGGAGCCCGGAGCCGCGGCCCATGCCGGCGCCGCCGCCTCCGTCGTCGCCGATCTCGACAACGACTTCCGCGTCCGTCGTCGCGATCTCGACGCGCGCCTCGGTCGCGTCGGCGTGCCTGGCCGCGTTGGTGAGACTCTCGGCGACGAGGTAGTAGACGGCTGCTTCCACTCCCGCGTCCAGACGCAGCGGCGGAACGCCGGCAATGGCCACCGGGAACGGGGCGCGGTCGGCGAGTGCCTGGAGGGCCGGTCCGAGCCCGCGGTCGCTCAGAACGGCCGGGTGAAGGCCGCGGGCGAGCTCGCGAAGCTCCTCGAGTGCGAGCTTCAGGTCCTCGCCGAGGCTCGCGAGCATCGCCTCCGCGGCCGCCGGATCCTCGCGCAGGCGCTCCTGGGCGATTCGCAGGTGCACGGCGAGGGCGACGAGCCGCTGCTGGGCGCCGTCGTGCAGGTTCCGCTCGAGCCGCCGCCGCTCGGCCACGCTTGCTTCGACGATGCGCGCGCGCGACGCCGTCAGCTGGTCGTATGCCTCCGCGCTCTCGAGCGCGAGGGAGACGAGGTTCGTGAAGTCGGCGAGACGTCGCTGTGCATCCGGAGGAAAATGGCCGGCGCCCGCCGAGAACACGCCCAGCATGCCCCAGAGACGACCGCCTGCGGTGATCGGTGCCATCACGGCAGATCGGTAGCCGGCCAGGCGGGTCAGCCGCGCGGCTTCGCCGGGTACATTCGCGTAGTCGTCGATGCGGCCGCCTTCGTGCGAGGCGCGGTACACCGGGCTATCCGGCTCGCTGTACGGGACGAGGGTTCCGACCGCGAGGCCGGCGCCTTCGGCGTCGTTCCAGCTCCCGGCGACGACCGCGGAATCCGCGTCGAACCGCACGGTCGCAGCCGTTCGTGCCTCCAGCAGCCGTCCGGCCTCTTCGGCGACCAGTTGGAATACCTGCTTTGGCTGTGCGGAGGAGGCGACGAGCGTCGCGACGCGACGAAGCGCAGCTTGCTCGTCGGCCAGGCGGTTCGCCTTGCCTGCCCCCTCGAACGTGTCGATGCCCGCCTCCACGTCGTCACGCTACCGCGCGGGTGTGGTGTCGTTTGTCGCGGTCGCGCTTCTCGGCGACACTGGCGGCGTCGACGTCGGATCCCCTGACCTGGAGGAACGCGAGGCGACGCGAATCCGCGTCGTCCTCGCCGACGACTCGGTGCTGCTCCGCGAGGGCATCGCGAGCCTGCTCGAGAAGGCGGGTTTCGAGATCGTCGGTCAGAGCGGGACGGCCGAGGATCTGCTGTTGAAGGTCCGCTCGTACAGGCCCGACGTCGCCATCGTCGACATCAAGATGCCGCCGACTCACACGGACGAGGGGCTCCGCGCCGCGAAGGAGATCCGGGAGCAGCACGGGCACACGGCCGTGCTCGTGCTCTCGCAGTACGTCGAGGCGAGCTATGCGCTCGAGCTGCTCCAGGAGGGCGCCGAAGGAGTCGGCTACCTCCTCAAGGACAGGGTGTACGACCTCGCCGATTTCGTCGCCGCGGTCAAACGCGTCGCCGAGGGCGGCTCGGCGCTCGATCCCAGCGTCGTCTCGCAACTCGTGGGCCGGCGCCGCCGCGACGACCCGATCGACGCGTTGAGCGCCCGCGAACGTGAGGTGCTCGAGCTGATGGCGGAAGGGCTCTCGAACTCGGCGATCGCAGCGCGCGTGTTCCTGACCGACCGCGGCGTCGAGAAGCACGTCACCGGCATCTTCCAGAAGCTGCAGCTTCCGGTAGCCGCCGACACCCACCGGCGCGTGCTCGCGGTCGTCGCCTTCCTGCAGTCGTGACCCGGCCCGGCCGTGGTTCTTCGCGGCTGCGGCCGTGGCGGCCGGCCGTACGTGCGCGCTGCTCACGTCGGTTGGCGTTCGGCGTTTCGCGCGGCTCGAGCGCGGATCGACCGACCGTCATCTCGCT
>JBBWZD010000176.1:0-3008 GCA_039648875.1 Actinomycetota bacterium
TGGCGTTCACGGGCGCTCCTCGCCGTTCTTCTCGGGTCGCCGGCTGCGACCCCGCGCCCGGACCCTCCGCTGGGGGCGTCACCTTGCGCATGGCATCCTCCTCTTGTTGAGCCGTCGTCCAGCTGCGTTCCGGGCGGCGGATTGGAGTGCGAGTTTCGCTCGCGGTCGACCTCGGCCGCGTCTGGGAAACCCCAACAGTTCGAGCTCGTTGCTTTTGAATCGGGAGGCGGGCTGCGGTTCAATGTGGCCGTGGCCGGTGCGCAGGTCGCTCCGCTCGTTGGGCGCGAGGATGAGCAGGCGCGGCTGCTCGCGTTCGTACGCGAGCTCGCGGGTGGCCCCCGCGCGACGCGGATCGTCGGTGAAGCAGGGATCGGGAAGACGGCTCTCTGGCGCGATGCGGTCGAGCGAGCCGCAGAGGCCGGCGTTCGCGCTCTCCGCACACGCTGCGTGGAGGCAGAGTTGCCGCTGGCCTTGGGTGCCATCAGCGATCTGGTCGACGACCGCGTCTTCGGGCTTGCCGACGAGCTGCCGCGGCCGCAGCTGGACGCGCTTGCGGCTGCGGCACGGCTGATCCAGCCCACGGCCGACCCGCGCCCCGACCAGCTGGCGCTGCCACGCGCTTTTGTGTCCTATCTCGTTGCGCTGGCGCGGCGATCACCGGTGCTCGTCGCGATCGACGACGTCCAGTGGTTGGACCCGGAGTCGCAGCGTGTCGTCGCCTTTGCAGCCAGACGACTCGCGTCTGCGCGTTGCGGCATCCTGGTCACACAGCGTGCAGGCGCGCCGGATTCGCTCGACCTCGTGCACGCGCTCGGCGAGCGCGTCCAGGAGATCCGGCTAGGCCCCCTCAGCATAGGCGCTCTCCACCACCTGGTGCGTGTCCGGCTGGGAGCGCGGATCGCGCGCCCGACGCTCGCGCGAGTACACGCGGCGTCGGGCGGGAACCCGATGTTTGCGCTCGAGTACGCGCGCGCCGTCGACGATCGTGGCCAAGGTGCCACCGGCCCGCTGCCGGTGCCGCCGTCGCTGGAGGCACTCGTGCGCGACCGGGTGGCCGCCTACCCGCCGCGGATCCGCACGCTCCTGGCGGTCGCGGCTGCAGTCGAGCGGCCCACGCTGCAACTGCTCGAGACGGCCCTCGAACGCGCAGGTCCGCTCATCGACGAGGCATTCGAGCGAGGAGCGCTCGTCGTCGCCGACGACGGCGTGCTTCGATTCAGGCATCCGCTCGTCGCTTCGGCGGCGTACGCGGCCGTGCCGCCGGTCCGCCGCCGCCGGCTGCACGCCACGCTGGCCCGCGTGACAGAGGATCCGGCGGAGCGGGCACGGCATCTCGCGCTCTCGGCAGCCGTGCCGGCCAACGACGTCGCACGAGCTCTCGACGCGGCGGCGTCGGATCTTCGCGCGCGAGGTGCGCCTGGCGCAGCCGCGGAGCTCACGGCCCAGGCGGTCCGACTGACGCCCGAAGATCATCCCGCCGATCGCGAGGAACGCACGGTCGCGACCGCCGAGTACCTCGTCGAGGCGGGCGACCTCGCCGCCTCAACCGCCGTTCTGGACGAGCTGCTTGCGACGGCGATCGCAGGGCCGCGGCGGGCGCGCGCGCTCTGGCTGCGAGCGTTGACGGAGACGGACGGCGAGAAGACCGCACAGCTTGCGCAGGAGGCCTCGGAGCACGTCGCAGACGATCGGGCGCTGGAGATCCGTCTGATGCTCTACCGAAGCAGCGCCGAACACCAGGAGAGTCTTGCCCGGGGCGACGAGATGGCGCGGCGAGCCCTCGCCGCGGCCGAAGACCTCGGCGACCGCCAGCTAATCGCAGCGGCGCTTGGTGAGGTCGTCCACCATGCCGCCCTCCGGGGCCGGCCCGACCCCGGCTTGGCCGAGCAGGCGGCGCACCTCGCTGCCGTCCACGGGGAGCAGCACCTCGGCGGTACATCGCTCGCTGCAGCAGCGGGACGACGACGTCTGTGGGCCGGTGACCTCGACGGCGCCCGCGCGATGCTTGAAGGCGAGCTTGAAGCCCTGTGCGAGCGAGGCATCTACTTCGGACGCAAACAGCTACTCCGCGACCTTGCCGATCTCGAGTGGCGCGCCGGGAACTGGGACCGCGCCGAGCGGCACCTCGAGGAGCATTGGCAGCTCACCTTCGACGGCGGCGACGACTTCCACGACTTCGCGGCGCTCTGGCAGCGCGGTCTGCTCGCTGCCTCACGAGGGGCGGTCGACGAGGCAGATCGACTCACAAACGAAGCGACCGAGCGAGCAACGGCCTGGAACTGGCCGCTGCTGGAGATCCCAGCGCGATGGGCGCGTGCGTTCCTCGCGCTCTCGCGCGACCAACCCGCCGATGCGTTCGACGTCCTGGCGGGCGTTCCGGAGCGACTCGACCGCATCGGGATCCGTGAACCCGGCTTCCGGCCGCTCCTCCCCGACGCGATCGAAGCGTGTGTCGCGGTCGGCCGCTTCGAGCAAGCCGACCAACTGCTCGCGAACCTGCACGCACAGGCTCGCTCCCTGAACCACGTCTGGGCCACTCCAGCGGCGTTGCGCTGCCGCGCGCTGCTGCTCCTCTCACGCGGAGACGCCGAGGCAGCGCTCGCGGCGGCAGAGGACGCAGCCGGAAGGTTCGAAACGGCCGGTTTCACGCTCGACCGCGGGCGGGCGCTCCTCGTCGCCGGGGACGCTCTCCGCCGTCGCGGCGAGCGCCGGCGTGCCGCCGAACGGCTCGACGCCGCAGCGGCAGTCTTCTCCACCCTCGGCGCACAGCTCTGGCTAGGGCGGGTCGAGCGGGAACTGAAACGGGCCAGGCCGCGGCCGCAACTCGATCGAGAGCTGACGAGCGCCGAGCGCCGCGTCGCCGCGCTCGTTGCTACCGGATCATCGAACCGCGAGGTCGCAGCGCAGCTGTTCACGACCGTCGGGACTGTCGAAGTCCACCTCACTCGCATCTATCGCAAGATCGGCGTCCGGTCGCGCACCCAGCTCGCGCGGCGCGTCGCCGAGGG
>JBBWZD010000154.1:0-10437 GCA_039648875.1 Actinomycetota bacterium
GGCCGCGACGTCACGCGCTGGCAGCCCCAGCGGCGGGGCCGCGCCGGCCTCGCCCGCACCTTCCAGCACGGGCACGCGTTCCGCGGCCTGACCGTGCGCGAGAACGTCGAGGTCGCCGCGCTCGGAGCCGGCGCCTCGCCCAGGGAGGCGCGGCGCCGGGGCGAGCGGCTGCTCGGCGCCCTCGGCCTCACGAAGCGGGCCGGCGAGGCGGCCTCGGCGCTTCCGCACGGCGACGAGCGCAAGCTGGGGGTGGCCCGGGCGCTCGCCACCGAGCCGCGCTACGTGCTGCTCGACGAGCCGGGCGCCGGGTTGACCGAGGCGGAGGTGCCCGAGCTCGTGTCGGTGGTGCGCTCCGTGCGCGACGACCACGGCGCGGGCGTGCTGCTCATCGACCACAACGTCACCCTGATCCTGGAAGTCTGCGACCGCATCCAGGTGCTCGACCAGGGCCGCACGCTCGCGCAGGGGACGCCGGAGGAGATCCGCCACAACATCGACGTGGCGAACGCGTACCTGGGAGGCTCCGGCCGTGACGTCTGAGACGGTGCTGGCGGTCGAGCAGCTCGTCGTCGCCTACGCCGGCGTGCCCGCGGTGCGGGAGCTCGACCTGGAGCTCGCGCGCGGCGAGATCGTCGGCCTCGTCGGCCCGAACGGGGCGGGCAAGTCGTCGACCCTCCACGCGGTGATGGGCGTCGTCGGCATCGCGGCCGGCGACGTCCGCCTGCACGGCCGGTCGCTGCGGGGCGCGAGCCCGGAGCGGATCGCGCGGCTCGGCGTCGCGCTCGTGCCCGAGGGGCGGCACATCTACGGCTCCCTCACCGTCGCCGAGAACCTGCGGCTCGGCTTCGCCGGCCGCCGCAGCCGCGACGGGCTCGCAGACGACGTCGCCTGGGTGCACGAGCTCTTTCCGGTCGTGAAGGACTTCGCGCACCGGAACGCCGGCGCGCTCTCCGGCGGCCAGCAGCAGCAGCTCGCCATCGCGCGCGCGCTCGTCGCGCGGCCCGACCTGCTCCTGCTCGACGAGCCGTCGCTCGGCCTCGCGCCGACCATCGTCGAGCGGCTGTTCGACACCCTCGCCGAGATCCGCGACCGCGGCGTGTCGATCCTGCTGGTCGAGCAGCGGGCGCAGATGACGATCGCGTTCGCCGACCGCTCGCACGTGATCGCGAACGGCCGGCTGCGGCTCACCCTCGGCCCCGAGGACGCGGGGGACACCGAGCGGCTGACGGCGGCGTACCTCTCGTGAACTGGGGCCAGGCGATCGCCGACGCGCTCGCGCTGGGCGCGCTCTACGGCCTCGTCGCCGTCGGCATCGGCCTCGTCTTCGGCGTCATGCGCCTGATCAACTTCGCCTACGGCGAGCTGATCACCGCCGGCGGCTACACGCTCGCGTACACCGGCGGCTGGCCGCCCGCCCTCTCGATCCTGGCGTGCGTGGGCGCCGTGGTCGCGCTTGCGCTCGTGCAGGAGCGGGTGGCCTTCCGGCCGCTGCGGCGGTTCGGAGCCTCGCCGGTGACGATGCTCGTCGCGACCTTCGCCGTCAGCTTCCTCCTGCAGGCGGTGTACCTGCTCGCCTTCGGCTCGCGCGGGCAGATCGTCGGCACGCTCGGCGGGCTCAACTCGGCCTTCACGGTCGCCGGTGTCGACATCCGCTGGATCCTGCTCGTCACCGTCGTCACCGGGCTCGTGCTGCTCGCCGCCGCCGCCGCCCTGCTCGGGCGGACGACGGTCGGGCTGCACATGCGCGCGGCGGCCGCCGACCTCCGGACGGCGCGCATCCTCGGCGTCCGGGCGAATCGCGTGATCACGCTCTCCTTCGTCGTCGCCGGCGTGCTCGCGGCGGCCGTGAGCGTCCTGTACACGGTGCAGAGCCCGCTCGTGCAGCCGAACACCGGCGTCCCGATCACGATCTTCGCCCTGGTGGGCGTCGTCGTCGGCGGCCTCGACCGCCTCTGGAGCGCGGCGCTCGGCGGCTTCGCGGTCGGGGTCGTCTACGGCCTCTTCGGCGACCTGCTGTCGTCGACCCGCAGCGTCTACCTGCCGGCCGTCGTCTACGGCGTCGTCATCGCCGTCCTCCTGCTGCGGCCGGCGGGGCTGTTCGCGCCGTTCCGGGCGAGGCAGGTGGAGCGCGTATGAGGCGCGCGCTGGGGCCGGCGCTGCAGCTCGCCGCGCCCGTGCTCCTGCTCGTGGCGACGGCGGGGATCGCCGTCAGCCTGTCGAAGGCGCGCCAGCTCGAGTTCACGAACGCGCTCGTGATGGCCGCGGTGGTCGTGGCGCTGTACGTCTTCGTCGGCAACTCGGGCGTGATCTCGTTCGGGCACATGAGCTTCGTCGCCGTCGGCGCCTACCTCGCCGGCCTCGTCTCGCTGGATCCGCAGACCAAGACCTTCACCGTGCCGGGTCTGTTCCCGGTTCTGCGCCACGCGCAGATCGGGCTCGTGCCCTCGCTGGGCCTCGCCGCAGCCGCCGGCGCCGTCTACGCGCTGGTCGTCGGGCTGCCGCTGATGCGGCTCTCGGGGCTGCCGGCCGGCATCGCCACGTTCGCCGTGCTCGGGATCACCTACAACGTCCTCAGCTACTGGGGCCGGGTCGGCCCGCAGACGCAGACGATCTCCTCCGTCCCCGAGACCGGCGCCTGGACGATCGCGGCCGGCGCGATCCTCGTCGTCGCCGCCGCCTTCCTCTACCAGCGCAGCCGGCTCGGGCGGCAGCTCCGGGCGACCCGCGAGGACCCCGCGGCCGCACGCGCCTCCGGCATCGACGTCTACCGGCAGCGGCTGCTCGCCTTCACCCTCAGCGGCGCGCTCGCGGGGCTCGCCGGCGGCCTCTACGTCCACCAGCTCGGGCTGATCTCCGCCGACCTCTTCTACCTCGACCTGACGTTCCTCACGCTCGCGATGCTCGTCTTCGGCGGTGTCGGCAGCCTCTGGGGAGCAGTGCTCGGCGCGCTCGCGATCAGCGCGCTCAACTCCTTCCTCGGCGACGCGGAGGACACGGTGCACGTCGGCTTCGCGCTCAAGCTGCACGCCGGCACCCGGCTCGTGACCGTCGGCGCCGTGATGGCGCTCGTGCTGATCCTGCGGCCGTCGGGGCTCACCGGCGGCCGGGAGTTCGGGCTGCCGTGGCGTCGTTGACGCGGGTGTGCGTAGCCGGGGCCGGCTCGATCGGCAGCCTGCTCGCGGGCTACCTCGCGCGCGTCGCCGAGGTGTCGGTGCTGACGCGCCGCGAGGAGCACGCGCGGGCGCTGAACGAGCAGGGCCTGCGGATCTCCGGCCGGGGCGACTTCACCTCGCGGGTCACCGCGGCCGCCGATCCGGGGGCGCTGCCCGAGGCGGAGCTCGTGATCCTCGCCTGCAAGGGCACCGATCTCCAGGCGCTCGCCGCGCGGCTCGCCGGCCACTTCGCCGGGGCCACCGTGATGACCGTGCAGAACGGGCTCGGGGCGGAGGAGGTCGCAGGCTCGCACGGCGACTGGCCGCTGCTCTCGGCGGTGACGTTCATGAGCGGCACGCGGCACGGCGACACCCACGTCGAGTACGTGCTCGACACCGCGACCTGGATCGGCCCCTACCGCGGCACCACCGGCGAGGACGCGCGCGCCGCCGCGGAGCTGATCGCGTCGTCGGGCCTGCAGGCGGAGGGCTTCGACGACCTCCGCCCGGCGCAGTGGTCGAAGCTGATCTTCAACGCGACCGTGAACGGGGTCGCCGCACTGACGGGGCTGCCACACGACTCCCACTTCGCGCGGACGGATCGCCCGGCCGACCTCGGCAACCTCGTCCGCGTTCTCGTCGACGAGGGCAAGGCGGTGGCCCGCGCGGCCGGGGTCGAGTTGCGCGAGGATCCGTGGCAGATGAACGTGCTCGCCACCCAGCGCGGCCACCGGCACTACCCGTCGATGCTCGAGGACGTCGAGGCTCGGCGGCCGACCGAGGTCGAGTCGATCAACGGCTCGCTCGTCCGCGAGGCGGAGCGGCACGCCGTGCCGGTGCCGCTGCAGCGCGCCGTCTACGCGCTCGTCCGCGGGAAGGAGGCTGCGTACGCATGAGAGTCGCTGTCGTGGGGTGCGGCGCCGTCGGCTCGCTCTTCGCGGCGAACCTCGCGCAGCTCGACGACCTCGAGGTGTGGGCCTACGACGTCTCGCGCGAGCACGTGGCGGCGATCAACGCGCGCGGCCTGCGCCTGACCGGGGCGGGCGACGTCGTGGGGCGGCCGCGCGCGACGACCGACGCGCAGGAGTTGCCGGCGTGCGAGTTCGGCATCGTCGCGACGAAGGCGATGCATACCGACTCGGCGGTCGCGGCCACCGCGCATGCCTTCGCCGCCGGCTGCGTCGCCACGGTCCAGAACGGCCTCGGCAACGAGGAGGCGATCGCGCGGCACGTCGAGCGGGTGATCCGCGGCACCACCTTTCCGGCGGGCAAGATCGTCGAGCCCGGCGTCGTGCAGTGGGACGTGAAGGGCGACACGACGCTCGGGCCGTTCGAGGCGCGGCCGGCGCCGCTGGCCGAGGTCGAGCGTCTCGCCGACGCCTGCACGCGCGCCGGCATGCCGACCGCGGCCGTGCCCGACGCGCGAGGTCCCCAGTGGCGCAAGGTGATCTTCAACGCGTCCACCAATCCGGTCGGCGCGCTGACGGGCCTGACTCACGGCCGGGTCTGCGAGCGGCCCGACCTGCGCCGGCTCGTCTCCGCGCTCGTGGACGAGGGCAAGGCGGTCGCGGCGGCCCAGGGAATCGAGCTCGACGCCGATCCGGAGGAGCTGATCGACCACGCGGCGCGGCCGGATGTCGCGTACGACCACAAGGCCTCGATGCTGCAGGACGTCGAGGCTCGCCGGCCGACCGAGGTGGACTATCTCAACGGCGGTATCGTCCGCGCCGGACGTGACCACGGCGTGCCGGCGCCGCTGCACGAGGCGATCTGGGCGCTCGTCAAGGGGGTGGAGCAGTCGTGGGCGTGACGTACACGGGCCTGCCGCAGGAGGAGGTGGAGCGCCGCTACCGGCTGGTGCGCGAGGCGGCCGCGCGCGACGGCTTCGACGCGGTGCTCGTCTGCGGCAACGAGTACACCGGGTTCGAGGGCGCCGTCACCTACCTCAGCGGGTTCGTGATCGTCCACCGCTACGCGTACGTGCTGCTGCCGGTCGACGGCGACCCGGCCATCGTCTTCCCCGCCGAGGCGCGCTACGTGGGCGAGCACGGCACCACCTGGATCGACGAGCAGGTGTTCGTGGACCGGCCGGGCGCGTGGCTCGCCGAGCGGCTGCGCGGCAGGCGCGTCGCCGTCTACGGGCTCGACTACGTGCTGACGGTGCGCGACTACACGGCGCTCGCCGGCGCCTGCGAGCTCGTGGCATGGGACGTCGCCTTCGACCACGCGCGCATGGTGAAGTCGGAGCTCGAGCTCGCCTCGGTGCGCGAGAGCGTGCGCATCAACACCGAGGGCTTCTGGGTCTTCCTCGAGGCGTTCGAGCCCGGCAGGACGGAACGGGAGCTCCTCGCCCCCTGCGAGCGCTACTTCGTCGAGCAGGGTTGCGGCCGCTGGACGATGGACATGGTGCTCGACGGCCCGGGCGGCTCCGCGCTGCCGGAGTTCAAGATCGCCGGCGACCGGCGGATCGAGGCGACCGACTGCGTCCTGCCCTCGCTCGAGGTCGCGGGGCCGGGCGGCCACTGGGTGGAGGTCTCGCGGGCGATCTGCCCCGGCCAGCCGAGCGACGAGACGAAGCGCATGCTCGAGGCGTACGAGGAGTACTTCGAGGCCGCGCGCTCGGCCCTGCGCGCCGGCGGCACCGCCCGCGAGGCGCACCGCGCCGTCGCGGCGGGCTTCGAGCGCCGCGGCTACCACCTCGGCCACGTCACCGGCCACTCGATCGGGATGACGATGATCGAGTTCCCCAAGATCGGCGAGGCCGACGAGACGGAGCTGCAGGCGGGGATGGTGCTGTCGATGCACCCGCACGCGATCTCCGCGGACGGGCAGGCGTGCCTCTACATGCAGGACACGTGGCTTGTCGCCGACGACGGCGGCGTGCCGCTCGCCGACCTGCCGATGCGGATCTTCGACGGCACCGAGCCTCATCCGGCGGGGTAGGGTCCCGCGCGTGGCGAAGACGGACGAGTACGCGCCGATTCTGCCCGGGCCCGGCGGCAGCGACTACGAGCGCTATCTCCGCACCGACGAGCTCCTCTCGCTCCAGAAGACGGCCGACGAGTGGGTGCACCGTGACGAGCTGCTCTTCCAGACCGTCCATCAGTCCTCGGAGCTCTGGCTGAAGCACGCCTGGAACGAGGTCGAGGAGGCGACCGGGCTGATCGAGGCGCGCGACCTCGCCGGCGCGATGCGCCTGCTGCGCCGGGCGAACGCCGCCCTCGCGTACGTCACCGGCTTCCTCGAGCACCTCGAGCAGATGTCGCCGTGGGAGTACCAGGAGGTGCGCCGCGTCCTCGGCCACGGCTCCGGCTTCGACTCGCCCGGCTTCCGGGAAATCCGCCGCGTCTCGCCGCCCCTGCTGGAGGCGTTCCACCGCGTCCGCCGGGAGCGGGGGCTCTCGCTGGTCGAGGTCTACACCCGCGGCCGCGAGGACGAGGAGCTGTACCAGCTCGCGGAGCTCCTCACCGAGTGGGACGAGCGGGTCGGCGTCTGGCGCTTCCGGCACTTCAAGGTGGTCGCGCGGATCATCGGAGAGGACGTCGTCGGCACCCAGGGGACGCCGGTCGAGCTGCTCGCGGGGGTGATCAAGAACAAGATGTTCCCGGAGCTGTGGCGTGTGCGGACCGAGCTGACCGAGCTCGCGAAGCAGAGCGACCCCGCTTGAGGGCGATCTCGCTCGACGAGATCCGGCGCGCGCGCGAGCGGATCGGCGACGCGGTGACGCGGACGCCGCTCGTGCTCCTCGACGCCGACGCGCCGGGGGAGATCTGGCTGAAGCTCGAGTGCCTGCAGCCGATCGGCTCGTTCAAGCTGCGGGGAGCGCTCGCGGCGATCCGCGCCGCAGCGCCGCAGGAGCTGGAGGCGGGCGTGGTCACGGCGAGCGCCGGCAACATGGCGCAGGGCGTGGCGTGGGCAGCGCGCGAGGCGGGCGTGAGGGCGCGGATCGTCGTGCCGGAGCACGCGCCGCGGGCGAAGCTCGACGCGGTCGAGCGGCTCGGCGGCGAGCTGATCCTCGTGCCGCACGAGGTGTGGTGGAGGACGATCGTGGAGGGGCGCTTCGAGGGGGTGGAGGGCCTGTTCGTCCACCCGGTCGACGACGCCGCGGTGATCGCGGGGAACGGGACGATCGGCCTCGAGCTCGTGGAGGATCTCGAGCAGTTCGACGCCGTGGTCGTGCCGTGGGGCGGCGGCGGCCTCGCCACCGGCATCGCGAGCGCGGTGAAGGCGCTGCTGCCGTCGGTGCGCGTGGTGACGGCCGAGCCGGAGACGGCGGCTCCCCTGGCGGCCGCGCTGCCGCTCGGCGAGCCGACGGAGATCGACTACCGGCCGTCGTTCGTCGACGGCGCCGGCGGCCGGGCGCTGCTGCCGGCGATGTGGGAGCGGGCGCGCGAGCTCGTAGACGCGGCGGTCGCCATGCCGCTGGACGAGGTGGCCGCCGCGATGCGGCTCCTCGCCTCCCGCGCGCGCGTCGTCGCCGAGGGCGCGGGCGCGCTCGCGCTCGCCGCCGCGGTGCGCGGCGCCGCCGGCGAGGGCCGCGTCGTCTGCATCGTCAGCGGCGGCAACGTCGACGCCGCCGTGCTCGCCCTCGTCCTGGCCGGCGAGACGCCTCAGGCCGTGCAGTACGCCGGCAAGTAACAGTTTGTCACTTGGCGAGCGAGGCGAGCTCGCGGACGAAGCCGTCGACCTCGTCCGCGGTGTTGTAGTGGATGAAGCCGACCCGCACCGCGTCCCGCGGGTACGGCAGCTGGTCGCGCAGGCCGAGCGAGTACCAGTTGTCGTGGGCCCAGACGCCGTAGCCGCGCTCGGCCATCGCCGTGGCGACGTCGGCCGCGTCGACTCCGGCGACGTTGAGCAGGAAGGTCGGCACGCGCCCCTCCATCGTCTGCAGCCCGTACACGGTCACCGAGTCCGTCAGCGAGTCGAGGAACCGCCGCCCGAGCTCCCGCTCGTACGACCTGAGCGGGCCGATCCCGCCGAGCGAGTCGAGGTAGGCGATGGTGGCCGAGAAGCCGGCAAGCAGCTCGTACGGCGCCGTTCCGGTCTCGAAGCGCCGGCCTGCCGGGCTGTTCGGCGCCGGCCGCGCCTTGTACGGCCGCCACGACTCGAGCAGCTCGTGGCGGCCGTAGGCGAGCCCGAGGTGAGGCCCGCAGAACTTGTAGGGCGAGCAGAGCAGGACGTCGCAGCCGAGCGCCTGCACGTCGAGCGGCTCGTGTGCGGCGTAGTGCACCGCGTCGACCCACGAGAGCGCGCCGGCCTCCCGGGCGAGCTCCGCGACGCGCTGCACGTCGGTGATCGTGCCGACCGCGTTCGAGGCCGCGACGAAGGCGACCACCCGCGTCCGCTCGTCGAGCTTTCGCCGCAGGTCGTCGAGGTCGACCCGGAGGTCGTCGGTCACGCCGACCCAGTCGACGACGAAGCCGCGGTCGGCCGCCAGCTCGACCCACGGCGCGACGCCGCCGTCGTGGTCGAGCCGGCTGACGAGGATGCGGTCGCCCTCGCGCCAGTCCCGCGACGCCGTACGGCTGAGGAGGAAGTCGAGCGTCGTCATGTTCGCCCCGAAGATCACGTCGTCCGCCGAGCAGCCCAGGAAACGTCCCGCGTCCGCGCGCGCGCCGTTCAGGATCGCCTCGACCCGGCGCCCCGTCTCGTAGGGGGCGCCCAGGTTCGCGCTCGCCTCTCGCAGCGCCCTCGCGATCGCCTCGCCGACCTCGTCGGGCACCTGCGAGCCGCCCGGCGCGTCGAGGAACGCGAACCCGCCCTGCAGCGACGAGAAGCGGCGGCGCACGGCCTCGACGTCGAGTAGCGTCGCGCTCATGGAGCGAGCCTACCTGGGGCGCAGCGGGATCGAGGTCTCGCGCGTCGTCCTCGGGTGCGGCAACTTCGGCGGCATCGGGTCGTCCCCCGCCTTCTTCGGCCGCGGCGAGACGCGCGAGCAGGCGTTCGCGCTGATGGACGCGGCGTGGGAGGCGGGCATCACGACCTTCGACACCGCCGACGCGTACGGCGGCGGCCGCAGCGAGACGTGGATCGGCGACTGGCTGCGCACGAAGGGATCGGACGTACGCGATGGCGTCGTGCTGTCGACGAAGACGTTCAACCCGATGGGCGACGGCGAGGACCGCGGCCTCGCGCCGGCGCGCGTGCGGCGGCAGCTCGAGAGCAGCCTGCGCCGCCTGGGCGTCGAGCGCGTGCACATGTACCTGACGCACGCGCCCGATCCGGACGTGCCGGTGGCGGAGACTCTCGGCGCGCTCGACGAGCTGGTGCGCGCCGGAAAGGCCGGCGCGGTGGGGGCGAGCAACGTCGACGGCGCGCAGCTGAGGGAGGCTCTCGCCGTCGAGCTGCCGACGCGCTACGAGTGGGTGCAGAACTCGTACTCGTTGCTCGACCGCGAGGCCGAGCGGGAGGTGCTGCCGCTCTGCGCCGGGCACGGCCTCGGCTTCATGCCCTTCAGCCCTCTCGCCGGCGGCTGGCTGACCGGGAAGTACCGCCGCGGCGAGCCGCCGCCGGAGGGCTCGCGCATGACGATGCGCCCGGAGCCGTACCTCGGCTTCGTCGAGGACGAGGCCGTGTGGCGCGGCCTCGACGGGCTGGCGCGCGAGGCACGCGAGCGTGAGACGAGCTCCGCCGCGCTCGCGATCGCGTGGCTGCTGGCGAGCCCGCACGTCTCGGCGGTGGTCGTCGGGCCGCGCCGGCCGGAGCACCTCGAGCCGGCGCTGCACGCGCTCGAGCGGCCGCTGAGCGCCGGGGAGCGCGACGAGCTGAGCCACTTCTTCGCCTAAAGAAAGCGCGGCCGCTCGGAGAGCGGCCGCGCTTCGTGCCTCGCGTATGCCTGTCGGTGGACTAGAGGTGGAGCGTGAGCTTCGTGAACGACTCGCTTCCGCTGACCGCGCCGCCCTGAGCGCTGGTGGCGCCCGGCTGCTGCGTGGACGTCGTCGAGCCTTCACCGGTCGCTCCGGCGAAGATGCCGGTGCCCGACGTGACCGTGAAGGTGCCGTTGAACTGGTGCGGCACGTTCGCTCCGGTGGCCGTCGTCTCGCAGACCTTGCCCGTCTCGTGCTTCGTCAAGGTGCCAAGTCCGGGGAGGGTCAGCGTGACGTCACCGCTCGCGTCGGCGCAGAAGCCGCCCGCGACGGCGGAATTCGGCTGCCCCGTCGTCGCCCACAGGATCGTGAACGTCGAGGAGTAGGTGCCGAGCAGCGGCCCCGTCACGTTGCCGGTCGACGTCAGGGTGCAACCGGTGGCCATCGTCTGGCAGCCGGCCGCACCTGCGCCGGTGATC
>JBBWZD010000188.1:0-44298 GCA_039648875.1 Actinomycetota bacterium
GCGCGCTTCGCCGAGATCGATCCCGAGAACTTCTACGACTTCCAGGCGACGCGGCCGCACGTCTCGCTCGTCGAGGGCAGCACGCGGAAGATCGAGTGGCCCGACAACGCCTTCTACCACGCGTCGATCCCGGGCCTCGGGCGCGACGTCGTGCTGATGCTCGGGATCGAGCCGAACCTCCGCTGGGGGACGTTCTCCGGCCTGATCACGGGCCTCGCGGAGGAGCTCGGCGTCGAGATGCTGATCACGTTCGGCTCGCTGCTCGCCGACGTCCCGCACACGCGTCCCGCGCCGGTCACCGCGGCCGCGACCGACTCGACGCTCGTCGAGGAGCTCGGCCTCGAGCCGTCCCGCTACGAGGGCCCGACCGGAATCGTCGGCGTGCTGCTCGACGCGGCGCGCAGGCACGACATCCCGTCGCTGAGCCTGTGGGCGGCCGTTCCGCATTACGTCTCGCTCGCTCCGAGCCCCCGCGCGGCGCTCGCGCTCGTCAACCGCTTCAGCGAGCTGATGCGGCTGGACGTCGACGTCGCCGACCTCGAGACCGCGGCCGACGAGTACAGCGAACAGGTGAGCGAGGCCGTCTCGACGGACGCCGACACCGCCGCGTACGTCGAGGAGCTCGAGCGCCGCGTCGACCTCCTGAACGCCGAGGAGGAGCTGCCGTCGGGCGACTCGCTCGCGGCCGAGCTCACCCGCTTCCTGCGCGAGCGCGACGAGCAGGAAGAGCGCGACGACGGGCCCGACGGCCCTGCTTCATAGACCGGTACTTCATACCGTCACGTCACCGTCAAGAACCGTCCACAGCCGCTGTCGGCAGCGACTCGCCCGCGCGACGTTCGCAAGCCGTGACGAAGGCGTGGCGGTAGTAGGTACCGGCCGTGGGTGGCGCTCCGTAGGTGCGGGCTGACGCTCGCGCTACTGCTCGGCGGCGCCGCTGCCGTCGGCGGTCGGCGCGGCAGCGGCCTTGTGGTCGCCGCCGCTCTCGACGGGGCCGCCCTCGC
Organism: Actinomycetota bacterium; assembly: GCA_039648875.1. Taxonomy (GTDB): domain Bacteria; phylum Actinomycetota; class Thermoleophilia; order Gaiellales; family Gaiellaceae; genus Palsa-739. Next base: position 1,005 of record JBBWZD010000188.1, read on the forward strand.
CTGCCTCCGCTGACGCCGGCTTCTTGCGGCGCCGGCGTCGTTTCGGCTTCGCCTCCGCCGGCTCGCCCTCCGCCGGCGTCTCCGCGCTCGCGCCGTTCTCGGTCGCGACTCCGGCCTCCGGCGTGGGTCCCTTCTTCTTCCGGCGGCGCCGGCGGCGGTTGCGGGCCGGCTGCTGCTTCGGCGCCGGGAGGTTCTCGCTCAGCGCGAGCGCGACCTCGTGGATCTCGCCGAGCTCCTCGCGCGCCTCTTCGATCAGCTTCGTCGCGCGCGGCGTGTACCCCTCGGCGCTCGCGAGCAGCGCGCAGCCCACCTGCAACGGCTGCTCCTTCGCCAGCTTGACGAGCTTCGCCGCATTCTCCTCGTGCCGGTGCCCGCGCGAGTTTGCGAGCGCTCCGAGCAGCCGCTTGGCCTCCGGGAACTCGCCGGACGCGCGCCGGTCCTGCACCTTGCGCGTCGCGCGTGCGAGCCGCCACGTCCAGCGCGCCAGGATCTGCTCCGGTGCGTCGGGCTTCGCCTCCGCGATCGCGCGCAGGAGGACGCGGATGCCGTGCAGCCGCTCCTTCTCCCACGTCGGCGCCTGCGTCACGAGCGTGACGAGATCGTCGAAGTCGGCGCGCTCGACGCGCATCGACACGCGGTCCTGCAGCGCCATCATCCGGAGGCGGCGGTTCGGGTTCTCGGCGGCCGCAGTCGAGAGGAACGTCTCGAGCGCGCCCTTCGACGCGCGCCCCTCGGTCAGCTTCTGCACGAACGACCCGCGCTCGTCGAATCGGATCTGCCGCCCGGCGATCGTCGCCCAGATCCGCTGCTCCTCGTCGTCGAGGAAGCGCGGATCGACGCGCTGCCACTCGCGCACGATGACGGCGGTCCGCCGGCGGACGTCCGGCGTGACCGGCACGAGCCACGGTGCCGGCGTCAGGCGCCGCCGGGCGCGTCGCTGAGAGCGGCGGCGCGGCGCGGGCGTGACGCGCGCGCCTTCGCGGTAGAAGTCGGCGTCGAGCAGCGAGTGCAGCGAGACCACGCGCTCGTTGTGCGTCGCCCCCTTCGGGACGAAGTCGACGACGATTCCCGCCTCCTTGCGCGGATGCAGGCGCATGATGCGGCCGATGCGCTGCTGGTACACGCGGCGCGACGCGGTCGGCGCGAGGTGCATGCAGACCGTCGCGCGCGGCGAGTTCCACCCCTCGGCCAGCAGCTGCGCGTTGATCAGGACGTTGATCTCGCCGCGCTCGTACGCAGCGAGCGTCTCGGCGAGCTTGACCGGCGGCGTGCGTCCGGACACCGCCTCGGCCTTGAGGCCGGTCGCCCGAAACTCCTGCGCGAGGTTGTACGCGTGGTCGACGCCGGCGGCGTAGACGATGCCGGGCGTGTTGTCGAAGCGGTCGCGGTAGAGCGACGCGGCCGCCTGGTTGAGCGCCTGGTGGTCGAGCGTCTTGGCGAGGATCTCCTGGTCGAAGTCGCCGCCCACGATGGGCACGGAGTTGATGGCGGCGACGGGCGGGACGCGCAGGCAGCGCAGCGGCGCGATCAGCCCGCGCCGCGCGGCATCCTGCAGCGGCAGGTCGTCGACCGACGCGGGGAAGACGTCCGACACCTGCTTCGCGATCAGCTGCTCGGTCGCCGTCATGCCGATGTAGATCGGCTCCGGGAAGGAGCGGATCGCCGCCGACGTCTTCTCGCCGAGCGCCGTGTGCGCCTCGTCGCAGATCACGAGCTGGTACGCGTCGCGGCTGAGCGAGCCGACGTGGCGGGCGAACCACGCGTACGTCTGGATCGTCAGCGGGTTGCCGCGCAGCGGCTCCTTGCCGGCCTCGATCGCGTCGGCGAAGCGCTCGCCGTAGCCCTCCGTGGTGAGGTCGCCGCGGAACTGCGAGACGAGCAGCCGGCGGTGCGTGAGGATGAGCACGCCGAGCGTCCGCGCGGCCTCGACGAAGCCGGCGGCCGCGATCGTCTTGCCCGACGCGGTGGGGTGGCGGAAGCGGTAGCGGCGGCCGGCGCCGGGATCGTGCGCGGGCGCGAGCGCCTCGTCCTCCTCGCCGTCGTCGGCGTCGGGGCCGACGAGCGTGTCCTCCTCGTCCGCCTCCTCGGCTTCCTGTGCGGCGAGATCGTCGTCGCTCAGGTGGCCGTTGCCGTTCGGGCCGGCCTCGTCGCCGCGCTGCGAGGCCGCGATCAGCTCGGTGAGCATCCCCGCCAGCGCGTCGACCTGGTGGCGGCGGAGCGCCGTGCCGGCGGCCGTGCGCGGCTCCGGATCGGCGAGCACGCGCTCGAGCCCGAGCATCAGGCCGTAGCGCACCTTCCACTGCGGGCTCGGCTCGCGGCGGCCCGCGTCGATCTCGAGGAGCGCGTCGTCGAGCGCGCGTCGGCGCGCGGTACCCGGCGCGAGCACCTCGGCGGGATCCTCGCCGTCGCGCAGGAACGGCTCGCCCGCCCACGCTTCCGCGCGGATCGCGAGGGAGGCCAGAGGGTCTGGAGCCTCCGAGAGAATCGTCGGCTGCTGGGTCGCTTCTTGCATGGACGCAGCACACGCCGTGCTGCAAATACCTCGAGAGGTGCGCGGTCGCGTAGTCCCCTGAGCGAGCCGCGCAACCGAAGCATACCCCGCAAGGGGGGTGCGTCAACCTTCCGGGCGGCGCGCCGTCAGGCGCCGAAGCCGCCGAAGACGGCGAACGGGTTGCCCGGCACCGTCTCCCACACCAGGTCGCCGCCGGGCTCGACGGCTCCGTGCACCTGTGCTGCGAGCGCCTCCGCGTCCTCCTTCGACGCCGCGCCGACGATCAGGTACTGCCAGCGCCGCTCCACCGAGTAGCCCTCCCGCTCCAGGCGGTCAGCCAGCTCGCCGGCCTCCCGGTGCGAGGCGGAGGAGACGCGCACCTCCCAGGGCGCGTACCCGCGCTCGAGCTCCTCCTCCTCCCACGTCTCCGCCGGCGGCTCGTCGTCCCAGCGCTCCTCGTCAGCGAGCCAGTGCTCGAGCCTGCTGGAGGCGGCCTCGATCCCCTGCGTGCGGAGCTCGGCCTCGATCACGCCCTGCGCCCCCGCCGCCTCGGCCGCCGAGCCGGCGTAGACGAAGACCTCGTTCCCGTCTCTCGTGACGGCGAGCCGCCGCGCCTCGAGCTCCCGAGCGAGCTCGCGCGCCTCGGAGTCGAGCTCGAGGCCCAGTCGCTCGAGGAGCCCGCCGGCGTGCTCCTCGGCGACCTCGATACGGATGCGCCAGTCGTCGGCCGCCATTCAGGCAGGGATCTTGCCGTACTCAGCCAGCGTGCAGCCGAAGAGGCGCTCCGAGATGCCGGCCTGGTCGAGGTGCTTCGTGATGCCGCCGAGGAAGAACGGGTAGCCCGCTCCGAGGATGAGGCAGGCGTCGACGTCGGCGGCCGCCTCGACGACGCGCTCGTCGAGCAGGTGGCGCACCTCGTCGGCCACGGCTTCGAGCGCGTCCTCGCGGATCTGCTCGACCGTGCGCCGGGCATCGCCTCGGACGACGATCTCGTCGCGGCCCTCCGCGTACCGCGCCAGCGTGGCCGAGAGCGGAAAGCGCTCGGGATACGCAGCGTGCAGCGTCTCGAGCACATGGTTGGCCACGCGCGGCCCGACCATCTGCAGCAGCACCGACGGCGCCATCGGCAGGCCGAGCGAGAGGATCGCCTCGTCGGTCTCCTCGACCGTGTTGCCGTGCTCGAGCGCGTCCATCAGCACGGTCGTCATGCGCGTCAGGAGGCGGTTGACGACGAAGGCCGGTGCGTCGTGCACGAGCACGCCGCGCTTGCGGAGCTTCTTCACGACGTCCCAGGCGGTGGCGAGCTGTTCGTCCGTCGTCTGCGGCGTCCGCACGACCTCGACCAGCGGCAGGACGGCGACCGGGTTGAAGAAGTGGAGCCCGACGTCGGCTCCCATCGCCTCGACGGACAAGGACGACGTGTTGGTCGCGAGAATCGCGCCGGGAGCGACCTCCCGCACGGCCGCGGCCACCTCGTGCTTCACCGCGAGCTCCTCGAACACCGCCTCGAGCACGAGGTCGCAGCCCGCGAAGCCGTCCCAGCCCCTCCCGCCGGAGACGAGCGTCGCGAGGAACGGCTTCCGCGAAAGGACCTCGTCGCGGATCGCCTCGAGCGCCGCGTCGACGCGCTCCTGCTCGAGGTCGCGCAGCACGACCGGCACCTCCAGCCGGCGCAGGATGAGGGTCGCGAGCTGCGTCGCCATGAGGCCGGCCCCGACGATGCCGACCTTCTCGATCCGGCGCGGTGCGACGTCCGGCACGCCCGTGGCCTTCCTCGTGCGCCGCTCGACCACGGTGAACGCATAGGCGGAGGCCTGTGCCTGCGGGCTCGGCAGCAGCTCCGCCATGGCGGCCTCCTCGGCCGCGTAGCCCTCCTCGAGCGACCACTCCTTCGCTCCCGCGATCAGCTCGAGCGCGACGTAGGGGGCGCGCGTCGCCCCGTGCACCGCGTCGTCCACGCGCGACCGTGTCCTGCGGAGGACCGTCTCGAGCTCCGACCAGTCCGCCGCAGGCCGCTCGACGCCGCCCGCCTCGACGAGGTCGACCGCGTACTGCAGCGACTCGTCCACGAACTCGACCGGCTCGAGCACGAGGTCCGCGAAGCCCAGCTCGCAGGTTTCCGGCGCCGCCAGCAGCCTGTTCTGCCGCAGCGGGTTCGTCACGATCAGCCTCGCCGCCGCCTCCGGTCCGGCGAGCTGCGGCGCGAGCTGCGTTCCGCCCCAGGCCGGCACGATCGAGAGGAAGACCTCGGGGAAGCCGAGGTGACGCACGCTGGAGGCGATCGTGCGCGTGTCGCAGTGCAGCGCGAGCTCGAGCCCGCCGCCGAGGCACGCGCCGTTGATCGCCGCCACGGTCGGGAACGGCAGCGCGCGGATCCGGCCGAACAAGCCGTGGCCGGCGCGCGAGCCGTCGAGCGCGTCCGCCGCCGAGCGCACGCGCGTGAACTCGTCGATGTCCGCGCCGACGCAGAAGACGAAGGGTTTGCCCGTCAGCACCATCGCCGCCCAGTCGCCCGTCTCGAGCTGCTCGATCATCGCCACCGCCGACGCGAACGCGGAGCGGCCGAGGGTCGTCGGCTTCGTGTGGTCCTCGCCATTGTCGACCGTGACGAGGGCGATCGCTCCCACGCGCGACTCGACCCGGTTCACGTTGAAGAAGGTGTCGCTCAAGCCGTGCTCTCCCAGAGGACTGCGCACCCCATGCCCATGCCGACGCAGAGCGCGGTCAGGCCGTAGCGGCCGCCGCGCTCGCGCAGCCCGTACGCGAGCTGTGCGACCAGGCGGATGCCCGTCGCGCCGAGCGGATGGCCGCACGCGATCGCGCCCCCGTACGGGTTGAGCCGCGGATCGTCGGCGGCGACCCCGAGCTCGTCGCACCACGTCAGGACCTGCACCGCGAACGGCTCGTTCAGCTCGAAGACGTCGACCTGATCGAGCGTCACGCCCGCCTGCTCGAGCACGCGCCGCGTCGCCGGAACGGGCCCATAGCCCATCAGGTGGGGCTCGACTCCGGTGTAGGCGTAGCCGAGGAGACGCAGCTTCGGCGTCACGCCGAGCTCCTGCGCCGCCTGCTCGGAGACGAGCAGCGCCGCGGTCGCACCGTCGGTGAGGCCGGCCGAGTTGCCCGCGGTGACACGCCCGCCCGCGCGGAACGCCGGCTCCAGCGCCGCGAGCCCCTCGAGGGTGGAGTCGGGACGCAGGAACTCGTCGCGGTCGGCGACCTTCCAGCCGTCGTCGGAGAAGACCGCCATCGGCACGACGGTCTCCCTCATCACCCCGTTCCGCCACGCGGCGGCCGCCTTCTGCTGCGACGCGAGCGCGAACTCGTCGGCGCGCTCCCTGGTGATCGCCGGAAAGCGGTCGTGGAGGTTCTCGGCCGTGCGGCCCATCACGGCCGCCGACTCGTCGATCAGCCGCTCGCTGACGAAACGCGGATTGAAGTCGACGTCCTCGCCCATCGGGTGGTGGCCCATGTGCTCGACGCCGCCCGCGAGCGCGACGTCCACCGCGCCCAGGGCGATCTCGCCCGCGGCGGCCGTGACGGCCGTGAGGGCGCCGGCGCACATGCGGTCGACCGCGAAGCCGGGCACCGTCTGCGGGAGGCCTGCGAGCAGCGCGACGTCGCGACCGAGCGTCAGGCCCTGGTCGCCGACCTGCGCCGTGGCGGCGAGCACGACGTCGCCGATCCGCTCCGCCGGGATCTCCGGGTTCCGGCGGAGCAGCTCCCGCACCGCCTTCACCGCCATGTCGTCGGCGCGCGTCCGCCAGAACCGGCCCTTGGGCCCCGCCCTGCCGAAGGCGGTTCGCACGCCGTCGACGTAGAGCACCTCGCGCAGCTCCCGCATCGCCGCCGCCACCATACGCTGGAATACTCGGGCACGTGGACTGGGCGGCCCGCGCAGACGCGGCGATCGAGCGCTACCGCGGCGGCGAGGTGCGCGGCCTCGACCAGCGTCAGCTCACGCAGCTCGGGAACGCCGCGTGGGCGGCGGGCGTGTGCCTGCTGATGGCGGGGCGCGCGGAGGAGGCGGGGGAGTGGCTGCGGCGCGCGGCCGCCCGGTACCGCGAGAGCTGGGAGGACGCGCCGCCGGAGGCCTGGGGGCGGCCGATCGGCGCCATGAAGGCGCTCCTCCTCGCGGGGGACGACGCCTCGCCGGCCGCGACGTGGGCGCTCGACGCCGGCGCGGCGGAGGCTCCGACGCCTGTCGGCCGCTACGCCGCAGCGCTCGCGTTGCTCGTGCTTGGGCGGGACGGCGACGCCCGCCGCGTGGCCTCGACGCTGCGCGACCGCGACGACTTCCCGCGTGACGTCGCGGACGCGCTGACGACGATCGCGGCCGGAGACCGCGCCGGCTACCTCGTGGCCGCCGAGGACGTGCTGGAGTCCTTCGAGTCGCGCGCGGACTTCCTCGAGGACGTCCCGGTCGCCGACACCGTCCTCGTGCTGCAGTTCCTGGCGGAGCAGCGAGACCTCGCCGTCGACCTGCCGCCTTCCGACCGCCTGCCCAACTAGCAAGCAACACTCTGTTACTTGCGCCCGAGTGCCGCGCGGCAGAGCCGCCGCTCCGGCGTGAGCCGGAACCCAGGTGCAAGTAACAGACTGTTACTTGCGCTGGAGGTGCGCCGCTGCGGCGGGGTCCAGGAGCGCCGTCGTCGTCCCGCGGACCGCGCGGACGAGGCTGCCCGGCGTGGCCCGCGACGGCTCGCCCGCAAAGGACCTGCGTGCTGCTTCGGCCTTGTCGTCGCCCGCGACGAGGAAGAGCACCTCGCGGGCCGCGCGCAGCACCGGCAGCGTCAGCGTGACCCGGTCGACGTACGGCTCGTGCTTCGCGTCGGCCCCGACCACGCGCCGCTCGGTCTCGTCGAGCGTCGGCTGGTTCGGGAAGAGGGAGGCGACGTGGCCGTCGGGCCCGAGGCCCAGCAGCAGCAGGTCGAAGCGCTCGAGCGACCCGAGCTCCTGCTCGTAGAGCGTCGCGCCCTCGTCGCGTCCGAGCTCGCCGCGGATGCGGTGCACCTTCGCCGGGCTCACCTCGAGCCGGTCGAGGAGCGAGAGCTTCGCCAGGCGGTAGTTCGAGCGCTCGTCGTCCTGCGGCACGCAGCGCTCGTCGCCCCACCACACCTCCACGCGGCTCCAGTCGGGCTCGAGCTGCGCCGCGCGCTCGTACGCCCACCTCGGGGTCGAGCCGCCCGTGAGGACGACATGCCCGCCGGCGCGCGCGGCCTCGGCCAGCCGCTCGCCGACGATGTGGGCAGCGTCCGCAGCGTCGTCCGCGACGACGAGCTCGATGTCCCGGGGCTCAGCCACCTTGCGCGAGCACGCGTGCCCGGGTCATCGCGGCCTGAATCGCGTTCAGGAACGCCGCCCGCACGCCCGCCTGCTCGAGCTCGCGAATCGCGGCGATCGTCGTCCCGCCGGGCGAAGTCACGGACTCGCGGAGCTCGACGGGGTGCATCTTCTCGTCACGCAGCTGCTTCGCGGTGCCGAGCATCGTCTGCACCACGAGCGTCGTCGAGATCTCGCGGGAGAGGTTGAGCAGGATGCCGGCCTCGATCATCGCCTCCGCGAGCAGCGCGAAGTACGCCGGCCCGGAGCCGGAGACGGCGGTGACCGCGTCCATCGCCTGCTCGGGCACGCGCACCACGCGTCCGACATGCCGGAGAGCCTCCTCGGCGAGCGCGAGCTGCTCCTCGCCGGCGTGCGCGCCCGCGCAGATCCCCGCCATCCCCTCGTGCACGGTCGAGGGCGAGTTCGGCATGGCGCGGACGACCGGGACGCCGTGGGCGATGCGGTCCTCGATGTGCGCGGTCGGGATCGCCGCGGCGACCGACAGCACCGTCTGCCCGTGCACGAGCAGCGGCCCCACGTCCGAGAGCAGCACGTCGATGTCCTGCGGCTTCACCGCGACGACGACGAGCCCGGCGCCGTGCGCGGCCTCGGGATTGGAGGTCGTCGCCTCGACCCCGTACCGTTCCCGCAGCTCGGCGGCCCGCGCCTCGCTCCGGACGGTGACGGCGATCTCGTCGGGCGAGCGCCAGCCCGAGGAGAGGAGGCCGGAGAGCAGCGCCTCGCCGATCCGGCCGCCGCCGAGGATCGCGATCTTCCGCACCTCCGTCATGCGGCGCGCGCCTCCGCGAGCGGCAGGAGCCCACGCCCGAACGCCGCAAGGAGGTACACGCTCGCAAGCCCGCGCCACTCGCCGTAGGGCTCCAGCAGCTCCGCCGTCTCCCACCCCTCCACCGGGCGCCCGCGCAGCTCCCGCAGCAGCTTGATCAGGCCGAGGTCGCCGACGAGGCCGTAGTCCGACCGCCCGAGGCCCTCGAGGCAGAGGACCCCGACCGACCACGGCCCGAGCCCCCGTTCGCGCTCGAGGCGGCGAGCGACCGCCGCCGTCGGCAGCTCGTGCAGCCGCTCGAGCTCGAGCGAGCGGCAGAGGCGGACGAGCGTCGCGCCTCGTCGCGCGTGCAGCCCGAGGCCGCGGAGCTGCGACGGCGCCAGCGCCGCCAGGTCGCGCGTGGTCGGCGAGACGTGGAGGCGCTCCGGTCCGCCGGCGCACAGGCTCCGCACGATCGTCTGCTCCAGCCGCCGCGCGCGCTTCGACTCGATCAGCTGGCCGCAGAGCGCCCGCAGGAGGGCCTGAGCGACGGTCGGAACGCGCACCGGCCGCAGGCCGCGAAGCTCGCTCGAGGCGCGGCCGAGCAGCCGGTCGCCGCGCACGCGTACCAGGAAGGGCGAGTGGTCGTCGTCGAGCGCGAGCAGCCAGCGCAGCCGTGCGGCGCCCGCCGCCGAGGCGGCCGCGATCGTCACGGTGCCGTGCGGCGACTGCCACGCGCGCGCCGCCTCGATGCGCCCCTCGACCGCCAGCACCTGGGTCAGGAGGCCGTCGCGGAACGTGCGCGTGGCGTCGCTCGCGAGGCGCGCCGAGAGCGCGAGCGAGTACGGCCCTCTGGGCGTGACCGCGACCTCGACGCTCACTGCTCGGCGCGGCTCTCGGCCGGCGACGCCCGCAGGCCGAGGTCGGCTGCGCGCTCGAGTACGTCGAGCGCATGCTCCTCGCGCCCGTTCTTGCGCAGCATCCGGCTCCAGGCGCGGCAGGCGTTCGTCGCGTCCCGCCAGCGGCCTTGCTGCTCGAGCAGCGCGACCGCGCTCTCGTACGCCCCGGCCGCCTCGTCGAGCTCGCCGCCCAGCGCGAGCCCGTCGGCGAGCGCGGAGTAGGCGAGCCCGCGGTCGATCGGGTCGTCCGTCCCGCTCAGCTCGAGCGCCTCGTTCGCGAGCGCCACGGCCGAGCCCGCGTCGCCCCGGAGGACGGCGATGCGAGATCGCCGGATCCTGATCTCGAGCAGGTCCGGCGTCGCCGCCGACGCCCCCAGCAGGCGCTCCGCGTTGTCGAGGTGGCGCGCGGCCGAGTCTGCGTCGTCGCGCGAGAGCGTGATGCCCGCCGCCAGGATGTGCGCTCTGGCGAGGTGGATCGTGTCGTCGGTCGTCTGCAGCAGCGCGATCGCCTTCCGGACGTTCGTGAGCGCGACCGACGCGCGCCCCTCGGCGTGCGCGAGGCGGGCGATCGACCAGTAGAGCCGGACGCGCATGTAGGGGTCCTCGGAGTCCTCCACGCGCTCGAGCGCGTGCTGCACGACCTTCTCGGCCCGCGCGAAGTCGCCCATGTCGCTCAGCGCGTAGCTGAGGAGCGTGGCGTAGCGGGTCTCCAGCGCGCCGTGGCTGGGGTCGTCCTGGAGCGACGCGATGCAGCGTTCGTACAGGTTCACGGCCTCGCGCGACCGCCCGGAAGCGGCGTAGGCGTAGCCGAGGGAGGCGTAGATGTCGAACCGCTCGACGGGTGCGAACGGCTCGCCCTCGAGAGCCGCCTCGAGCAGCTCGGCCGCCCGCGCGTGCTCGCCGCGCGCCTCGGCAAGCGACGCGGCAGCGACGCGGGCGCGAAGGCCGGTCGCGTGGTCGTTGGTCGCCACGGCCTCTGCGACGGCGTCGGCGAGCGGCTCGTCGACGCCCTCCCACTCGCCGAGCCGGATCGCGAGCTCGAGGTCGGCCAGCCTCAGCTCGCGCGCCTCGGCGGGAGCGAGATCAGAACCGGTCTCGAGGTAGTCCGCCGAGACGCCCAGCTTCGCGGCGAGGCGCCGCAGCGCCTTCACGGACGGCTGGCGGGTGCCCGCCTCGATGCGCGAGATGTACGCATAGGAGACGCCGGGGGCAGAGAGCTCGCGCTGCGATAGGCCTTGCTCCAGCCGCAGGCGCTTGAGTCGCTGCCCGATCGTCTCGCCTGCGGCGGGAAGAGCGTCGGGTGCCATCTGGGGCGATTGTGACACGGTTGCCAGCAGACCGCCATTCGGGACGTCCGCTTGACATGCGACAGCGACCTCTGTTTCGGTCCACCGATCAATCGAGCCCCGCCTGCAGGGGCTCCGACGGCGAAGGAGGGACCGATGTCCCGTTACGCGCTCTACGTCCGCCTCGTCATGGTCCTCGTGGTCCTGGCGATGCTCGCGACGGTGCTCGGAAACGAGCCCTGGGGGCCGAAGTAGGCCGCTAGACAGCGGGCGGGGGCAGTAGCTCCCGCCCGTTGTACCCTCGCTCCGTGACGGTGGTGGAGCTGGCTCTGTACGCGCTGCTCCTGGCCGTCGCGGCCGCGATCGTCTGGCGCAGGCCGCTGCTCGCGCTCTACCTGTTCGTCGTGGGCCTCGCGCTGCACAACGCGGTGATGGCTGCGCTCTACGCGGCCGGCGTCCGCGGCAGCACCCTGACGGCGATCACGGCCTGGAAGGAGATCCTGCTCACCGTCGCGCTCGCCCGCGTCGGCAGGGACGCAGTCCGCCGGCGGCGACTGCCGTTCCGGCCCGGTGTGGCCGACTGGCTGGCGCTCGCGTTCGGAGCGCTCGTCGTCGTCTACGCCTTCGTGCCGCAGTCAGCGCTGGGGGGGCGGGCCGGCCCGCACGCGGTCGCCCTCGCCGTCCGGCACGACCTCGTCCCGGTCGGCGCGTACCTGCTCGGCCGCTCGCTGCGCGTCGGGCGCGGCGAGCTGCGCCGGCTGGCGTGGGCGCTGCTCGGCACGGCGGCCTTCGTGGCGGCCGTTGGGCTCGTCGACGCGTATGCGGTGCCGATCGGCTGGTGGCGCACGAACGGCGTCGTCGACTACTTCCACCGGCACCTCGGCTACGACTACCACGGCACGGGCACGCGGCTCGAGCGGAGCGGGCGGACCTACGGGCTGCCGGAGAACTTCGTCTACAACGTCGGCGGCGACCGGCCGTTCCTCCGCCGACTGGTCTCCACCTTCCTCAGCCCGCTGGCGTGCGGCTACCTGTGCGTGGTCGCGCTGCTCGTCGCGGCGACGGCGCTCCGCCGGCGCGCCGCCGCGGCGGCGCTCGCCGTCGCAACCGCCGCGGGACTCCTCTGGACGTTCTCGCGCTCGTCGCTGCTCGCGCTGGCGCTCGGCCTGGCCGTGCTGGCGGCCCTGCGGCGGCGGCCGCTCGAGCTCGCGGCCGCCGCCCTCGTCGTCGCCGTCGCATTCGGCTGGGCGCACCTTTTCCCGAAGATCGCCCCGACCGGGAGCTGGACCAGGGCCGACCTCGTGTACCAGCACGAGCAGGCGCGCGGAGCGAAGGGCGCCTTCACGGCCACGAGCTCGAGCGAGCCCTCGCTGAGCGAGCACTGGCGAAGCCTGCGAGACGGCTTCCGCACGATGGGGGACCACCCGCAGGGCTACGGGCCCGGCAACGTCGGCCAGACGGCGTCGCGAACGGGCACCCCACTGCGCGCCGGCGAGTCGAACTACACCGAGCTCGGCGTCGAGCTCGGCGTGGCCGGTGCGGTGCTGTGGACGCTGTGGGGCCTGGCCGTCCTGGCGGGGCTCGTGCGCGCGGCGGCGGACGAGCTCTGGGCGGCCGGCATGGCGGCGGCCTTCACCGCCGTGCTGGCGCTGGCGATCCAGACGGACGTGATCGGCGACCCGTGGGTGGCGTACTGCGTGTGGGGCCTCGGCGGCGCCCTCGTCGTGCCGACATGGCTCGAAGAGCGTCTTGCGGGCAGCGGCGCACGCGTCGTACCGTCAGGGTAAGTGTGGCAACGCCAGCTCTTGGTCGCTGCCGCCGCGCTCCTGCTGCTCGTCGCCCTCCTCGCGCGGCTCGAGCATCGGGGCGGCGCGGCGCCGGGCTCCGTGCTCGCCGACCCGCTGCGCACGCCGGGGGTGCTGAATCCCGACGTCGTCCAGGCGACGATCGGGACGACGATCTGCCGGCGGGGCTGGACGCGGACGATCCGGCCGCCGGTCGACTACACGAACGGCCTGAAGCGGCGCCAGATGCGCGAGTACCACGAGGCCGGACCCGCATCGGGCTACCAGGAGGACCACCTGATCAGCCTCGAGCTCGGCGGCCACCCGACCGACGCCCGCAACCTCTGGCCCGAGCCGTACCCGCGGGCCTTGGACGTCGACCAGATCGAGAACGACCTCAACCAGCAGGTCTGCGCCGGCTCGCTGTCGCTGCGCGACGCGCAGGAGAAGGAGTCGGCGCTCAAGCACACGCAGGGTTGATGGAGCGGCGTATCGTGGCGGGGTGATCGCGCCGCAGACGCGCATGGGTCCCGTCGAGCTCACCGTCGGCGATCTCGGGCGCTCAGTCCCCTACTACGAGCGCGCGATCGGCCTGCGCGTGCTCGCCCGCGACGACGGCCGCGTGGCGCTCGGCACCGATTCGCCGCTGCTCGTGCTCGTCGAGGAGCGGGGCGCGCGGCCGGCGCCCGGCCGCACGGGCCTCTATCACTTCGCGCTGCTGCTCCCGGATCGCGCCGCCCTCGCCGGCTGGCTCGCGCACGCCGTCCGCCACCGCGTGCCGCTGGCGGGGCTCTCGGACCACGCCGTGAGCGAGGCGGTCTACCTCCGCGACCCCGACCACCACGGCATCGAGATCTACGCCGACCGGCCGCGAGAGCTGTGGGAGGGACGGGTCGGAGAGGAGCTGACCACGTTCCCGCTGGACGTCGACGGCCTGCTCGCCGAGCTCGGCGAGGCGCCGCCCGCGTTCGACGGGCTCCCGGGCGGGACCCGCATGGGGCACGTGCACCTCTCGGTCGCGTCGATCCCGGAGACGCTGGAGTTCTACCGCGACCTGCTCGGGCTCGAGCTGATGGCGGAGCTCCCCGGCACGGCCGCCTTCCTCGCCGCGGGCGGCTACCACCACCACGTCGGAGCGAACACGTGGGAGAGCCGCGGCGCGCAGGCGCCGCCCCCGGGCGCGGCGGCGCTGCGCCACGCGACCGTCGTCCTCCCGGACGTGGAGGAGCGCGACCGCGTCGCGGCGCGCGTCGCCGACGCCGGCGGGGAGCCGGAGCCCCGGCCGGAGGGCGTGCTCGTCCGGGACCCGTCGCGGAACGCGCTCCTGCTGACCGCCTGAGCCGCCGCCGGGCCTCCACCACCGGCGTCGTTGTCCGCTATACCTGTAGGAGCGCCCGTGACCAAGCCCGTCGAGCAGCTCACGCAGGTGATCGTCCGTTTCGCGGGGGACTCCGGCGACGGCATGCAGCTCACCGGCTCGCAGTTCACGTCCGAGACGGCGCTCCTCGGCAACGACATCTCGACGCTGCCGGACTTTCCGGCCGAGATCAGGGCGCCCGCGGGCTCGCTTCCCGGCGTCTCGGGCTTCCAGCTCCACTTCGCCGACCACGACATCCTCACGCCCGGCGATGCGCCGAACGTGCTCGTGGCGATGAACCCCGCGGCGCTGAAGACGAACCTGAAGGACCTGCCGAAGGGCGGCACGCTGGTCGTGAACTCCGACGCGTTCAACGATCGCAACCTGCAGAAGGCCGGCTACGCCTCGAACCCGCTGGAGGACGGCTCGGTCGAGGAGTACCAGGTGCACGCGGTGCCGCTGACGTCGCTCACCGTCGGCGCGCTGAAGGAGGTCGAGGGCGTGACCTCGCGCGAGGCGGAGCGCTCGAAGAACATGTTCGCGCTCGGGCTGATGTCGTGGCTGTACGGGCGGCCGATCGAGCCGACGATCGACTTCCTGAACGCGAAGTTCCGCGCGAAGCGGCCGGAGATCGCTGAGGCGAACGTGAAGGCGCTCCACGCCGGCTACGCGTTCGGCGAGACCACGGAGAGCTTCGCCGTCACCTACGAGGTGAAGCCGGCGAAGCTCCCGCCCGGCACCTACCGGAACATCACCGGCAACCAGGCGCTCTCACACGGGTTGATCGCCGCGTCGAAGCTGTCCGGCCTGCCGCTCTTCCTCGGCGCGTACCCGATCACGCCCGCGAGCGCGATCCTCGAGGAGCTCGCGGGCTACAAGAACTTCGGCGTGCGGACGTTCCAGGCGGAGGACGAGATCGCCGCGGCAGGCGCCGCCGTGGGCGCGGCGTTCGGCGGCATGCTCGCCGTCACGACGTCGGCGGGTCCCGGCGTGGTGCTGAAGGCCGAGACCGTCGGGCTCGCGATCATGCTCGAGCTGCCGCTCCTGATCTGCGACATCCAGCGCGCGGGGCCGTCGACGGGGATGCCGACGAAGCCGGAGCAGGGCGACCTGCTGATGGTGCTGTTCGGGCGCAACTCGGAGTCGCCGGTGCCGGTCGTCGCCGCGCTCTCGCCGTCCGACTGCTTCGACGCTGCGATCGAGGCCGCGCGCATCGCGCTGAAGTACCGCACGCCGGTGTACCTCCTCTCCGACGCATACCTCGCGAACGGCTCGGAGCCGTGGCTGCTGCCGGACGTCGAGTCGCTGCCCGACATCTCGACCACGTTCGCGACCGAGCCGAACTTCGAGGGCGACTTCCTGCCCTACCTGCGCGACGAGGTGACGCTCGCGCGGCCGTGGGCCGTGCCGGGGACGCCGGGCCTCGAGCACCGCATCGGCGGGCTTGAGAAGGCCGACCGGACCGGCAACGTCTCGTACGATCCGGAGAACCACGACCTGATGACGCGGCTGCGCGCCCAGAAGGTGGCGGGCATCGCGGGCGACATCCCCGAGCTCGAGGTCGACGACCCGGACGGCGACGCGAGGGTGCTCGTGCTCGGCTGGGGCGGCACCTACGGGCCGATCGCCGCTGCCTGCCGGCGCGTGCGCAAGGGCGGCCGGAAGGTCGCCCACGCCCAGCTGCGCCACCTCAACCCGTTCCCCCGGAACACCGGCGAAGTCCTGCGCCGGTACGACGAGGTGCTCGTGCCCGAGATGAACCTCGGCCAGCTCCTGAAGCTCGTGCGCGCCGAGTTCCTCGTCGACGCGGTCGGCTTCAACAAGGTCAACGGGCTCCCGCTGCGGCAGGTCGAGGTCGCTGCGGCCCTCGAGGCGCTGGTGGACCAGTGAGCGAGGGCAACGGCAAGAACGGCAACGGCGCGAAGCCGGCGCTGAAGGCGAAGGACTTCCGCACCGACCAGGAGGTGCGCTGGTGCCCGGGCTGCGGCGACTACGCGATCCTCGCGGCGATGCAGTCGTTCATGCCGGAGCTCGGGATCGAGCGCGAGCGGACGGTGTTCGTCTCCGGCATCGGCTGCGCGGCGCGCTTCCCCTACTACATGAACACGTACGGGATGCACTCGATCCACGGCCGGGCGCCGGCGATCGCGACCGGGCTCGCCGTCTCCCGCCAGGACCTTTCGGTGTGGGTGGTGACCGGCGACGGCGACGCCCTCTCGATCGGTGGCAACCACCTGATCCACGCCCTGCGCCGGAACGTGAACTTCAAGATCCTCCTCTTCAACAACCGCATCTACGGCCTGACGAAGGGCCAGTACTCGCCGACGAGCGAGCTCGGCACGGTGACGAAGTCGACGCCGATGGGCTCGCTGGACTGGCCGTTCAACCCGCTGAGCCTGGCGATCGGCGCCGAGGCCACCTTCGTCGCCCGGTCGATCGACACGGACAAGGCCGGGACGACCGCGGTTCTGCGCGCGGCCGCCGCGCATCGCGGCAGCGCGTTCGTCGAGATCTTCCAGAACTGCCCGATCTTCAACGACGACGCGTTCGACTTCGTCCGCGACGACAAGGAGGGCGTGAGCCGCATCGTCCTCCGCCACGCCGAGCCGATCCGCTGGGGCAAGGACCTCGAGCACGGGCTGCGCCAGCGCCCCGACGGCTCGATCGAGGTCTGCGCGTCCGACGAGGAGGGCGTGCTCGTGCACGACGAGGGCCAGGCGTCGCCGTCGCTCGCGTTCGCGCTGTCGCGCGTGACGCAGGGCCACCACGGCGGCACCCCCGTGGGCGTCTTCCGCAACGTCGAGCGGCCGGTCTACGACGACCTGATGGCCGGGCAGATCGCCGACGCGACCGAGAAGCGCGGGCCCGGCGACCTGGCCGAGCTCCTGAAGAGCGGCGAGACCTGGACGATTTCCTAGCCTGGCTCCCAGCTGGTTGAAAGTCGTCGTCCCGGGTAGGCGACCCGGGTACACACAAGCGACGAGAAGGGGGTCGAATGCTCGAGCGCACGAAGATCCACAACCCGACGGAGCTCTTCACGTACAAGCTCGGGGCGGCGGTGACGATGGAGAACACCGTCCTCGACATGCTCGGCAAGCTCCAGGAGGAGGCGCAGAGCGACGAGCTGCGGCAGCTTCTTCGCCACCACGCGACCGAGACCGAGCAGCAGATCCAGAACCTGCACCGGACGTTCGAGGCGCTCGGAGAGCAGGTCGACGACAGCCCGTGCCCGGCGATCGAAGGGCTCGAGAAGGAGGGCCAGGCGAACCTCAAGCTGACCGAGGACAGCCTGAACGACCACGTCATCCTCTCCGGAGCCGCCGAGACCGAGCACCACGAGATCGCGGCCTACGAGGGCCTCATCATCCAGGCGGAGGCGATGGGCCACGAGGACGTCGTGGCGCTGCTGCGCGAGAACCTCGAGCAGGAGGAGCACACGCTCCGCGAGGTCCAGCAGCTGACGCGGCAGCAGGCGACGCAGACCGTCGCGCACTAGGGCGGGCGGTCAGGCCTCGAGGAACTCGAGGATCGCCCCGGCGACCTCGCCGGGGCGATCCTCCTGCAGGAAGTGCCCGGCGCCGTCGACGACGAGGGGGCCGCAGGCGCCCGGGATCAGCTCGACGAACTGACGGGCCACCCGCGGCGGGAGCACGGTGTCCTCCGCTCCCCAGACGACGAGCGCCGGCTTCCGCCACCGGCCGAGCGCCTCGCGCACGCGGTTCATCGGGGCCGCGTTGGGGTGGTCGGGCTCGGTCGGCACGAGCTCCGGGAACGCGAGGGCGCCGGCCTTCGACTCGCGCGTCGGAAAGGGCGCGTCGTATGCGGCGCGCACCTCGTCCGTCAGCCCCTGAGCGGTTCCCGCCGCGACGAGCCTGCCGATGTCCAGGTCCGCCCCGAGCTCGCGCACCACCTCCCGGAACCGCAGCCACGTCTCGCTCGGCGCGCGGCCGCCGCCGATCCCGGTGTCGAGGATCACGAGCCGGTCGACCCGCTCCTCGTGCTCGACCGCGACACGGAGGCCGATCGGGCCGCCCCAGTCGTGGACGACGAGGGTGAGCCGCCTCAGGTCGAGCATCTCGACGAGCCGCGCGATCGAGGCGACGTGGCGGTCGTAGGAGTACCAGCCGACGTCCGCCGGCTTGTCCGAGCGGCCGAAGCCGATCAGGTCAGGGGCGACGACGCGGCGCCCGCGGGCGACGAGCGGCGGGATCACCCTGCGCCACAGGAACGACCATGTCGGCTCGCCGTGGAGGAGCAGCACCGGCTCTCCGGCGCCCTCGTCGACGTAGTGCATGGTCGGCGCTTCGCCGTCGAGTCGGTGGGGCTCGAACGGGTAGTCCGGGAGCTCTTCGATATGCATATCTTCGCGCCGTGCGCACCCTCACGTGGGATCAGGTGTACGCGCGTCGGCTCCGGCGCAGCTTCCTCGACGCACGTGCGCCGCGCAAGCGGCTGCTCGACGTGGCGCGCGCGACCTGCGGCGTGCACGCGCAGCTCGCGACGGGCGCGGAGCTGGCGCTCTCGGCGCGCGTCGACGACGTCGGTCGCGGCGACGTACGGGCGGCGTTGTGGGAGAGGCGGGAGCTTGCGAAGGCGAACACGCTGCGGACGACGCTGCACCTGCATCCGGCGGACGACCTCCCCCTCTGGAAGGCGCTGCCGAGCCTCGAGCGCTGGCGCGAGCAGTGGTGGCTCGACTGGCAGGAGCTGACGCTCGCGGAGGCAGAGAGCCTCCGCGAGGCCGTGCTCGCCGCGCTCGACGACGGCGAGCCGCGGACACGGGCCGAGGTCGGAGCCGCCGTCGGCGGGCGGCTCGGCGGGCGCCTGGCCTCCGACTCTTGGGGTCACTACCTCGCGCCCGCGGCCTCGCTCCTCTGCCAGGGCCCGCCGCGGGGTCGCAACGTCACCGTCGTCCGCTGCGACCGCTGGCTGCCGGGCTGGCGATCCGTCGAGGCCGGGGAGGCGCAGCGCGAGGCGTGCCGGCGCTACCTCCGAACATACGGCCCCTCGCGTCGCGAGGAGCTCGAGCACTGGCTCGCCCGCAGGGTGGAGGCCTGGGACGAGCTCGAGCCGGAGCTGGAGGAGGTCGACGTCGAGGGCCGCCGCTCGTTCGTGCTGCGCGGCGCGGAGTTTCCCGATGGTCCGCCTCGCGGCGTCCGCCTGCTCTCGCACTACGACGTGTACGTGGTCGCGTGCCACCCGCGGGAGCATCTGATCCCGGTGCAGAAGCAGCGGATCTTCCTGCGCGGCGCCGGCCCGCATCCGTCGCTGCTCGTCGACGGCCGCGTCGCCGGGGTGTGGAGCCGCAAGCACCGAGGCCGGCGGGTCGAGGTCCGCGTCGAGCCGTTTCGGCGTCTGACGCGCCCGCAGCTCGCTGCGCTCGCCGACGAGGCCGCACGCGTCGCGCGCACCTTCGGCGCGGAGCCGCTGCTGGAGGTGGCCTAGGTCGGTCCGGCGGCGCGGGCCAGGCGGACCGCCTCCGCGGCTCCGTCCGTCCACGGATCGCCGTGGCCGAAGACGATCGCGCTCGCGTCGAGGCTCTCGAGCTTCGAAAGCGAGTCGAGCATCGTGGCGCTGGAGAGGTTGAAGGCGCCCGGCAGCAGCTCCGGTCCGCGGGCGCCGGTCAGCGGGTTGCGCGTGCAGAGCAGGTCGCCGGCGACGAGTACTCCGCGCGACTCGAGCCAGAGGCAGCAGTGGCCGGCGGTGTGACCGGCGGTGTGCACGACACGCGGATGGCCCGGCACGTCGAGCGTGTCGCCGTCGGCGAAGGTGGTCACCGCGCCGATCTTCTGCGGCGTGCCGGAGCTCGCCAGGTGGCCGAGCAGCTTCCACGCGTGCGCGTGCCGGAGGTACGGCAGGAGCGAGCGCTCGCGCTTCCCGAAGGCCTTCCCGGTCGTGGCGAGGCGCTCGTCGTCGGCGTGCACGAGCACGGGCACGCCGAGCTCCGTCCGGACCGGCTCGGCGAAGCCGGTGTGGTCGGCGTGCGCGTGCGTGAGGACGACGGCAGTCACGTCGGAGAGCTGCCGTCCCAGCAGCGTCAGCCCCGCGTCGAGCTGGGGCCGGTAGGCGGGCGCGCCGGCGTCGACGATCGCAACCTGCCCGTCCTCCTCGACGAGGTACCAGTTGACGAGCTCCGTCCCGAGCCGGACGACCCCTTCGCCGACGAGCACCGGCTGCGTCACCCGGGCGAGCACCGCGCCACCCTAGACGAAGCTCGTAACAGACTGTCACTTGACGTGGGCCCGCCGGTAACGGCCGGCCGGCGGGGCTTGTAACAGTCTGTTACTTGCGGCAGTGGGGCGTCGGATTCCGACTGGTGATTTTGGGCATACCTGCTCCGTGGACGACGAGACCGCGATCACCGGGTCGTATCCGACGCCGCCGGGGGGCGTCCCCGACCCGCCGCCCGGACCGCCGGTGGAGCCGCCGCCGGGGCCGCCCGTGGGCCCGCCCGGGGCGCCGCCGGGACGGCCGCCCCCGCCGGGGCCGCCGCGCGCCATGCTCGCCGACGCGTGGCCGTGGCTCGCGCTGCTCGGGCTGCTGGCGCTCGCCGCCCTGCTCGTCTGGCTCTTCGTCATCCGCGACAAGGATCACCAGCCGGTGGTGCCGGCCGTCGTCGGCCTGCCGCGAAACCAGGCGATCGCACGCCTGACGAAGGACGGCTACAGCGTCACCGCGATCCTCGGGCCGTCGCGGAAGGCGAGCGGCATCGTCGTCTCGCAGATACCGGGCTCCGGCTCGCGGCTGCCGAAGGGGCGGCGGGTGACGATCCACGTCTCGAACGGCCGGGCCGTCGTCACGACGACGACGACCGCGGCGACCACGCGGCAGACGACGACCGCAGCGGCGTCCGCCGTGCCGTACGTCGTCGGCCAGGACATGGCCTCCGGCTCGAGTCAGGTGGAAGCGGCCGGCTTCGTCGCCGAGACCGACCCGAGGACGGGCTCGCAGGCGCAGGGCCAGATCCTGCGCGAGAGCCCGAGCGGTCAGGCGCCGGCCGGGAGCGTCGTCCAGCTCTCCGTCGCCGTCGGCTCGAAGCGGCCGCAACAGCCGGTCCCGGACGTCGTCGGCCGGAGGGCGGCGGACGCCCGCGCGGCGCTCCTGGCGGCGAAGCTCACGGTGCGGACGCAGTACCGGACCGCGCCGCGGAAGAACGTGGGCACCGTGCTCGCGCAACGGCCGAACCGCGGCAGTGCGCCGGCGTACACCCAGGTCACGCTGACAGTCGGGCGATAGCGCGCACGGTTAGGCGGCCCGGCGGGCCTCCGTGCGGGCCGCCACGAGTCGGTCGCGCGCCTCCTCGGAGCGCCGCCTGCGGAGCCCGCCCGCGGCCGCCAGGGTGCCGGCGAGCCCGGCCCCGCCCGCGACGAGGAAGGCGAGCTGGGTGCCGCCGCGCGCGCAGAGCCAGCCCGCGAGCAGGCCGGCGAACGGGCCCGTTCCGTTGAACGCGTAGAAGTAGATGCCGATGATGCGGCCGCGCAGCCGGTCGGGCGCCGCGAGCTGCATCGACGTGTTGGAGTTGGCCGACCAGGCCGTGAAGCCGGCCCCCGTCACGAACAGCAGCGCGCCCGCCAGGAACGGCGTGTGCACCGGCGCGAGCAGGAGCTCGGAGCCGGTGAAGAGGATCCCGCCGGCGATCATCACCCGCGCCGAGGCGCGGCCGAGCGCGGCGGCGGCGAGCGCTCCGACGAGCGCACCCGCGCCGAAGAGCGCGGAGAGGAGGCCGTAGACGACGGCCTGCGTGTGCAGCGTCGTGTAGGCGAGCACGGGCAGCGTCACGTTGAAGTTGAACGAGAAGGTGCTGATCACGAGGGTCAGCGCGACCACCACGACCATCCGCGGCTGCCGCACGACGTAGGCGAGCCCCTCGCGCGTGCCGCGCAGGATCGTCGGCCGCTCGAACGTCTCGAGCGTGAAGAAGTCGCGGGGGCGCATCCAGAACAGGCTCAGGAGCACCGCCAGGTAGCTCACGGCGTTGATCAGGAAGCAGGGGCCGGCGCCGATGAAGCCGTAGGCCATGCCCGCGGCGGCCGGACCGAAGATGCGCGACGCGTTGAACAGCGTGGAGTTGAGCGCGATGGCGTTCGGCAGCGCCTCGCGCCCGACCATCCGGTAGGTCAGCTGCTGCCGCGAGGGCACGTCGAGCACGAGGACGATGCCGTTGAGAAACGCGATCGCGTACAGCATCCACGGCCGTGCGACGCCGCCGAGCGCGAGCGCCGCGAGCGCCACCGCCGTGACGAGCTGCGCCGCCTGCGTCCCGATCACGAGCCGGCGCGCGTCGAGC
This sequence comes from Actinomycetota bacterium, assembly GCA_039648875.1. Classification (GTDB taxonomy): domain Bacteria; phylum Actinomycetota; class Thermoleophilia; order Gaiellales; family Gaiellaceae; genus Palsa-739. Next base: position 23,200 of record JBBWZD010000188.1, read on the forward strand.
CGGTCGGTGATCACGCCGGCGAAGAGGCCGAAGAGCGTGAACGGCAGGAACTGGGCCAGCGCCATGATTCCGACGGCAAAGGCCGAGTGCGTGAGCTGGAGGACGAACCAGCCGAGAGCGATCCGCTGCATCCACGACCCGGTCTGCGAGACGGCCTGCCCGCCGAAGAAGAGGCGGTAGTTGCGGTAGCGGAGGCTGGAGAAGGTGCGGCTGTTCAGGCGCAGGAGCGCTGCGGTCACGGGCGCGCCTCCTCGTCGAGCAGCTGCGAGAGAGGGCCGACGGCCGCCTCGACGGCGGCGAGCTGGTCGGCGCTCAGCGTGCCCAGGCGGGTGGCGAGCCAGGCCGTGCGGCGCGACCGGACGCGGCGGAGCACCCGCTGGCCCTCGTCGGTGAGCGCAAGGCCGACGCGGCGGCGATCCCCTGAGCTCGGCGTGCGTGCGACGAGGCCGGCGCGCTCGAGCCGGTTGACGTGGTTCGTCAGCGCGGGAGGCGAGATCCGCTCGCGCCCGGCCAGCTCACGCACGCCGACCCCCGGCGTGTACTTGATCGCCACGAGCAGGGAGACCTGCTCGGGCGAGACGCCGACGGCGCGCGCCTCGCGGCGCAGCTCGCGGCCGACGCGGAGGAGCACCGGCCGCAGCGCGTCGGCGACGGCGACCGTGTCGCCCTGTGCTTGTCTTCGAGTGCCGCCCAAATCGTTAACCAGGTTAACAATAGCAACAGGCGCAGAGGCCTTGTATCGTGCTGTTTGTCACCAGCAGCGACGAGGGAGGCGGAGAGATGCAGATCGGCGGGGTGATGCGAGTGCGGCTCGTGACGGCGCGACCGGACGAGACGGCGGGGACTGCGATCCGGCGGATGCTCGACGCGGGCGTGGGCTCCGTCGTCGTCTGCGACGACTCGGTGCCGGTCGGCATCTTCACCGAGCGCGACGTGCTCCGGCTCGCCGGCGACGGCGCCGACTTCGAGGCGACCCCCGTCCGCAACGCGATGACGCGCAACCCGCTCACCATCTCCGCCGACGACGGGATCCTCGACGCCGCTCAGTTGATGGCGGCGCGCAAGCTCCGGCACCTGCCGGTCGTGGAGGGCGGGAACCTCGTAGGGATGGTCTCGATGCGCGACGTCTTCGGCTTTCTCGCCGAGCGCGTCTGGGCCGACCACGACGAGGCCGCGCACGAGACGGCGCGGGCGCTGCTCCAGCGGCGTTAGCCGCCGAGGCCCGGCGTCGTCGCGTCGGGAGCGTGCACGCCCTCGAGCGGCGCGTGCGCCTGGACCGGCTTGCGCGTGAAGTAGCGGCGGCGGATCGTCAACGCGGCGAGGACCGCCACCGACGCAGCCGCGATCCCGATCGTCCAGTGCTGGAGGCTCAGCGCGGTGTCGCGCGCGATGTGCTCCCACTGCCCGCGGTCGAACACGTCGGAGGCGACGTTCGCCGGTGGGATCAGGTCGACGCCGACGGGATAGCGCGAGGTGTGGTGGCGCTCCCAGATCGCGGTCTTGTGCACGACGGCCATGGCCAGCACGATCGCCGCCACGCCCGGGACGTAGATGCCGAGCGGCAGCCGGGTGGCGACCCAGCCGACCAGCGCCAGCACGGCCGGCGGCAGGAGCGCCCACAGCCAGATGCGCGCTTCCGTCGCCGTCGAGGGGTCGTGCCACGTCGTCTGCAGCTTGCCTCCGCTCGTCCACTGCGCGAGGCGAGGCTTCTCGAGCGCGAGCGTGGCCGACATGAGCGACGAGAAGAAGAGTGGGATCGCGATGAAGCCGGCGATGCCGAGCGGCGCCCGTGACCGCGCCCGCGGCAGCCGGATCCTCACCCCATCCTCCCGCCCGCGAGCACCCGCGAGAGGAACTCGCGTGTGCGCGGCTCGCGCGGCTCGCCGAAGATCTGCTCCGGCGGCCCTTCCTCGAGGATCGAGCCGCCGTCGAGGAAGCAGACCTTGTCGGCGACCTCGCGGGCGAAGCCCATCTCGTGGGTGGCCACGATCATCGTCATGCCGCTCTCGGCCAGCTCCCGGACGAGGCCCAGGACGTCCCAGACGAGCTGCGGGTCGAGCGCGCTCGTGATCTCGTCCAGCAGCAGCAGCTTCGGCCCCATCGCGAGCGCGCGCACGATCGCCACCCGCTGCTGCTGGCCGCCGCTCAGCCGGTCGGGATACTCGTCGGCCTTGTCCTCGAGGCCGATGCGTTGCAGCATCGCCCGGGCCTGCCCCTCGGCGCCGTCGCGGGAGAAGCCGCCGGCCTTCCGCGGCGCGAGCGTCACGTTCTGGAGCACGGTCATGTGCGGGAACAGGTTGTACGCCTGGAAGACGATTCCGATCTTCCGGCGCAGTGCGTTCACGTCGACCCTCTCCGGGCCGGTCAGCGGCTGCCCGTCGACGACGATCTCGCCCTCCTCGACGCGCTCGAGCAGGTTGAGGCAGCGCAGCAAGGTCGACTTGCCCGAGCCCGAGGCGCCGATCAGGCAGACCACCTCGTGCTCCCGCACGGCGAGGTCGACCCGCTTCAGCACCTGGAGGTCGCCGAACCACTTCGACACGGCGCGAACGTCGACGAACGGCGTGGCGCCGCTCCCGTTCGCGCTCAAAACGCCAGGGCCCGCTCTTTCCGCTCGCGCTGCAGAACGAGGTGGTCCGTGAACCGCGCGAGCGGGATCGTGATCAGGATGAAGAAGATCGCAGCGACGAGGTACGAGACGAAGTCGCCGTTCTGGGTCGAGAACTGCTGCGACAGCGACGCCGCCTCGGCGACCCCGATCACCGAGACGATGGCCGTGTCCTTCTGGAGCCCGATGAAGTCGTTGAGCAGGGGCGGGATCACGCGCCGCACCGCCTGTGGTACGACGACGTACCGCATCGACTGGGCGTAGGAGAGCCCGAGGGAGCGGGCGGCCGCGCGCTGGCTCGGATGCACCGACTCGATGCCGGCGCGGTAGACCTCGGCCACGTAGGCGGTGTAGACGAGGGTCAGCGTCACGATCCCGTAGGTCGTGAACGAGCGGTTCGAGATGAAGCCGAGCTGCAGGCCGGGCAGGCCGAAGCCGACGAAGAACGCCACGACGATGATCGGGGTGCCGCGGAAGAAGTCGGTGTAGGCGATCGCCAGGGCGCGGAGCGGCTTCGCCCCGCGCCCAGGCAGACCGCGCACGACGGCGATCGCGAGCGCGAACGCCAGCACCAGGGCCTCGGCGACGAACATCATCCGCAGGTTCACCTGGAACCCCGCCCACACGTCGGGCATCGCCAGCGTGAAGCTGTGCAGGTTGAAGAACGCGTGGAGGACCTGGTGCAGCGCGTGCATCGGCTAGGGGGTCACCTCAGCACGGGGATCGTCGAGAAGCTGACGTTGAACCACTTCTTCTGCAGCGCCGCGATCGTCTTGTTCCGCGTCAGGGTCTTGATGACGCCGTCGACGACGGGGCCGAGCTTCGAGCCCTTCTGGAGCACCGCTCCGTACTGCTCGTGCGTGACGACCTGCCCCGCGACGGGGCCGAACTTCGACGGGTTCTGCTTCTTCTCGAGGCTGACGAGCGGGACGTCGAGGATCATCGCCTGGCAGCGGCCGATCTGCACCGCCTGGTAGGCGGCCGTCGTCGTCGGGAAGGTGAACGGCGCCTTCGCCGGGTGCAGCTGCGTCTTGATCCAGTCGAGGCCGGTGGTGTTCGTCTGGGCGCACGTCTGCATCTTCTTCAGGTCGGCGATGCTGTGCGGGACGGACGCCCGCTTCGAGAGGAGCACGCCCTGGTTCGCGTTCAGGTACGACGTCGTGAAGTCGACCGTCCGCTTCCGCTGGGCCGTGATCGTCGCCTCCTGGAAGGAGATGTCGAACTTCTTCGTGCCCGGGGCGAACAGGCTGTTCCACGGCGAGTAGATCCAGACGGGAGTGAGATGCAGCTTCGCCGCGATCGCGCGGGCGAGGTCGACCTCGTAGCCGCGGGGGCGGGTGATGGTGTTGCCGCGGACGGAGCCGCTGGCGAAGCCCGGAGCCGGATCGCCGAAGGCGACGATCAGCTTGCCGGCCTTGAGCGTGGGCGCGGCCGTCGAGTGGGCCGACGCCGCGGGCACCGCGAGCAGTGCCGCCAGGGCGAGCAGCGGGAGAAGACGCTTCACGAGAGATCCTCCTGTGTCTTTGGGCGGGGGCGAGACTGCGAAATCTACCCTGGTCGCGCGCGCGGTACTAGTCCGCGGCCAGCGCCGCGGCGGTGAGCTGCTGGAAGTGCGCGATCAGCTGCTCGCTGCCGCCGAGCAGGTAGCCGTGCTCGAGCGCGCCGGAGGCGACGCCCCGCTGGACGCCCTCCACGAGGGCGCGGTCCTCGCGTCCGACCTGGTCGTCGAAGGCGAGCAGCTCGTCGATCCACGCGCCGTCGACGCCCGCGCCGAAGAAGTAGTCCAGGAACCGGTACGTCCGCTGGGGCGTCAACGGCACCACGGGACCGATCGAGACGTTCGGCCGGCCGGGAAAGATGTTGACCGTGAGGTTCGGCCAGAGGAAGTGGAACTGGCTGCGCGGCAGCTCGCCGTCGAGGCGCATCCTCGTCCGTCCGCTGTCGCGGATCGGCCCGCGCTGGCTCGAGAGGCGCCCCTCGGTGGAGAGCGCATAGGCGCCGGCCGACACGTCGAGCACCTCCGCGAGCTGCGGGTGCGCGACCTGGCAGTGGTAGCACTCGAGGAAGTTCTCGCAGCTGATCTTCCAGTTGGCGTCGAGCTCGGTCTCCCAGCGGCTGTGGAAGACGAGGTCGTCGACGTCGAGGCCCAGCTCGGCGACCTGCGCCGGCATCGAGCCGAGCGCGTCGGCGAGCGGCTCCGGGTCCGGGAGCGCGTTCACGAACAGGAAGGGGCCCCACGTGCCGACCGAGGCCCGCACGAGCCCGAGCTCGCCGGCCGGGAAGCCCGGCTCCTCCTCCGAGCGCGGCGCCGCGCGGAGCGAGCCGTCGAGGCCGTAGGTCCACGCGTGGTAGGGGCACTGGATCGTCTCGCGCCTCCCCTGGCCCTCGGCGACGGGGAAGCCGCGGTGCCGGCAGACGTTCAGGAAGGCGCGCAGCTCGCCGTCGCGGGCGCGCGTGACGAGGATCGGCGTGCTGCCTGCGCGCGTCGCGAGGAAGGTGCCCGGCTCGGGCAGCTCGCCGGCGTGGCCGGCGTACTGCCACGCCGGCCGGAAGATCCGCTCCTGCTCCCGCCGCAGGATCTCCGGGTCGCTGTACCAGCGGTAGGGCAGCGTCTGCTGCACCACGGGAATCTAGCGGCGCGGCCGTGCTCCAGATGTAGGCTCAGCGGGTGACGGAGCGGCCGCCGTTCGAGCAGTTCTTCGCGCACCGGCGCTTCCTCCCGGTCGCCCAGTTTACGCCCGACGGCTCCCGCGTCCTCTTCGTCTCGAACCTCTCGGGCCAGTTCAACCTGTGGGTGGCCGGGTCCGGCGGCAGCTGGCCGGAGCAGCTCACGACCTTCACCGACAACACCGTCCGCGGCGTCGCCGTGCGCGACGACGGCTCGATCCTCTTCATGGCCGATCGCGACGGGGACGAGTTCCACCAGCTCTACCGGATCCCGGCGGGCGGGGGCTGGCCGCGGCAGCTCACCGACCTGCCGCAGGTGCAGCACGCGCTGACGCCCGCCGCGTGGGCGCCCGACGGGAGGAGCTTCGCCTTCTCGGCGAACTCGCGGCGGCCCCAGGACGGCGAGGTCTTCGTCTGGCGCGACGGCGAGGCCGAGCCGCGGTACGTGTTCGGCGAGGGGATGTACGCCTTCCCCGCCTACTGGTCGCCCGACGGTACGAAGCTCGTCTGTCTCGAGTACCGCGCCAACACCGACTACTCGCTCCACCTGGTCGACGTCGAGTCTGGCGAGGCGACGGAGCTGACGCCGCACGAGGACGAGATCAAGTTCTTCCCCGGCCCGTGGGCGCGCGACGGCTCGGGCTTCTTCCTCCTGAGCGACGAGGGGCGGGAGTTCGCGGGGCTCGCATTCCAGTCGCTCGCGAGCGGCGAGCGCGAGTGGGTCGAGACGCCGGAGCGCGACGTCGACGAGGTCACCGGCTCGGCCGACGGACGCGTGCTCGCCTGGCTGGAGAACGACGAGGGCTGGGCGCGCCTGCGCCTCCGCGACCTCGACACCGGCGACGAGCTGCCGGCTCCGAGGCTGCCGCACGGCACGGTCGGCCTCCTCGGCTCGGGCATGTCGCTCTCGCGCGACGGCTCCACGCTGGCGATCGTCTGGGACCAGCCGGCGCGCCCGGCGGAGGTCTACCTCGTCGACACGGCGAGCGGCGACGCGCAGCCGGTGACCGAGAGTCGCGCCGCGGGCCTCTCGTCGCTGCGTCTGCACGAGCCCGAGCTGATTCGCTACGCGAGCTTCGACGGCCGGCAGATCCCGGCCTGGCTGTACCGCCCCGACGGCGAGGGGCCCGCACCGTTTGCGGTCGCGATCCACGGCGGCCCCGAGGCGCAGGAGAAGCCGGTCTACCGCGGCCACTTCCAGTACCTGCTGAGCCGCGGCATCGGCGTCCTCGCCACCAACATCCGCGGCTCCACCGGCTACGGCAAGACGTACCAGAGGCTCGTCCACCACGACTGGGGCGGCGGCGACCTCGAGGACTGGCGCCACGCGGCCGAGTGGCTGAAGGCGCAGGACTTCGTCGACGGCGAGAGGCTCGGCGTCTACGGCGGCTCGTACGGCGGCTTCGCGACGCTCACCTGCGTGACGCGGCTGCCCGGGTACTGGCGCGCGGCGGTCGACATCGTCGGCCCGTCGAATCTCGTCACCTTCGTCCGCGCCGTCCCGCCCCAGTGGCAGCGCTTCATGGCCGCCTGGGTGGGCGACGTCGAGACCGAGGAAGAGTTCCTGCGCGAGCGCTCGCCCATCTCGTACGTCGACCAGGTGCAGGCGGCGCTGCTCGTCATCCAGGGCGCGAAGGACCCGCGCGTGGTGCAGGCGGAGTCGGACCAGATGGTCGAGCGGCTGCGCGAGCTCGGCCGCGAGGTCGAGTACGTGGTCTTCGAGGACGAGGGCCACGGCTTCACGCGCTACACGAACGAGCTGCAGGCCTACCGGCTCACCTGCGACTGGCTCGAGAAGCACCTCGCGAGGCCGTGAGCCGCCTCCGGGCTCCGAGGGACTTCGCCAAGGCCCATCCGCGGCTGCTCATCGCCGTGCAGCTGGTAGTGCTCGCGATCTTCTTCGGGTCGGTCGGCTGGGCGCTGCGCGGCTCGTTCCACGGCGCCGGCAACGACCTCCGCGACGCCGACCCGCTGCTGTTCGTGCTCGCCTGCCTCGCGGTGGCCGCGTACTACCTCGTCTTCGTGCTCGGGTGGATGTGGCTCCTCGCGGGCTGGCGGATCCGCATCTCCTACGCGACCGCGCTTCGGTCGGAGATGGTCTCGATGCTCGCGAAGTACGTGCCCGGCGGCGTTTGGACGCCGGCGGCGCGCGTCGTCGCGATGCGCCGCGCCGGCGTCACGAACGGCGCCCTCGTGACGGCTGCGGTGGTGATCGAGGCCGGCATCTCGGCGGTCGCCGGCGTGCTCGTGTTCGTGATCTCGCTCGCCTGGGTCAACGGCGTCGACGCCCCGACCGTGCCGCTCGTCGCGTTCGCCGTCGCCGTCGCCGTGCTCCTGCATCCGCGCGTCTTCCGGCCGCTCGCCGCGCGCGTCATGCGCAGGCTCGGGCACGAGGAGCTGCCGCCGCTGCGAGGCGCGACGATGCTGCTGCTGCTCGTCTTCTACTGCGCGACGTGGGTCGTCGGGGGTCTCGGCCTCTGGCTGCTCGTCCGCTCGGTGGGCGCGCATCCCGGCGTCAGCTCGATCGTCTTCCTCGGCGGCACCTCGGCTGTCGGCGCGATCGTGGCGGTGGTGTCCGTCTTCGCGCCCTCCGGCCTCGGGCCGCGCGAGGCGTCGATGTACGGGCTGATGACGGCAATCGTCTCCGGCGGCGTGGCGCTCGGCGCGACCGTCTTGAACCGCGTCGCGATCACGCTGGTCGAGGTGCTGCTCCTCGCCGTCGGCGGGCTGCTGCTCGGCCGCGGCGAGGACGACGATCAGAGCACACGGCCGACGGCGTCGCGCCAGCCGGCCACGAGCGCCGACACGTCCCGCTCCGGCTCGTAGCGCGGCCCCGTGCGGCGCAGGCGGGCGACGTCGCCGTCGCTCCAGCGGCCGAGCGCGCGGCCCGCGAGCGCCGCGGCCCCGAGCGCCGTCGTCTCGCGCTCCGCGGCCACCTCGACCGGCAGCTCGAGCGCGTCGGCGAGGAACTGCCCCAGGAACGCGTTGTCGGCCGCGCCGCCGTCGATTCGCAGCACGGCCGGCCGGTCGGGTAGCGCGTCGACGACGTCGAGCACCTGGTAGGCGATCGACTCGAGGGACGCCCGGACGAGGTGCTCCCGTCGCGTCCCGCGCGTGAGCCCGCACACGAGCCCGCGCGCCTCCGGCTGCCAGTGCGGGGAGCCGAGCCCGGTGAGGGCAGGGACGAAGTAGACGCCGCCGGTGGAGTCGACCGAGCGGGCGAGCGCGTCGCTGTCGGCGGCGGTCTCGAGCAGCCCGAGCTCGTCGCGGAGCCATTGCACCGCTGCGCCCGCGACGAAGATCGAGCCCTCCAGCGCGTACGCCCGGCCGCCTCCCGCGGCAACCGTGCGCACGAGCCCGTGGGGCGGCCGCGAGTGGTCGCCGCCGGTCTCCACGAGCACGAACGCGCCGGTGCCGAGGGTCGCCTTCGCGCCGCCGTGGCAGTACAGCGACGCCTGCTGGTCGCCCGCGAGCGCGGCCACGGGCAGCGTCGCGCCGAGCAGCGCTCCCTCGCCGGCGACGCCCGCCGACGGGCGTACGTCCGGCAGGAGCGAGCGCGGCACGCCGAACAGCCCCAGCAGCTCGTCGCTCCAGTCCAGCGTCTCGAGGTCGAGGAGCATCGTCCGCGACGCGTTCGAGACGTCGGTCGCGTGGACGGCCCCGCCGGTCAGGCGCCAGAGCAGCCACGAGTCGACGGTGCCGAAGGCGAGGCGGTCGTCGCCCTCCGCGCCCACCTCGTGCAGGATCCACTCGAGCTTCGCCGCCGAGAAGTAGGGGTCCGCCGGTAGCCCGGTGCGCGCGAGGATCTCGTCCGCGGGCAGCCGCCGGCACCGCTCCGCCGTGCGCCGGTCCTGCCACACGATCGCGGGGTACACGGGGTCGCCGCTGCGTCGGTCCCACACCACCGTCGTCTCACGCTGGTTGGCGATGCCCACCGCCTCGACCGCGGCCGCCGTCAGCCCCGCGTCGGCGAGCGCCGCTGCCGCGGCGTGCTCGACGCTCGCCCACAGCTCCAGCGGATCCTGCTCCACCCACCCCGGCCGCGGCGTCGCCACGCCGACCGGCACGGTCGCCCGCCCCAGGACCTCCAGCTCGTCGCCGACGGCGAGGCACGTCGTGCCGGTGGTGCCCTGGTCGACGGCGAGGATCACGCGCGCATCATGGCTCGCCCTCGGGTCTATGCTGCGGTCGAGGGTTTGCGTCGGCGCGTCGGAACGGAGGACGAGAGATGAAGGGTCAGCAGAAGCCGAAGAAGCTGCAGAAGAAGCAGGCGCAGAAGACGCTGAAGGAGCGCCGCGCCGAGAAGCAGGCCGGCAAGCAGGGGCGCTAGAAGGCTTCGGCGCCCGCGGCCGAGACGCGTAGCGGCAGCACTGTCGCGTCGGGGAAACGCTGGGCCAGCTCGCCCGCGCAGGCGTCCACCTGCTCAGGGCGCGCCCACACGATCACGGCCGGCCCGGAGCCGGAGAGGGTGGCGCCGACGGCGCCGGCGGGAAGCGCTCCGCGCACGGCCGCCAGCGCGGGAGCGTGCCTCGCACGGTAGGGCTCGTGGAGCTCGTCCTGCAGCGCGGCGGCGAAGAGGTCCGGGTCCTGTGATGCGAGCGCGGCGCCGAGGAGCGCCGCGCGGGCGGCGGTGAACGCAGCGGCCCGATGGGGAACCCGATCCGGCAGGGCTGCGCGCGCGTCGGCGGTGAAGACGCGCGACTCCGGGACGACGGCCACCGGTGCGAACGGCAGTGTGTCGGCCAGGCGCGCGATGCGTCCCTCCCACGTGAGGCAGGCGCCGCCGGCGAGTGCCGCGGCGAGGTTGTCGGCGTGCCCCTCGAGCGGCTCCCCGAGGGCGAGGAGGCGCTCCGGCTCGGCCGTCTCGCCGCCGGCGGCGGCCGCCGCGACGAGGCCGAGCGCGACCACCGACGCGCTCGAGCCGAGGCCGCGCGCGCGCGGGATCCGTTCGGTGAACTCGAAGTCGAGCCCTCCAGGGTCGGCGAGCAGCGCGAAGGCGCGCACGCCGAGATGCTCCGCATCCGGCTCGCCCCCTTCGCGGACGACGACCTCGTTCCAGAGGTCGAACGCGACGGCGGCACAGTCGAACCCGGGCCCCAGGTTCGCCGTCGTCGCCGGTGCCCGAACCCGGACGGGGAGGTTCACGCGAGCTTTGCGGCGATCTCGTCGGCGTCGGCTTCGACCTCGACGACGGGCGCCGCGGTGCGGGCGACGGCATCCGGGTCCTTCAGCCCGTGGCCGGTGACGACGACCACCGCCGTGCCCGACGCTCCCAGCTTCCGCAGCGCGGCGAGGCCGGCGGCGCTCGCCGGCTCGCAAAAGACGCCCTCCCGCTCGGCCAGCTGCCGCCACGCCCCGACGATCTCCTCGTCCGTCAGCGCCACCACCGCCCCGCCCGAGTCGCGGACGGCCGCCTCGGCCTCGGCGCGGTGCGCGGGGTCGACGATGCGGATCGCGGACGCCAGCGTCTCGCCCCGCCTCGCGGCTGCGCCGGCGAGGAAGCGCGGCGTCCCTACGCCCCACTCGGCGAACCCGCGCGCGTAGGCGCGGGTGTTGCCGCCGCCGCCGTAGGGCAGTGCCAGCACGTCCGGTGCGCGCCCGAGCTCCTCGACGATCTCGAAGGCCGCGGTCTTCTGCCCTTCGATCCGGTCGGGGTTGAGCGAGTTCACCAGCGTGTGGCGGCCCGAGGCGGCGAGCGCCTGCGCGGCGCGCAGCGCCTGGTCGAAGCTGCCGCGCACCTCCAGCAGCCGCGCGCCTGCGGCGCGCGCCTGCGCGAGCTTGCCGAGGGCGACGGCGCCCTGCGGCAGCAGGATCGCGGCCGTCAGGCCGGCCCGGGCCGCGTAGGCCGCGGCCGACGCGGCCGTGTTCCCGGTCGACGCGCAGATCACGGCCCGCGCGCCGGCCGCGAGCGCGCGCGAGACCGCGACCGTCATCCCGCGGTCCTTGAAGGAGCCCGTGGGATTGGCGCTCTCGAGCTTCAGCCAGATGTCGACGCCGAGCTCGCGCGAGAGCGTCGCCGCGTGCACCAGCGGCGTCCCGCCCTCGCCGAGGGAGACGACGCGGTCGCCCGGCGCGAGCGGCAGGCGCGACCCGTACCGCTCCGCGAGCGTCGTCACGACCAGCCCATGCCGGTGACGCCTCGCGACGAGATCACGGGCATGGCCGACGGCGGCGACTGTGTCTCCGGCAGGCCGGCGATCTCCGCCAGCGCCGCCTCCAGCGCTCCCGCCCGCGCCTGGTGGGTGACGACGTGCAACGTCGCGCTGTCGGGTCCCTGGTGCTGGACGAGCCTCGCGATCGACACCTCGTGCGCCGCGAGGCGCAGGGCGATCTGCGCGAGCACGCCCGGCTGGTCATCGACCTCGACGCGGAAGTAGAAGGGAGAGCGCAGCTCGCCCGGCGGAAGGCGCTCGAGCGTGCGCCAGCAGGCGTCGTTCTGCAGGAAGCCCGTGCCGGTCGTGCCGATCACCGAGATCATGTCGGCGACGACCGCGGACGCGGTCTCCGGCCCGCCCGCCCCGGGGCCCTCGAGCGTGATCTCGCGAATCGCGTCGCCCTGCAGCATCACCGCGTTGAAGGGCCCGTCGACCGCGGCGAGCGGGTGGTTGCGGTCGACGAGCGAGGGCTGCACGCGCACGTCGACCATCCCGTCGACGAGCGTCGCCGACCCGACGAGGCGGACCGTCATCTCCAGCTCCCGCGCCGCCCGCACGTGCTCCTGCGTCACGCCCTCTATACCGTCGAACCGGACGTCGTCCAGCGTCGTGCGCGAGCCGAAGGCGACCGTCGCCAGGATCGCCATCTTGGCGGCGGCGTCGGCGCCCCCGACGTCCTCCGTCGGATCGGCTTCGGCGAAGCCGAGCCGCTGCGCCTCGGCGAGCGCGTCCGCGTAGCCGGCGCCGTGCTCCATCTGCGACAGGATGAAGTTCGTCGTCCCGTTGACGATGCCGAGCACGCTGTGCACGTTCGTGACGACGAGCGACTCGCGCAGCACCTTGATCACGGGGATCGCGGCGCACACCGAGGCCTCGAAGCGGAGCTGCACGCCGTGCTCGGACGCGGCGGCGAAGAGCTCCGCGCCGCGACGCGCGACGAGCTGCTTGTTCGCCGAGACGACGGGCTTTCCCGCGCGCAGGAGCTCCAGGACGTACTCGCCGGTCGGCTCGAGACCGCCCATCACCTCCGCGACGACCGCGATCTGCGGGTCGTCGCGGATGGAGGCGAAGTCGCTCGTCAGGACGCCGTCGCCGGGCAGAGGATCACGCTCGCGGCGCGGATCGCGCACGAGCGCGCGGACGAGACGGAGCCGGTGCCCCGTGGCGCGCTCGATGTCGTCGGTGCCCTCGGCGAGGAGGCGCGCGACCGCGCTGCCGACGTTGCCGTGGCCGAGCAGCGCTACGGGGACGTCGACCGCCACGAGGTGAGCGTACAAAGGATCGGCGCCGGTGAACGAGGCTCGTGAACCACCTGCCGAGCGATAGCTGAAGTGCCGGTACCGCGGCCATCGTTGGGATCGGAAGGTGTTTCTGTGGCGGCACGGAAAGGGAGGGAACGTTGAGCACCACTGCGGACCGGAACGGAATCATCCTGCTCGACTGGCTGCGGCTGCTCGGGTGGACGGTGGAGATCGAGCGCGAGGCGGATCACTGGGTGGGCCTCGCCCGACACGCGGACGCGGCGACGCCCGAGCTGCGGATCGGCGGCTGCGCGGCCGGCCTCACGGCGCTCGTCTGGCAGCTCTTCATGGGAGCGGTCGAGCGCCTCGACACGCCGGAGCGGATGCCGCTCGGCGTCCTGCAGGCCGCGTAGGCGGTCGAGCACGGCGCCGACCGCCCCGCGGCCCCGTGGCTAGCTGCGGCGTGGGCCGAAGCGGGTGTTGATCCCGAGCTCCTCCACGAGCAGCGCGCCCGCCGTCGCGGCGAGTCCCCACGCGATCAGGTCGCCCTGGTGCACGTCCGAGAACACCGCGATCACGAACAGGATCACCGCCAGGACCAGCAGCAGCCCTCTGACTCCGATCATCGTCGCCTCCTCGGTCGCTTGCGCCGTCACGGACGCTAGCCGGGGCGTCGGCGGGCGCCGCGCGGGTTGACAGGGCGCCGCGTCTCGCCTATGACGCGAGCGACCCTGCGGGACCGCTGCGGCCTGACAGAGAAGGAGGAGCCGTGGCAGTTCGCATCAACACCCGGGAGAGGAATCTCGCCTTCGCCAACCAGCCGAAGCCGCTGGCGGCGGCCGAGGCGAGGAAGCGGCTGAAGGTCGAGCGCGCGAAGGAGTCGGAGCCGCCGGGAGCGGCGGAGGTGAGCCTCTTCCTGCCCGGCTCCGGAGCGCCCCGCGTCGAGCAGGAGGTCGTCAAGGCGGCCGGCGGCTACGCCCTGCAGATCCGCCTCGAGAACGCGAAGCTCGGCGAGCACGCGTTCCCGCCCCCGTCGCGGCTGAAGGCCGTCAAGGCGCTCGGCGACTCGACGAAGCGGGGCAAGCGGGAGCCGCTGGCGCTCGACGGCCTGCGGCCGGGGCACCTCGACTTCCGGCCGACGCCGCGCTCGGTTCCGAAGGCGCTCCAGACGGCGCCGTTCTTCCGCGCCGTCGCCGACCGCGAGGAGCGCGGCAACCAGGCCACGACCATCTTCCCGCCCGACAACCGGTCGGTGTTCCACGACACGGCCTTCCCCTGGTCGTGCTTCGGCCGCGTCGACAGCCCGAACGGGTTCGGCAGCGGCGTGATGATCGGGCCGCGCCACCTGCTGACGGTGAGCCACATGGTGCAGTGGCTCCCGAACAACCAGGCCGGCTGGATCCGCTTCCGGCCCTCGTTCTTCGACGGCAGCGCCCCCTTCGGCGACGCCTGGGCCACGTGGACGTACTTCAAGTACAAGGTCTCCGGCCCGACGATCGACTGGATCGAGGGGATGTACGACTACGTCTGCGTCGTCCTCAACTGGCCGATCGGCAACCTCACCGGCTGGATCGGCTCGCGCGGCTACACCGACGCCTGGGACGGCGGGGCGTACTGGTCGCACATCGGCTATCCGGGCGACATCACGGGCGGCAACCGGCCGACGTTCCAGAGCGGGATCGCGCTCGACGGCGCCTGGTGGGAATTCGACTCGCACGAGGCGATCTCACACCACGCGGACGTGTGGCCGGGACAGTCGGGCGGCCCCTTCTTCGGCTGGTGGGCGAACGAGCCCTGGCCGCGCGCGGTGGCGGTCCAGAGCTCGCAGAACTCGACCGAGAACAATGGCAGCGGCGGGCAGGACATGGTCGACCTCGTCATCCAGGCGAGGAACGACCACCCGTAGCAGCGCGCGGAGGACGCAGCGCAAGCGGACACCAGGGGCCTGGCCCCGGCCAGACCCGGGCCAGGCCCCACCCAGACGCGAGAGCCAAGTCGGGCAGATCGAGCGCGCCGCCTCCACGAAGGCACGCCACCCGGCGGCCGATTATGCTCACGCCGTGGAGCAGACGAAGTTCCTGCTCGCCGAGTCGGAGCTCCCGCGGCGCTGGTACAACGTCGCCGCCGACATGCCGAGCCCGCCGCAGCCGGTGCTGCACCCGGGCACGGGGCAGCCGGTCGGCCCCGACGACCTCGCGCCGCTCTTCCCGATGGAGCTCATCCTCCAGGAGGTGAGCGAGGAACGGGAGGTCGCGATCCCGGACGAGGTGCTCGACATCTACCGGCTGTGGCGGCCGACGCCTCTCTACCGCGCCCGTCGGCTCGAGGAGGCCGTGGGGACGCGCTCCCGCATCTTCTACAAGTACGAGGGCGTCAGCCCCGCCGGCAGCCACAAGCCGAACACCGCGGTCGCGCAGGCCTACTACAACAAGCGGGAGGGGCGGACGCGGCTTGCGACCGAGACCGGCGCCGGCCAGTGGGGCAGCGCGCTCGCCTTCGCCTGCCAGCTGCTCGGCCTCGAGTGCAAGGTCTACATGGTGCGGATCTCGTACGAGCAGAAGCCCTTCCGCCGCTCGCTCATCCAGGCCTGGGGCGCGACCATCGTGGCGAGCCCCTCCGAGGAGACGGAGTCCGGCCGCGCGGTGCTCGCGGAGGCTCCCGACTCTCCGGGCAGCCTCGGCATGGCGATCTCCGAGGCGGTCGAGGACGCGGCGGGGCGCGAGGATACGGCCTACTCGCTCGGCAGCGTGCTCAACCACGTGCTTCTCCACCAGACGGTGATCGGCCAGGAGGCGCTCGCGCAGATGGAGCTCGCCGGCACCTTCCCGGACGTCGTCATCGGCTGCGTCGGGGGCGGCTCGAACTTCGCCGGCCTCGCCTTCCCGTTCCTGCGCGAGAAGATCGCCGGCCGCGAGATCGACGTGCTCGCCTGCGAGCCGAGCGCGTGCCCGACGCTCACCCGCGGGCTCTTCGCCTACGACTTCGGCGACACGAGCCAGCTCACGCCGCTCGTGCCGATGCACACCCTCGGCCACGACTTCGTCCCGCAGCCGATCCACGCCGGCGGGCTGCGCTACCACGGCGTCGCGCCGCTGATCTCCCAGCTCGTGCGGGACGGCCTCGTGCGTGCGGAGGCATACGCCCAGAACGACATCTTCGCCTCCGCCGTCCGCTTCGCGCGCAGCGAGGGGATCATCCCCGCACCGGAGTCGGCCCACGCGATCCACGGCGCGCTCGAGTGCGCGCGCGCGGCGGACGAGGCCGGCGAGGAGCGCACGATCCTCTTCAACCTCTCCGGGCACGGGCACTTCGACATGGCCGCCTACGACAACTACTTCTCCGGCAAGCTCGTCGACGTCGCGCTCGACGAGCAGGAGTTCCAGCGGGCGCTGCGGGCGATCGAGGGCCTGCCGACGCCGGCGTAGCGGCGGACGAGGCAGCGTTTCCGGAGCCGGGGTTGGCACTCGGCAGATGAGCCAGCCCGACGCGGTCACGACGCGCTTCACAGGCCGCACCGCCTGGGCGCGGAGCCTCGAGACGCCGCTGCGCGCGTTCCTGCGGACGGAGTCCGGAAGCGCCGCCGTCCTCCTCGGTGCCACGCTGGCCGCGCTCGCGTGGGCGAACCTCGGCGCGGGCTCGTACCGGACGGTCTGGCAAACGCAGCTCGCCGTCCGCGTCGGCGGCTCCGGCGTGACGCTCGACCTCGGCCACTGGGTCAACGCGGGCCTGATGACGTTCTTCTTCTTCGTGGTCGGCCTGGAGGCTCGCCGGGAGCTCGACCTCGGCGAGCTGCGCGAGCGGCGCCGGTTCACGCTGCCGCTGCTGGCCGGGCTCGGCGGGATCGCGGTGCCGGTGGCGATCTACCTGGCGATCAACGCCGGGCGCCCCTCTGCCCACGGGTGGGGCGCGGCGATGTCCACCGACACCGCCTTCGCGCTGGGGATGCTGGCGGTCGTAGGGCCGCACTTCCCGGAGCGGTTGCGCGCCTTCATGCTCACCGTGGTCGTGGTCGACGACCTCGTCGCGCTGCTGATCATCGCGACGGCGTACGCCGGCCATGTCCACGTGCGAGCCCTCCTCGTCGCGCTCGCCCTCTTCGCGGCCGTGCTCGCGGTGCGTGCCGTCGGCGTCCGCAGGGGCGGGCCGTACGCCGTGCTCGGGATCGCGCTCTGGGTGGCCCTCCTCAAGTCCGGAATCGAGCCGGTCGTGACGGGGCTCGCGATGGGACTGCTGACGTACGCGTACGCCGCGGGCCGCAGCGACCTCGAGCGCGCGACCGACCTGTTCCGCCGCTTCCGGGAGCAGCCGACGCCCGAGCTCGCTCGCTCGGCGCGGGTCGGCCTCGAGTCTGCGCTCTCCCCGAACGAGCGCCTGCAGCAGCTCTACCACCCGTGGACGAGCTACGTCATCGTGCCGCTCTTCGCCCTGGCCAACGCCGGGATCGCGATCGACGGCGGCTTTCTGTCCCGCGCCTTCGCCTCGCCGGCCACCCTCGGCATCTTCGTCGGCTACGTGGCGGGTAAGCCGCTCGGGATCGTCGGGGCCTCGTGGCTCGCCACGCGGTTGAGCGGCGGGCGCCTGCGGCCCTCGGTGGGCTGGGCTTCGGTCGCCGGCGGCGGGACGATCGCGGGGATCGGCTTCACCGTCTCGCTCCTGATCGCGTCACTCGCCTTCCACGGCCGGGAGCTCGACGAGGCGAAGCTCGGCGTCCTCAGCGCCGCCTTCACCGCGTCGCTCCTGACGTGGCTCCTCTTCCGGGCGACGAGGATGCTCCCGAAGCGCCTGCAGATCCGCGCCCTGCTGGGGACGGCCACCCTGCTGGTCGATCTCGCGGAGCCGGTCGACTCCGAGAGCGACCACGTCCGAGGGCCGGCAGACGCTCCGGTCACGCTGGTGGAGTACGGCGACTTCGAGTGCCCGTACTGCGGCCAGGCGGAGCCCGTCATCCGGGAGCTGCTCGGGGAGTTCGGCGACGTGCGCTACGTCTGGCGGCACCTACCGCTCAACGACGTCCATCCCGGCGCACAGCTCGCGGCCGAGGCGGCCGAGGCCGCCGCCGCCCAGGGCGCCTTCTGGGAGATGCACGACCTCCTGCTCGGCCACCAGGACGCGCTCCGCGCGACCGACCTGATCGGCTACGCGCGGCAGCTCGGTCTCGACGTCGACCGGTTCACGGAGGACGTGCGGAAGCACGTGCACTCCGGCCGGATCGCCGACGACGTCGACAGCGCCGACCTCAGCGGCGTCTCGGGCACGCCGACCTTCTTCGTCAACGGCCGGCGGCACTACGGGGCCTACGACATCGAGACGCTGTCGGCCGCGGTGCGCGCGGCGGGAGCACGCGCCGCGATCGTCTCGTAGGTCACGCTTTCAGCGGTCCGGGAAGACGTTCGGCCGGCCGGGATCGCCGCCCCGCAGGTCGAGGTGGTCCACGAAGCCGGTCGCGGCATGGTGGCCGATGCCGGTCCAGAGGCGAAGGTCGCTCACGTCGGCGACCGCACGGGTCTGCGGCGACACGTCGATCGCGTCCCAGTGGTCCGGGAACAGGTGTCGGCTGTCGGGCGCGCCGCCGACGGCCTCGTTGTGCGCCGCCGTCGAGCTGCTGCGGAGGATCGTCGTGGCGCCGAAGCGGTCGCGGTAGGCCTGCGCCGCCAGCGCGACGCTGCGGCGGACGCGCGGCGGCCCGGTGTTGTCGAGCCTGAACTCCTGGTAGCGGAAGTCCTTGGCCTTGCGGCCGAGGGACCCGTGGTGGCGCGCGGCGTACGCGAGGGCGAGGCGCGTGAACGGCGTGAGCCCGCCGTCGCAGGTCGTGAACTCCCGCACGCCGCACCAGCCGGTCTGGAAGTACTTCAGCGCCTCGCGTGTCTGCTCGTCCATGCGGCCGGTCACCTCGACGAGGAAGCCGCACGCGACGAGCTGCTGCTGGACCGTCTTTGTCGAGAGGGCCGGCAGCGGCGGTCGCGGGACCGGGCCCGAGTGCGCCGCGATCGCGCGAAGCTGGTCGGGCGTGAAGTCGCCCGAGTACCAGCCCGACACGTTCGC
Source organism: Actinomycetota bacterium (assembly GCA_039648875.1). Classification (GTDB taxonomy): domain Bacteria; phylum Actinomycetota; class Thermoleophilia; order Gaiellales; family Gaiellaceae; genus Palsa-739. The sequence continues at coordinate 41,913 of JBBWZD010000188.1, forward strand.
GAGCGGCAGGCCGCGGAGCGAGGCGGCGAGCCGCGCGCCGTCGAGGCGGCCCAGGTTGCCCTCGTGCAGGCCGACCACCGTCCACTGCTCGCTCACGGGCCAGAGCTTCGAGAACGACTTCGCGCACGCAGCCGGGGTGAGGTCGCGGCTGTCGCACTCGTAGGCCTGCGGCGCGACGCCGAAGCCGTGGTCGCGCCACGCCTGCCAGTCGATTCGCGGGTGCAGGTCGGCGCGGCCGAACGGCGCGATCACCGCCGGAAAGTGCGGCAGGTGGTCGCGGAACGCCTGCGCGTAACGCCGGCTCACCGAGCGGTCGGCACGCTCGTACTCCGCCTCGACGTCCACGAACGCGAAGTCGGGTCGGAACCTGCCGATGGCGGCGGCGAAACCGGCCGCCTCCTCGCTCGGCGGGCGGATGGCGTAGACGTACTGCCAGAGGACGAAGCCGACCCCGTGGCGGGCGCACGCCGCCTTGGCCTGGGCGAGCTGGGCGTCGCTCAGATAGCGGTCGTGGGCACCGTCGTGCGACTTGAAGGCGACGTAGTCGAGGCCTGCCTGCGCGGCGGCGGCGCAGATGCCGTCGAGCCGCGCGAGCCGCTCGTCGCCCGGCTTGGCGGCCGACCAGTGCCAGAGTCCGGCTTTCGGCTTCGTTGCGCTCGCGGCGTGCACTCGGTTCGGCTCCAGGCCCGTCTCCGCCGCAGCTCGCTCGGACGTCCCGGCGACTGTACGTCGGCGGCGAGGCGTCGGTCAAGGCCGGGCCGCTCCTAGGAGCCGGCGGCCAGCGCCAGCCGGGCGACCGGCGCCCACAGGAACGAGAAGTGCGGGTTGACGGCGAGCGCGCGCCGGAACCAGGCATTCGCCGACCGAGCGCCGAGGCAGCGCTCGATCATCGCGCGGTGGAAGACGAGGAGCGCGTCGCGCGTGCCGAGCCTGAGGGCGTGGACGGAGTGGGCCCGCGCCTCCTCGCACCGGCCCGCCCTGAAGAGCCCCCAGGCGAGCGCGTCCTCCGCGTACACGCCGGGCGCCGACACGTACGCCGCGCGGGCGCGGTGCAGGGCGTCGGCGACGCGGCGCCCGTGGTCGAGGTCGAAGACTGCCGTCTGGAGCTCCGTCCGGACGCCGTTCGCGGCGAAGAGCCGCTCGATCGCCCCGACGAGCGCGTACTCGCGCTGCGCTGCCGCCTCGTGGCCGGAGACGTGGAGCACGTCGCCGAGCATGATCACGTACCCGGGAATCGGCAGAATCTCGACGACGCGGCGGAGGCGTGCGATCGCCATGCGGTAGTGCCCCTCCGACGCCTCCACCCGCGCGAGGCCGGCCTCGGCGTGCACGTACCCCGGCCGCCGCCGAAGCGCCGCCCGGTAGGCCTTCGCGGCCACGTCCAGCCGGCCCGTGTTGAACCCGACGTTGCCCCGCTGCACCATCGCCCAGGCCACGTTCTCGGGCACCGGCGAGCGGTCGGCCTCGGGGGCGAGCGCGTCGGCCGCCGCGGCTGCGCGCGGCCGCCCGAGCAGCTCGCGCGCGTTCGCGACGCGAGTGTACGAGGCGATCCCGGGTGCGAGGACGGCCATCTGGTCGTACACCCGGAACGCGTCGTGGTAGCGGCCGAGGTTCAGCAGGGCGTCGCCGAGCGCGCCGTAGGCGGCGCCGTTGTCGGGATCGAGCTTCACGGCGCGGCGCGCGAGCCTCAGCCCCGAGCGGAACTGATGGCGCGTGTTCGCGAGCGACGCGCGGCCCTGCACGACCAGGGGCAGCCGGCCGCCGGCGGCCGTGGCCCTCGCGAGCGCCCGGCTCGACAAGGAGTAGAAGGTCGGGTCGCCGGTCTCGCGCGCACGCTGCTGGTACGCGAGCCCGAGCAGCGTCAGCGCGGCGCCGTCGCGCGCGTGCACCGCGACTCGGCGCTCGAGCCTGCGGACGTAGCCGGCGGTGTCGCCGGTGGAGACCCCCTGGAGGAGTCTGCCGAGCGAGGCCTGATCGAACGCGGTGGGGGCGGCGCCCGCCGCGGCCGCCGTTCTGTCCGGCGCCGGCGAGCCCGACAGGACGCCGCCGAGCAGCAGCGCGCCGGCCGCGACCGCGGCCGCGGCGAGCGCCACCAGGGCCCTCCGTCTGCTCATCTCGATCCTCGCGTCGTCTCCATGGCGCTCCTCATTCGCCCGGCCGGCCGCACCGGTTCGCCTGGAGGGCCGTTCGATCCGACTTGCTCCCCCGCGCGAACCACACGCGCTGCAGACGGGTCGGAGGGCAAACGAGAGAAGGGAGCAGGAATGACGGCAGCGAGATCGATGAACAGGAGGACGCTCGTGCTCGCGGTGCTGGTCGCCGCGGCGGCTGCGAGCGTGCTCGCGGTCCTCCTCGCGGCGAAGGCCGCGCCGTCGCCGGCACGCGC
>JBBWZD010000200.1:0-4698 GCA_039648875.1 Actinomycetota bacterium
CCACATCTCGAACATCCTCATGAAGCTGCAGTTCGACAACCGGATCCAGGCCGCGGTGTACGCGGTCCGCTCCGGGATCGTCTAGCGGGAGGCGGAGCGCGCCGTGCGGGCGCGCTGCTGCAACAAAGCGAGCAGGGACCGGAGCTCGCCGAGCTCGCCGTTCGCGTGCCTCAGCCGGTTCGCCACCGAGGAGATGTCGTGGGCGTGGCTGGACACCTCGGCGCCCGCGAGCGCGTGCGCGGCCTGCCCGAGCCGGCGCTCGAGCCGCAAGCGCTCGCCGTCGAGCGCGAGCGCGAGGGCGTAGCCGTCGGTGAGGGTGTGCTCGAGGTGCGCGAGCGTGGGCGCGTCGCCGCCGCTCGTGGGCGCGCTCAGGAGCTGTTGGATTCGCTGCCGCATGTTTTCGCCCGCCGCCACCGGGACCTGGATTATCGAGCCCGAGGCGTCCGGCCGACATGGGCCGGGCGGCCCATCTTGCGCGCGGCAGGACCCAGGGCGCTTGACGATGAAGACATGTGCCGGAACACTGGTTCCCGCATGAGCGCCCGCGTCAGCGCCCTGGCCGCGGCCCTCGCCGCGGCGGTCGCGCTCCCTGCGGGCGCGGCCGCCGCTCCGGCTTCCCCGCTGGCGACGCGCCTCGACCGCGCGCTCCACGTCCCGCACGTCAGGATGGCGACCTCGGGCGCGGCCGCCGTCGACCTCGCGACCGGCGAGCGCGTCTACTCCTGGAACGGCTCGCTGCCGCTGCTGCCCGCGTCGAACGAGAAGCTCCCGGTCACGTACGCGGCGCTGACGGCGCTCGGGCCCGACTTCCGGATCGAGACGGACGTCGTCGGGGAGGGAGCGCAGGTCGGGCCGGTCTGGAGCGGCAACCTGGTGCTGAAGGGGTACGGCGACCCCACCCTCTCCTCGGCCGGCCTCGCCTCGCTCGCCCGGCAGGTGCGCGCCGACGGGATCACGCGCGTCAGCGGCGCGCTGCTAGCCGACGAGAGTTGGTTCGACACCCGGCGCACCGCGGCCGGCTGGAAGGCGTCCTTCTACATCGACGAGTCGCCGCCGCTGTCGGCGCTCATCGCCGGCCGCGGCCGCGTAGGCCGCTCCACCTCCCACGACCCGGCCCTCGCGGCGGCGCAGCTCTTCCGCGCAGCCCTCGCGCGAGCCGGCGTACGCGTCGCCGGCCGCACTGCCCACGGGACGGCCGACGACGCGGCTGTCCCGCTGGGGTCGATCGACTCGCCCCCGCTACTCGCGATCGTCCGCCGGATGGACCACGTGAGCGACAACTTCGAGGCCGAGATGCTGGTGAAGCAGCTCGGGGCGGTGCAGGGCGCGGGCGGGTCGACGGCGGCCGGCGTCGGCGTCGTCACCGGTCTACTGGTGCAGGCGGGCGTGCCGACGGCGGGGGTGCGGCTCGTCGACGGCTCGGGGCTGTCGCTGCTCGACCGGATGACGGCGGACGCCCTCGTGTCGCTGCTCGCCGCGATGTGGAGCGACCCCGGGATCCGGCCGGAGCTGCTGGGCTCGCTCCCGCTCGCCGCTCGCAGCGGCACCCTCGCCCACCGCATGCGTCACACCGTCGCCGCCGGCGTCGTGCGGGCGAAGACCGGCACGACCGGCAATGCCTCGGCGCTGTCGGGCTTCGTCGGCGACCGCTACGTCTTCTCGGTCCTCCAGAACGGCTGGCCGCTCGCCTGGTGGTCGGCGCGCGTCGCCCAGGATCGCTTCGCGATCGTGCTCGCCGTGGCGTCGAAGGCGCCGTAGGGGCGAGACCCTTTGGATGCTTCCGAACGGATAGACGAGCGGATCAGGGAGCTCGACGACTGGCGCGGCGAGACGCTCCGGAACGTGCGGCGGATCATCAAGGAGGCCGACCCCGCCGTCGTCGAGGAGTGGAAGTGGGTGAAGCCCACGAATCCGGGGACGCCCGTCTGGTCCCACGGCGGCGGTATCTGCACGGGCGAGAGCTACAAGAACGTGGTCAAGCTGACGTTCTTCAAGGGTGCTGCTCTGGACGATCCCTCCGGCCTCTTCAACTCCAGCCTCGACGGCAAGGTGCGGCGCGCGATCGACATCAGAGAGGACGACGCGATCGACGAAGACGCGCTGAAGAACCTCGTTCGCGAAGCCGTCGCGCTGAATCTGAAGAGCTAGGCCTCGCCGAGGAGCTGCACGAGGTCGTCCTCCGACAGCAGCGGCACCTCCGCCTTGCGCGCCTTCGTGAGCTTCGAGGCGCCGGGCTCCTCGCCGACGACGACGCCCGTCGTCTTCGACGAGACCGTGTCGGAGACCTTGGCGCCGAGGGCCTCCAGCGCCGCCTTCGCCTGGTCGCGGGTGTACCGCTCGAGCGTGCCCGTGATCACATACGCGCTGCCCGTCAGCGGCCCTTCGACCGGGCGCTCCTCCTCGCCGGCCTCGAACCGCAGGCCCAGCTCTCGCAGCTCGGCCACGAGGCGGCGGTTGTCGTCCTCGCGGAACCACTCCGCGAGCGCCTCCGCGCGCTCCGGCCCGATCCCGTCGACCTCCACGAGCTCTTCCGGTGTCGCGTCGAGCAGCGCGTCGACGGTGCCGAAGTGGCGCGCGAGCGTCTGCGCGGTCACCCAGCCGACGTCCGGGATGTTCAGGCCGAAGAGGACGCGCGAGAACGGGACGCGCTTCGATGAGGCGATCGCCTCGACGGCGTTGCGCGCGCTGGTCTCGCCGAAGCCGTCGAGCTCCATGAGCTGGTCGGCGGACAGGCGGTAGAGGTCCGGCAGCGAGCGCACCAGGCCCAGATCCCACAGCCGGCGCACGGTCTGCTCGCCGACGCCGTCGATGTCCGCGGCGGCCATGACCCAGTTGTTCAGTGACTCGAGGCCGCGCGACGGACAGGCGCGGTTGGGGCAGCGGTGCATCGCCTCGCCCTCGGGCTTGACGACCTCCACGCCGCAGAGCGGGCAGTGGGTGGGCATCCGGAAGGGCTTCGTGCCGCGACGATGACGGCCCGCCGGACCCACGATCTGCGGGATCACGTCGCCCGCGCGCTGGACGATCACGTCGTCGCCCTCGCGGATGTCCTTGCGGTTGATGTCCTCCTCGTTGTGCAGCGTCGCGCGCGAGATGGTCACGCCGCCCACCTCGACCGGCTCGAGGACCGCCCACGGGTTGAGCGCGCCGGTCCGGCCGACCCGGATCAGGATCCTCTCGAGGCGCGTGACGGCGGTGAGCGGCGCCCACTTGAAGGCCCGCGCCCAGCGAGGACGCTCGTGCAGCGAGCCGAGCCGCGCCTGCTGCTCGAAGGAGTCGACCTTGATCACGATCCCGTCGATCTCGTAGTCGAGCTCCAGGCGCCTCTGCTCCCACGCGTGGCACGCCGCCGCGATCTCGTCGACCGACTCCACCCGCTCGGCGTACGGATTGGTGCGGAAGCCGCGCGCGCGAAGCCACTGCAGCGTGTCCCAGTGCGTCGTCAGCCCCTCGAGGCCCTCGCGCCGCCCGGTGCCGTAGACCCAGATCGAGAGCGGCCGCTGCGCGGTGATCGCCGAGTCCTTCTGGCGGAGCGAGCCCGCGGACGCGTTGCGCGGGTTCGGGGCGGTCGCCTTGCCCTCGCGCGCCAGCCGCTCGTTGAACTCGCGGAACCCCGACAGCGGCATGTACACCTCGCCGCGCACCTCGAGCAGGGGCGGCGGCTCCTCTCCGTCGGAGAGGCTCATTTGCAGGGGAATCGCGTGGATCGTGCGCAGGTTCGGCGTCACGTCCTCGCCCTGGACGCCGTCGCCGCGGGTCGCCCCGCGTACGAACCGCCCGTGCTCGTAGACGAGGTTGATGGCGGAGCCGTCGATCTTCGGCTCGAGCACGTACGCGACCGGCTCGTCGTTGCCGAGGCGCTTGCGGACGTCGTCCGCCCACTTGAGGATCGCCTCGTCGGTCGTCACCTTGTCGAGCGAGCCCATCGGCGACAGGTGGCGCACCTTCTGGAAGCGCTCCGACGGCGGCGCGCCGACGCGCTGCGTCGGCGAGTCCGGGGTCACGAGCTCGGGCTGCTCCGCCTCGATCGCGCCGAGCTCGTCGTAGAGCGCGTCGTACGCCGCGTCCGACATGATCGGCTCGTCCTCGACGTGGTAGGCGACCAACGCTCGCGTCAGCAGCTCGCGCAGCTCGGCCGCGCGCGCCGCCGCATCAGAGGTGCGCAAGCAGCTCCTCCGGCGTGTCGACGATCGCGTCCGGCTCCTCCTGCTCGAGGCGGCTGCGACTATGGATCCGCCCCCAGGTGACGGCGACGCCGTGCATGCCGGCCGCGCGTGCGGCGCGCATGTCGAAGGGCGAGTCGCCGACGTAGGCGCAGTCGCCCGGCGCCACGTGCAGCCGCCTCGCCGCCACGAGCAGCGGCTCCGGATCCGGCTTGTGCCGCTCGGTCTCGTCGCCTCCCACCAGCGTCTCGAACAGGTGCCCGAGCGGGACCCGCGCGAAGGCCAGCTCGGCCGTGCTCCGCCGCTTGGCGGTCACGATCCCCAGTCTGCGGCCCTCCTCCTTCAGCCGGACCAGCACGTCGTCCATGCCGGCGCAGGCCTCGAGCTCGTCGTGCAGGGGCTCGTTGTGGGCGCGGTACACCTGGACGAGCTCGTCGACCCGGTCGGGCGCCAGCACCGCCATCTGCGCCTCGAGCCCCGGCCCGCCGACGGCCTGCAGCAGCTCCTCGTCGCGGTACTCGATGCCCAGCACCTC
>JBBWZD010000021.1:0-21523 GCA_039648875.1 Actinomycetota bacterium
ATGCGCGCAGCCTAACTATCTGCCCCAACCTGACGAAACCGGTTAGAGTCGCGCGACCCGGCGACCGGTGCAGCAAACCGATCTCCCGTGGCGGCGTCTAAGGGGGCGATAGCCCACGAAGGAGGAAGCTCGATGAGAAGAAGGATTGAGATTGCCGCGACGGTTGCTGCTCTGGCGGCGCTCGCGGTCGTCGCATCCGCGGCCGCGCGTCCCGCGTCGTCCGCGGGAGGCTCGTCCGCCGCGGCCGCGACCGCCTCGTGCTCGCGCGGCGTGTCCGTTGGCATGATGGCGCCGATCACCGGCGCGGCGGCTTCGATCGGCGACGATCAGCTGCACTGGGCGCAGTACTACTTCACCGTCTGGAACAAGCACCACAAGCTGAAGATCCACCTCGTCCAGGGCGACACCCAGCTCGACCCGTCGAAGGCCTCGACGGTCGCGCAGTCGTTCGCCTCCAACAAGTCGGTGATGGGCGTCATCGGCCCGGCGGGCAGCGACGAGGTCCAGGCGGCCGCGCCGATCCTGCGCAAGGCGGGTCTCGCCTTCGCCTCCGGCTCGGCCACGCGCGTCTCGCTGACGAACGGCGCCTTGCGCGGGTTCTTCTTCCGCGACGTCCCGAACGACGGCGTGCAGGGCCCGACCGACGCGACGTTCATGCGCGTGAAGCTCGGCGTGAAGTCGGGTCAGACCGTCATGGTCGTCGACGACCAGGAGTCCTACTCGACCGGTCTCGCCGACATCGTCGGCCAGTCCCTCGCGGGCAAGGGCATCAAGGTGCAGCGCGAGTCCGTCAGCCAGAAGGCGACCGACTTCTCCTCGCTGATCGCGAAGATCAACGGGAACGTGAAGGTCGTCTTCCTGCCGTTCCAGGTGGCTTCCCAGGCCCAGCTCTTCGCGCAGCAGGCGAAGGCCCAGGGCAAGTCGGCGATCATCTTCGGCAGCGACGGAACCTTCGACGCGAAGAACTTCACGGCGGGGAACTACGTCTCGTTCTTCGCGCCCGACGTCACGACCATTCCGGCGGACGCGGCGATCGTGAGGGGCTTCCACAAGCAGTTCCCGGGCGGCACCAGCCCGTTCGGGGCGCCGAACTACGTGCTGGCGCAGATGTACGCCAAGGCCGCGACGAAGGCCTGCGCGAACCATCGGATCAGCCGGGCCGAGCTGCGGAAGGACTTCGCCAGGATCAGCCTGCGGTCGTCCATCCTCGGCACGGGCATCAGGTTCAGCGCGAACGGCGACCTCGCCGGAGCAAAGTTCCACATCTTCAAGATCGTCAACGGCAAGTACAAGACGATCCAGTAGCGCCTGACGCGGGACGCGGTCGCATCTGCGGCCGCGTCCCGCCACAATCCAGCCGATGAACTGGAACCTCTTCGTCACGGAGCTGGTGGCCGGGATCACGCACGGCAGCGTGTATGCGCTCATCGCGCTCGGCTACTCGATGGTCTACGGGATCCTGAAGCTCCTCAACTTCGCGCACGGCGACATCTACATGGTCGGCGCGTTCATCGGCTTCGGGATCCTCACCGTGTTCAACGGCGCCGTGGCGCTGAGCGTGAACGTCGTGCTGCTGCTCGTGCTGATGTTCCTCTGCGCGATGCTCGGCGGCGGCGTCGTCGGCGTGCTGATCGAGCGGTTCGCGTACCGCCGGCTGCGCAACGCCCCGCGCATCGCGCCGTTGATCACCGCGCTGGGCGTCTCGTTCTTCCTCGAGTACTCCGCGCAGCTCCTGCTCGGCGCGCAGTACCAGAGCTACAACAGCTACTCGTGGCAGGGCGGCGCGCTGTGGCTGCACGGCTTCACCCTTCCCGGCGACGTACACGTCGGCATCGCGCAGGTGATCGTCGTGGTCGGCGCGGTCGTGCTGATGGTCATGCTGACGCTGTTCGTGCAGCGAACTCAGACGGGCAAGGCGATGCGGGCGACGTCGTTCGACCGTGAGGCCGCCGCGATGATGGGCATCGACGTCGACCGCGTGATCGTCGTCACGTTCTTCATCGGCTCCGCGCTCGCCGGGGCCGCCGGCGTGTTCAACGGGCTCGCCTACCAGCAGGTGTGGTACCTGATGGGCTTCCAGGCCGGGCTGTTCGCCTTCACAGCCGCCGTCATCGGCGGGATCGGCAACCTGCCGGGCTCGGTCCTGGGCGGGCTCGTGATCGGGCTCGCGCAGGCGTTCGCGACCGGCTACCTCTCCTCGACGTTCCAGGACGCGATCGTGTTCGCGATCCTGATCACGGTGATGCTCGTGAGGCCCAGCGGCCTGCTCGGTCGTGCGGCGGTGCAGAAGGTCTGATGAGCGGCACCTCCGACATCCCGCCCGTCCCCGCGCGCCCCGACGAGGCGCAGCCCGCGCCGCAGATCGGCGTCGACGCCTGGGTGGCGTCGCACGACGTCCGCCGCGAGCGCCGCGCCGGCCCCCTGGGGTCGGTGCAGGCGCAGCTCGAGCGGCTACCGCGGGCGGCGTTCTACGCGGCGTTCGGCGTCGCCGCCGCCCTCCTCCCGGCCTTCACGAGCAACGGCTACGTGATCCGCGTCGGCTTCGACACGTTGCTGTACATGCTGCTCGCGCTCGGCCTGAACATCGTCGTGGGCTACGCGGGGCTGCTCGACCTCGGCTACGTCGCCTTCTACGGCTTCGGCGCGTACGGCTACGCGATGCTCGCCTCGCCGAAGTTCGGAATCCACTGGGACACGCTCGCCATCATCCCCGTGGTCGTCGTCGCCACGGCGCTGCTGGGCTTCCTCGTGGCGCTGCCGTCGCGGCGCCTCCTGGGCGACTACCTCGCGATCCTGACGCTCTTCTTCGGGCAGCTCTTCGTCACCGTCTACCAGAACGGCGAGCGCATGTCCCTGCTCGGCTTCCCGAGGGGGAAGCACTACGACGTGACGGGAGGGCCGAACGGCATCCCGAACGTCGACAACTTCGACCTCGGTGGCCTGAAGATCGCGTCGCTACAGGGCTACTACTACGCGGCCCTCGTCGTCTTCCTCGCCGTGCTCACCTGCGTGGCGCTCGTCGACGCGTCGCGCACGGGCCGAGCCTGGAAGTCGCTGCGCGAGGACCCGCTCGCGGCCGAGCTGATGGGCATCCCCGTGAACCGGCTCAAGCTGGTCGCGTTCGCCTGCGGCGCCGCGATCGCCGGCCTGACGGGAACGTTGTTCGCCGCGCTCAACACGGCGGTCTTCGCCGCCGACTTCGACGTGCCGACCCTGATCGTCATCTACGCGATGCTGATCCTCGGCGGCGCGGGCAGCATCGGCGGGGTGATCCTCGGCGCGCTCGTCGTGAACATCTCGCTCGAGGTGCTGCGCACCCCCGGGAACGCGACGTGGATCTTCTACGTCGTGATCGTGGCGACGCTCGTCGCGAAGCTGCGGCCGTGGCGCTGGACGGCAGTGGTGCTCGCCGGCACGGTGGGCCTCGGCTTCGCCGCGCACGCGATCGCCGCCTCGGCGTGGCCCCGCGGCACCGCCGGCGAGGCTCCGGTCGGCGGCGTCCTCGGCAGCGGGCTCCGTCACTGGATCCTCTTTCCCTCGAACCCGCGGATGATCGGGAACGTGGCGTTCGTCGTGCTCGTGCTCGCCGTGCTCGGGCTGACGCTGCTGCACGGGTGGCCGCAGAAGCTCGCGCTGATCCCGACCCTCTACCTGGCGGCCTTCGTGTGGGAGAACCGCCTGGCGGTCGAGCCCAGCGTCACGCGGCTGATCCTGATCGGCGTGATCCTGATCGTGCTGATGAACGCGCGGCCGCAGGGGCTGCTCGGGACGGCGCGGGTCGAGATCGCGTGATGGAGAAGCTGCTCGAGCTCCAGCGGCTGTCGAAGAGCTTCGGCGGCCTCCGCTGCATCGAGGAGCTCGACCTGCACGTCGACGAGGGCGAGATCGTCAGCGTGATCGGCCCCAACGGGGCGGGCAAGACGACGCTCTTCAACCTGATCACCGGCGTCTACCGTCCGGACGAGGGGGACATCGTCTTCGACGGCACGTCGCTGCTCGGGCTCCAGCCCCACGAGATCACGGCCCGCGGCATCGCCCGCACCTTCCAGTCGCTCCGGCTGTTCCTGAACATGACGGTCAAGGAGAACGTCATGGCCGCCGCCCATTCGCACACGCGCGCCGGCATCGCCCGCTCGATCTTCCGCACCCCCGGGATGCGGCGCGAGGAGCGGGAGATCCGGCGGCTTGCAGAGGAGCGCCTCTCGTTCTTCGGCCAGCGGCTCATGGGCTACCGCTGGAACCAGCCGGCCTACAGCCTCTCGTACGCGAACCGGCGCCGGCTCGAGATCGCCCGCGCGACCGCCACCAACCCACGCCTGCTCCTGCTCGACGAGCCGGCGGCAGGCATGAACCCGGTCGAGACGCACGAGATCACGGAGCTGATCGCCCGCCTGCGCGACGACGGCGGCTACACGATCCTGGTCATCGAGCACGACATGCACGTCGTCGAGGGGATCTCCGACCGCGTCGTCGCGCTCGACCACGGGATGAAGATCGCGGAGGGGACGTTCGAGCAGGTCGCCACGGCCCCGCGCGTGGTCGAGGCGTACCTGGGGACGAAGGCGGCGGAGACGAAGTGAGCAGCAACGGGGCGGACGCCGAGCCGCTGCTCCGACTCGACGCGGTCGACACGTACTACGGGCCGATCCACATCCTCCAGGGGCTGAGCCTGCACGTGAGCGCCGGCGAGCTCGTCTGCCTGCTGGGCGGCAACGCGTCGGGCAAGTCGACGACCCTGAAGACGATCCTCGGGATCGTGCAGCCGCGGAGCGGCTCCGTGCAGTTCTCGGGCGAGGACGTCACCAGGCGGTCGACGAGCTACCGCATCCGCAAGGGCATGGCGATCGTCCCCGAGAACCGCCGCCTGTTCGCGCCGATGAGCGTCCTCGAGAACCTGCAGATGGGCGCCTACCTGCACGGCGGCGGCAGCAAGGAGGACTTCGAGCGCGTGTACTCGCTCTTCCCGCTCCTGTACGAGCGGCGGGCGCAGCTCGCCGGGACGCTCTCGGGCGGCGAGCAGCAGATGGTGGCGATGGGCCGCGCGCTGATGTCCAAGCCGAAGCTCCTGCTGATGGACGAGCCGTCGATGGGCCTCGCGCCGATCCTGGTCGAGCGGAGCTTCGAGATCATCGGAGAGGTGCACAGGGCCGGCGTGGCGATGCTCGTGGTCGAGCAGAACGCGAACGTCTCCCTCTCGATCGCCGACCGCGGCTACGTCCTCTCGACCGGCCGCCTCGTCCTCGAAGGAAAGGCCGACGACCTCCGCGAGAACGACGACCTGAGGAAGGCGTACCTGGGCAGGTAGCTGCCGACGCGAGACGCACCGCCTCTCGCTTAGGATCGCGACGTGCTGCTGCGCGAGGTCGAGTACGCCAGGCCGGCCTCGCTCGCCGAGGCGCTGGCGACGCTGGGCGAGCACGACGGGGCCCGCGCGCTCGCGGGCGGGCAGACGCTGATCAACGTGATGAAGGCGCGCGCCGCCTCGCCCGACGTGCTCGTCGACCTGAACGGCCTCGACGAGCTGAAGGGGATCGAGCTCGGCCCCGACGGGACGCTCTCGATCGGGCCGATGGCCACCTACACCGACCTCGTCGAGTCAGCCGAGGCGAAGGCGCGGCCGATCCTGGGCGAGGTCTGCAACCAGATCGCCGACGTGCAGGTGCGCAACCGGGGCACGATCGGCGGCAACGCCTGCTCGAACGACCCCACCAACCACCTGCCGCCCCTGCTGGTCGCGATCGGCGCGCGCATGACCATCGCGGGCGCCGGCGGCGCCGAGCGTACGGTCTCCGCGGAGGAGTTCTTCCTCGGCGTCTACCTGACCGCGGTCGGCCCCGGTGAGCTGCTGACGCGCATCACGATTCCCCCCGGCAAGAGCGACGGCTTCGCGGCGGTGACGCTCGGCGTCGACGGCACGTGCATCGTCAACGCGGCCGCGAGCCTGAACGGGTCGCTGCGGGTGGCGCTCGGGTGCGTCGACGCGACGCCGGTGCTCGTGCAGCCGCCCTCGGACGGCGAGGACGCCGTACGCTCCGCCGTGCGCGGCGCAGGGCTGCTTCCGCCGGGCGACGTGCACGCGTCGAGCGAGTACCGCAGCCACCTCGCCGAGGTGCTGGCGGTCCGCGCCGCCCGTCAGGCCTCCGAGCGGGCGGGCGGCTGAATGGCGGCGGACGTCGCGTCCTCCAGGGCGATCGCCGTCACGATCAACGGCAACGTCTACGAGCGCGAGGTCGAGGCGCGCAAGCTCCTGATCCACTTCATCCGCGACGACCTCGACCTCACCGGCAGCCACATCGGGTGCGACACCGGCAACTGCGGCGCCTGCTCGGTGATCGTCGACGGCACCCTGGTGAAGAGCTGCATGATGCTCGCCGTCCAGGCCGACGGCGCGAGCATCGAGACGGTCGAGGGCCTCGCCGAGGGCGACGAGCTGACCGCGCTGCAGCAGGCGTTCAGCGACCACCACGCGCTCCAGTGCGGCTACTGCACGCCGGGCATGCTGATGAGCGCGACAGCGCTGCTGCGCGAGAACCCGAGCCCGAGCGAGCCGGAGATCCGGAAGGCGCTGCAGGGCAACATCTGCCGGTGCACCGGCTACTGGAACATCTTCGAGGCCGTGAAGGCGGCGGCGGGGCAGGGGGCAGGATGAGCTCGACGACGATCGCTCCGGAACGGGTCGAGGTCCAGGCGCCGCAGGAGCAGTGGCAGGGTCAGAACGTCCCCCGCAAGGAGGACAAGCGCCTCGTCCAGGGCGAGGGCGTCTTCGTCGACGACGTGAAGCGGCACGGGATGGGCTACGTCTTCTTCGTCCGCTCCCCGTACGCCCACGCCCACATCACGTCGATCGACGTCTCGAGGGCGGAGGCGATCAAGGGCGTCTACGGCACCCTCACCGGCGAGGAGGTCGCGGCGCTGACCGATCCGTTCTTCCAGCTCTCCACCCCGCCGGGTGCGCACCTGAAGGACTACGCGCTCGCGGTGGGCAAGGTGCGCTACGTGGGAGAGGCCGTCGTGGCGGTCGTCGCCGAGACGCGCGACCTCGCCCGCGACGCGTCCGAGCTCGTCGAGGTCGAGTACGAGGCGCTGCCGGCGGTCGCCGACGGGCGCACGGCGCTCGACGCCGAGACCCCCGTGCTCCACGAGGACAGCGGCTCGAACCTGATGTGGGAGGGCGTGTACGAGTGGGGCGACCTGGACGCCGCGTTCGCCGAGGCCGACCGGGTGGTCAAGATCAAGGAGCTCCACTTCCACCGCTTCAACTCGACGCCGCTCGAGACCGACGGCGCGCTCGCCGAGTACAACCGCGGCACGGGCCAGTGGACGATCCACACGAACAACCAGTTCCCCGGCTTCGCCGCGATCATGATGGGGCCCGCGCTGCGCTGCGGCCTCGACAAGCTGCGCTTCGTCACGCAGGACATCGGCGGCGGCTTCGGCAACAAGATCACCTCGCATCCACAGCTCGTCGCGTGCTGCCTCCTCGCGCGCAAGCTCCGCCGGCCGATCCAGTGGACCGAGTGGCGCACCGACTTCCACCTGTCGATGTCGCACGGCAACGAGCGGTGGTTCCAGGACACCGAGGTCGCCGTCAAGGACGACGGGACGCTGCTCGGCTTCCGGACGAAGGCCCTCGACGACGCCGGCGCCTGGCTCCGCTACGAGCCGCTCGGCGGCGTCATCTGGGCGCAGGTGACGCCCGGCATGTACCGCTGGCGCCACATCCGGCTCGACTTCGCGCAGGTCGCGACGAACAAGGCGCCGGTCTCGCCGAACCGCGGCTACTCGCGCATGCAGCACCTGTGGTTCACCGAGCGCGTGATCGACATCGTCGCGCACGAGCTCGGCCTCGACCCGGTCGAGGTGCGCAAGCGCAACTACATCCGGGCCGACGAGATGCCATACGAGACGCCGAACGGCTGCATCTACGACTCCGGCGACTACGCGCGGATGCTCGACGTCGCGCTCGAGCTCGTCGGCTGGGAGCGCCTCGAGGAGCGCCGGCGCGAGGCGGAGTCGCGCGGGCGGCTGCTCGGCGCCGGCATCGGCTCGACCCTCGACTCCGGCACGAACAACTTCGGCCAGTCGCGGCTGATCAACCCGGAGCTCCAGTTCTCGGGCAACAATGAGGTGGCGACGGTGAAGCTCGATCTCTTCGGCGAGATCGTCGTGACGCTCGGCACGACGCCGCAGGGCCAGGGCCACGAGACCACGGCCTCTCAGGTGGTGGCCGACATCCTCGGCTGCTCGATCGACGACGTGCACGTGCGCGCGGGCCACGACAGCTACTGGAACTCCCACGCCGGCTTCTCGGGCACCTACGCGAGCCAGTTCGCGGTCACCGGCCTCAGCGCGGTCAAGGGCGCGACCGAGCTGCTCGCCGCCGAGATCAAGAAGCTTGGCTCCGTCATCCTCGGCGGCGTTCCGGAGGAGGCGCTCGAGCTCGCCGAGGGCACGGTGCGCATCAAGGACAACCCCGAGGCGGCGCTGCCGTTCATGGCCTGCGGCGCGATCATCAACGCCAACAACGCGGGCCTGCCCGAGGACCTCGGCGTCACGCTCAACTGCCGCTACGTGTACCGGCCGCCGTTCGAGGTGCCGGACGTCGAGCGGAGGTACGGCAACCTCACGCTCACCTACGCGGCCCAGGTGCACGCGGCGGTCGTGGAGATCGACCCCGAGACCGGCTACTACGAGATCGTCGACTATGCCGCCGTGGACGACTGCGGCAAGCGGATCCACCCGCAGATCGTCGAGGGCCAGGTGATGGGCGCGACCGCGCAGGCGCTCGGCGCGGCGGTGCACGAGTCGTACGAGTACGACGAGGACGGCAACCTGCTGACGCCCAACTTCTACGACTACCACGTGCCGCACGCGCTCGACATGCCGCCGATCCGCACCGGCTACATCGAGAGCGCCTCGCCGTTCACGCCGCTCGGAACGAAGGGCATGGGCGAGGGAGGCGGCGCGGGCATCCACGCCGTGTGCGCGGCCGTGCAGGACGCGCTCCGCGGCCACGGCGACGCCATCGTCTACGACAGCCACAACCCGTACCGGCGCGTGTGGGAGCTGCTTCAGCACCCCGAGCGGTCGCGCGAGCTGGTCGAGGTGGGGGCAGCATGAACCTCGAGGGCGAGCGCACCTTCGCGGCCCCGCGGGCGACGGTCTGGCAGGTGGTGAACGACCCGGCGGCGATGGCGCAGACGATGCCGGGCGTCGAGAGCTTCGACGTGCGTGACGACCGCCGCTGGACGGCGAACGTGAAGATCCCGCTCGGGCTGGGGGGCCTGAAGATGAAGGTCGACATGGAGAAGACCGACGAGCGCGAGCTCGAGCACGCCGCGATGCAGGTCAAGGGCACCGGAGTGGGCGCGATGATGAGCATGAAGACGACGTTCGACCTCGCCGACGCGCCCGAGGGCGGCACCGCGATGAGGTGGACGGCCGACGTGAAGATCGCCGGCCCGGTCGGCTCGATGGGGCAGCGCGTGCTGCAGCCGATCGTGAACCAGCAGGTCCAGCACGTGCTCGGCGCGCTCGACAAGCAGGTGCAGGAGGCGCTCGCAGCGGGCTCGTCCGCGCCGGCCTCCTCCCAGGGCGCCGGAGACGTGTCGGGCGGCGAGGGCACGTCGCCGCCGCCCTCGACGGAGGTGGAGGCGCCGCCGGCGGAAGGGCCGACCGACTACGGCCCGCCGGCCGAGTCGACGCCCGGGCCCGAGCCGCCGAGCGGCACGAGCGCGGCCGGCGAGGGCGTCAGCCCGTGGTCGCCGGAGCAGTACGAGCCGGAGCCCGAAGGGCCCACCACCTCGACCGAGGGCTAGCCGTCGTCGAGCCGCTCCTTCGTCCCCTCCCAGCGCGGGACGTCCGCCAGCACGATGCCGACCTGGTCGAGCATGCGCCCCACCGAGTGGCCGATCACGTCCTCGAGGCTCGCGGGCCGGTGGTAGAAGGCCGGGACGGGCGGGAAGATCACGGCGCCGAGCTCGGCCGCCGCGGCCATCAGGCGGAGATGCCCCAGGTGGAGGGGCGTCTCGCGCACGGCGAGCACGAGCGGCCGCCGCTCCTTCAGCATCACGTCGGCCGCACGCAGCAGGAGGTTGTCCGAGTAGGAGCTCGCGATTCCCGACAGCGTCTTGATCGAGCACGGCGCAACGACCATCGCGTCGACCCGGAACGAGCCGCTCGCGATCGGCGCGCCGACGTCGCGCACGTTGTGGACGACGTCCGCGAGCGCCCGCACGTCCTCGGGCGCGTATTGCGTCTCGAGGCGGAGCGTCAGGTCGGCGTGGCGCGTCGCCACCAGATGCGTCTCGACGTCGGGAACGTCGCGCAGCCGCTCGAGGAGCCGGATCCCGTAGATCACGCCGGTGCTGCCGGAAATGCCGACCACGAGCTTCACCGGCCGGACGCTACCGCCTCCGCCCCACCGGCATGACGCCGCCCTTCCGCATCGGGGTGATGCAGCTCACGATGGAGCCGCTCGACGAGATGCTGGCCTCGGCCCGGGCGATGGACGCCGCCGGCATGGACACGATCTGGCTCGCCGAGGCGTACCCGTGGTGGCGCAAGCACGGCATGGAGGCACGCTCCTCGACCGTCGTCTCCGCGCTCCTGGCGCGCGAGACGTCGCGGCTGACGATCGGCTGGGGCA
Organism: Actinomycetota bacterium; assembly: GCA_039648875.1. Lineage (GTDB taxonomy): Bacteria > Actinomycetota > Thermoleophilia > Gaiellales > Gaiellaceae > Palsa-739. The sequence continues at coordinate 10,649 of JBBWZD010000021.1, forward strand.
TCATCTCGCCCTTCACCCGCCACCCGGTGCAGGTCGCGATGGACGCGCGGGTCGTGCAGGAGGCGGCCGGGCCCGGCCGCTTCATCCTCGGCTTCGGGACGTCGAAGATCTTCCTCAACAACGCCGGCCTCCAGACCTCGAAGACGCTCGGCCCGATGCGGGACGCGGTCGAGATCGTGCGTGGCGTGCTCGGCGGCGACGCCTTCGAGTACGCGGGCTCGACATGGAACGCGTCGGTGCCGGCGCTCCAGGACGGCGCGCACACCCCGCGGGACGTGCCGCCGGTGTACGTGGCCGCGACCGCGCCGAAGATGCAGGCGCTGGCCGGCGAGATCGGCGACGGCTGCCTGACGCCGTCGATCACGACGCCGGCGTTCGTCCGGTACACCCGTGGGAACGTGGCCGCGGACGTCGACATCGGCTGCACGATCGTCTCCTCGATCCACGCGAGCGACCGCGACGAGGGCCGCGACGGCGCGCGCGAGATCGCCGGCATGTACCTGGCGAACAAGGTGCAGAACATCCAGGGAGCGGCCGACACGCTGCTCGAGCTGGCGGGCATCGAGCAGGACGAGATCCGACCCGTCGCCGAGGCGATGGAGCGCGGCGGGCGCCTCGCCGCCAAGGCTGAGGTGTCGGATGCGCTGCTCGACAAGTGCAAGCCGATCGCGGGCACGCCGGCCGAGTGCATCGAGGCGATCGAGGAGTACCGCGACGCCGGCTGCACACATGTGATGCTCGAGCTGTGGGGCGCCGACCGGCAGGAGCAGATCAGGCTCTTCGGCGAGCAGGTGCTGCCGCACTTCCGCGCGTGAGCGGAAGCCCCGGAACCGCGCCGGCGATCGACCGCGGGCGCCTCGTCGAGACGGCGAGCGCGCTGATCGACGTGCCGAGCTTCACGGGCGACGAGCAGCCGCTCGCCGAGCTCGTGGCGACGCTCTACGAGGAGATGGGTCTGCGCGTGCAGTGGCAGCAGGTGGAGGACGGCCGCGCGAACGCGCTCGGCATCTGGCCCGGCGCCGGGGGCGGCAGCTCGCTGATGTTCAACGGACACCTGGACACGTCGTACTCCGGGCGGGAGCCGTGGCTGCGCGACGTCCCCGGCTTCCAGCCGAGGGCGTTCGAGCGCGACGGGCGCCTCTACGGGCTCGGCGTCTCGAACATGAAGGGCGCGCTGGCCTGCTACGTCGAGGCGGTGCGCGCGCTCCAGGACGCCGGCGCCCGCCTGGGCGGCGACGTGCTGCTCGCCGCCGTGTGCGGCGAGATCGAGAAGACGCAGTACGGTGACGCGTCCGGCGCGGAGTACCGCGGCTACGCCGCCGGCACGCGCTACCTCGTCACGCACGGCGGCGTCGCCGACATGTGCCTGCTCGGCGAGCCCACCGAGGGCAAGGTGGTGCTCGGTCACTATGGGGCGCTCTGGCTCCGGCTCCGTGTCCACGGCAACTTCGTCCACACCGCCTTCAGCGAGGGGAGGCGCGGCGATAACTCGATCCTGCGGATGCACGAGGTGCTCGAGGCCGTGCAGGAGTGGATCCCGGCCTGGGAGGACGACCCGTCGAACGCGTACCGCGGCGCGAAGGCGATCGTCAACGTGGGGGCGATCGAGGGCGGCTTCGGCTGGCGCGTCTCGCGGACGCCGCACCACACCGACCTCTTCCTCGACGTCCGCGTGCCGCCGACGAAGCCGATGGCCATGGCCCGGCGCGAGGTGCTCGCCTTCGTCGCCTCGCTGGCGGAGCGGTTCCCCGCGTACGGGGTCGAGGGCGAGGTGTACGTCACCGCTCCCGGCGCGGAGATCGAGGAGGGGCACGAGCTCGTGCGCGCGATCGACGCGGCCCACGAGCAGGTCCACGGGGCCGCCCCCGAGCGCGACGTCACGCGCTGGTTCAGCGACGCGTCGGCGCTGACGCGCTACGGCATCCCCACGGCCAACTACGGCACCTCGACCGGGCTCATGGACGTCGAGCTCGGCGAGAATCTCGAGATCGACGGGCTCGTGAAGACGGCCGAGGTGTACGCGCGCGTCGCGATGGCGGTGTGCGGTGTCGTCTGACGTCTATACGTTGCCGGCCGATCTGCCGGTGCCCGAGGACGACGGCGCGGCCGACGACCTCCCAGGGCTCGAGCTGCCGGACCTCGTGCTCGCCTCGTCGCAGGGCGACGTGAACGTGCGCGACTTGGACGTCGTCTACGTGTACCCCCGCACGGGTCGCCCCGGACGCCCCCTGCTGCCCGGATGGGACGAGACGCCCGGCGCGCGCGGCTGCACGCCGCAGTCCTGCGCGTTCCGCGACCTGCACGGCGAGCTGGAGGCGCTCGGCGCCCGCGTCGCCGGGCTCTCCGCGCAGACGCTGGACGACCAGCTCGAGTTCGCCCACCGCAACCGGATGCCGTTCCCGGTGATCGCGGACCCGGAGCGCAGGCTCGGCGCGGTCCTGCGCCTGCCGACGTTCGAGATCGGCGGCCTCACCCTGTACAGGCGCCTCACGCTCGTGGCGGAGGATGCCCGGATCGTCAAGGTCTTCTACCCCGTCTTCCCGCCCGACGAGAACGCGGCCGACGTGCTCGCGTGGCTGAGGGCACGATGAAGCTCGTTACGTATGACGACGAGAAGGTGGGGCGGATCGAGGGCGAGGAGGTCGTGCGCCTCGACGTGCCGACGATGCGCGCGTACTTCGAGCGCGGCGGCGCCGGCGACACCGGCGAGCGGACGCCGCTCGCGGAGGCGCGGCTGCGGGCACCGATCGTGCCGAAGAAGTTCTTCCATACCGCCGGCAACTTCCGGGAGCACGAGGAGGAGTCGAAGCAGGTCGGCTGGTCGCACGAGATCGCGCCGTGGATCGTCTTCTTCCAGAACGTCGACGCGATCGTCGGCCCCGAGGAGGCCGTCGTCTATCCCGAGCACCTGACGGAGGAGCTCGACTACGAGCTCGAGCTCGCCGTCGTGATCGGCAAGGGCGGCAAGTGGTTCCCGCCGGAGGAGGCCATGGACCACGTGGCCGGCTACGTGATCTTCAACGACATCACCGCGCGCGACATCCAGCGGCGCGAGATGCGCAGCGGCGTCTTCTCGTTCTGCAAGGCGATCGACACCTTCTGCCCCCTCGGCCCGTGGATCGTCACCCCCGACGAGGTGCCCGACCCGCACGACCTCGCGATGACGCTGCGCGTCAACGGCGAGGTGCGGCAGACGTCGCACTCGGGCCGCATGTCCACGACGATCCCGGAGATCCTGAGCCACTACTCGCCCCTCGGCTACTCGCCGGGGGACGTGGTCTCGACCGGCACGGTCAGCGGCGTCGCGGGCTTCAGCGAGGATGCCGCGTCGCTCTACCTCAAGGCCGGGGACGTGATGGAGGCGGAGATCGAGCGCATCGGCGTGCTGCGCAACCCGGTGGTGTCCTGGCGGGAGGCGCACGGCGAGCCGGCCCCGCCGCGTGTGCGCTGGTGAAGCGGAAGGCCTTCATCACCGGCATCACGGGCCAGGACGGCTCGTACCTCGCCGAGATCCTGCTCGAGAAGGACTACGAGGTGTACGGGATGATCCGCCGCTCGAGCTCGTTCAACACGGCGCGGATCGACCACGTCTTCGGCGAGATCGAGCTGGTCTTCGGCGACCTCACCGACGCCTCCGTCCTGAACCAGCTCATGCGCACGATCCGCCCGGACGAGGTCTACAACCTCGGCGCGCAGAGCCACGTGCGCGTCAGCTTCGACATCCCGGAGTACACCGCCGACGTCGACGCGCTCGGGACGCTGCGGCTGCTCGACGCGATCCGCGAGGAGGGCGTCCGCTGCCGCTTCTACCAGGCCTCGTCGAGCGAGATGTTCGGGCAGGCGCGCGAGGTGCCGCAGACCGAGGAGACGCCGTTCCACCCGCGCAGCCCCTACGGCGTCGGCAAGGTCTTCAGCTACTGGATCACCCGCAACTACCGCGAGGCGTACGGCATGTACGCCGTGAACGGGATCCTCTTCAACCACGAGTCGCCGCGGCGCGGGCCCACCTTCGTGACGCGCAAGATCACGCGCGCCGTCGGGGCGATCCTGCGCGGCGAGCAGGACGAGCTCCGCCTGGGCAACCTCGACGCGCAGCGCGACTGGGGCTACGCCCGCGACTACATGGACGGCGCGTGGCGCATGCTCCAGGTCGACGAGCCGGACGACTACGTGCTCGCCACCGGCGAGACGCACTCGGTGCAGGAGTTCCTCGACGAGGCGTTCGGCTACGCCGGGCTCGAATGGCGCGAGTACGTCACGACCGACCCGCGCTACCTGCGCCCGGCGGAGGTCGACGTGCTCCTCGGCGACTACACGAAGGCCAGGGAACGCCTCGGCTGGGAACCGAGCGTACGCTTCCACGACCTCGTGCGGATGATGGTCGACGCCGACCGCGAGCCTGCGAAGCTCGAAGAGCACTACCTCTAGCGGGACGCATGACCTGGCCCGCGGACGAGGCGAAGCTGGAGCGGGTCCGCTCGCTGCTGGCGGAGGCGGAGCTCGACGCGCTCGTCGTGCGCGCGCCCGACAACGTCCTCTACCTGACGAACTTCTGGGGCATGAAGGGCTACGAGGCGTGCGTCTTCCCCCGCGAGGGCGAGCCCGTCCTGATCTGCCTCGACGCGTCGGCGGAGGACGTCGCGCGCACGGCGTGGACGTCGGAGCTCCGCTTCCTCCGCGGCTACGACGAGGGCGATCCCCGCCCGCCGCTCGCCCGGACGCTCGATGCTGCCGTCGCGGCGGCTTCCGGCTACGGCCGCGTCGGCCTCGAGCTCTCGCTCGGCACGCAGGCGGCCGACCGGATGGTGGGCGAGCCGACGACCTACACGAAGGCCTGGTTCGACGCGTTTCCGGGCGCCGCCGACGCGACACCGCTGCTCGCGCGGGCGCGGATGGTCAAGACCGAACAGGAGGTCGCGCGGCTGCGGATCGCGAACGAGATCGCCGCGGACGCGATGGAGCACGTGCGCGAGCGGCTCGAGCCGGGGATGAAGGAGTCGGAGGCCGCGGCGATCTGGCAGTCGTTCGTGCACGGCGCCGGCACGGCGCGCGACGACGTCGAGCTGGCCCTGCCATTCTCCCTCGTGTGGGCCGGCGAGGGGATCAAGACGTTCACGTCCACCTCGGACCTGCCGGTCACGGAGGACGAGCCGGTGCTGTTCGAGATCTGGGTCTGCGCCGACGGCTACTGGGCCGACCACACCAAGAATCTCGTCCTCTCGCGGCTGCGCGAGGACTATGCGGAGCTCCTCGAGGGCCTGGCTGAGGTGTACCAACAGGCAATCGACCACTGCACGCCCGGCGCCTCGATGGGGGACCTGGACCGGCTCGTCCGGAGCGGGCTCGCCGAGCTGGGGTATCCGGGCCAGCCGTCGCACCCGATCTGCCACGGCGTCGGCGCGCGGGCGCACGAGCCGCCGTATCCGCACCAGGCTGCCGGCGGCACCGTCGAGGAGGGAATGGTGCTCGCGATCGAGCCGGGGGTCTACTGGGAGGGCGGCGGCGGGCTGCGCCTGGAGGACAACTTCCTGATCACGAAGGGCGGCGCCGAGAAGCTGTCGTCCTTTCCAGACGGGGTCGTCGCATGTCGCTGATCTGGACCGGGACGCTCAACGACGACTACCGGGTCGGCGGGAGCGTCGGCCTGTACGACACCACCCTCCGCGACGGCGAGCAGACGGTCGGCGTCGTGCTCGACCCGGAGCAGAAGCTCGAGATCGCCAGGCTGCTCGACGACCTGGGCGTCGAGCGGATCGAGGCGGGCTTCCCGCGCGTCTCGCAGGACGACTGGGAAGCGGTGAAGCGGATCGCGGGCGCCGGGCTGCGGGCGGAGGTCTGGGGCTTTTCGCGTGCGGTGCCGGCCGACCTCGAGGCGCTCGTGGAGCTCGGGGTGCCGGCGTCGGTGATCGAGTCGCCGATCTCCGACCTGAAGCTGAACGCGATCGGCGTCGACCGCGAGAAGATGCTCGGCCGGATCACGAGCGCGATGCGGTTCGCCGCCGACCACGGGATCCACGCGGCCTTCTTCGGCGTCGACTCGACGCGCGCCGAGCCGGACTTCTACGAGCGCGTCTACCGCTCGGCGGTCGAGGCGGGCGCGCGGGAGGTCGTCGTCGTCGACACGCTCGGCATCGCCTCGCCGGAGGCCGTCGCCGAGCTCGTCGGCCGCACCGTCGAGTGGGTGGGGCTCGACGTGCCGGTTCACTTCCACGGGCACAACGACTTCGGGCTCGCGACCGCGGCGGCGGTCGCGGCCGTGCGGGCCGGGGCGCGCTGGATCCACGGCACGCTCAACGGCATGGGCGAGCGAGCGGGCAACGCGAACCTCGCCGAGGTGGCGGTCGCGCTCCGCGCGCTCTACGGCGTCGGGTCGAACCTGCGGCTGGAGCGCGTCCGCGACGTCTCGGCCCGCGTGCAGGAGCTGTCGGGCTACTCGCTGGAGCCGTGGAAGCCGGTGACGGGCGAGACGCTCTTCCGGCGCGAGTCCGGCGCCGTCGCGGCGCAGTTCCACGACCCGCCGTCGATCGAGCCGTACTCCTCGGAGCTCGTCGCGGCCGAGCGCTCGATCGTGCTCGGCAAGAAGAGCGGCCTCGACTCGATCCGGATCAGGGCGGAGGAGCTCGGCCTCGACGTGCCGGAGGAGCGGCGGGCGGAGCTGCTCGCGCAGGTGAAGGAGCTCGGCGCGCGCAAGCGCGGCCTCGTCACCGACGACGAGTTCAGGCACCTCGTCGATGGCTGACTACGACGCGGTCGTCGTCGGCAGCGGCGTCAACTCGCTCGCCTGCGCGGCGCTGCTGGCGCGGGCGGGCTGGCGCGTCTGCGTGCTGGAACGGAACGAGTGGCTGGGCGGCGCGATCCACACCGCCGAGCTGACGGCCCCGGGCTACCGCCACGACGTCTTCAGCGCCTGGCATCCACTATGGGTCGGCGGCGCCGCCCATGCCGAGCTCGGCGACGCCCTCGCCGAGCGAGGGCTCGAGTACCTGAACACCGAGCTGCCGACGGCCACGGCGTTCCCGGACGGTACCGCCGCGTTCCTGCTCCGCGACGCGGAGGGCAACTCCGCGGAGATCGGCCCCGAGTGGCCGGGCGTGCTGGAGCGCTTCCTGCCGAACGCCGACCTCGCCTTCGGCGTGCTCGGCACCGAGCTCTGGTCGCCCGCGGGTCTCGCCTTCGGAGCCAAGGCGCTGCGGCGCCTGGGGCGCGGCGGCCTCGCGGTCTTCGCCGCCGAGCTCCTCCAGACGAGCCGCGACTGGCTCGAGCAGACGTTCGCCTCCGAGCGCGCCCACGGCCTGCTCGCCCCGTGGGTGCTGCACACCGGCCTCGGCCCCGACGCGGCGTCGTCGGGCTTCATGACGCAGGTGATCGCCGTCGCGGTGCAAGAGGGCGGGATGCCGGTGCCGCGGGGCGGCGGCGCCATGCTCGCCGACGCGCTCGTGCGCCTGATCCGCGACCACGGCGGCGTCTGCGAGACCGGCAGCGACGTCGAGCGCGTGCTGGTGACCTCCGACCGCGCCGTCGGCGTCCGCCTCGCCGGCGGCGAGACCGTGACGGCCGAGAGGGCGGTGATCGCGAACGTGACGCCGACGCAGCTCTACGAGAGGCTCCTTGCCGACGCCCCGGTGCCGCAGCCCGTCGCCGAGGGCGCGCGGCGCTTCCGCTACGGACGCGCCGAGATGCAGATCCACTTTGCGCTCTCGGAGCCCGCGCGCTGGGACGGTGACGAGCGGCTGAACCGGACGGCGATCGTGCACGTCACGCCCGGCCTCGACGGCGTCTCGCGCGCGGTCAACGAGGCCGAGCGCGGCCTGCTCCCCGCCGAGGGCACGATCGTCTGCGGCCAGCCGCTGACGGTGGACGAGAGCCGCGCGCCGGCCGGCAAGGGCATGCTCTGGATCCAGCTCCAGGAGCTGCCGCGGCGGCCGAGGGGCGACGCCGCGGGCGAGCTCGACGCGGGCGACGGCACCTGGACCGACGAGCTGCGCGAGCGCTTCGCCGACCGGATCCAGGCGCGCCTCGCCCGCCACATCCCGAACCTCGAGTCGGCGGTCGTCTCGCGGGTCGCGCTCGGCCCGCACGACCTCGAGCGGCTGAACGTCAACCTGCGCCACGGCGATCCCTACGGCGGCGCGCTCTCGCTCGACCAGAACTTCCTCTGGCGGCCCTTCCCGCAAAGCCCGGGGCACGGGACCGTGGTCGAGCGGCTCTTCCACATCGGCGCGAGCACGTGGCCGGGGCCCGGCCTCGGCGCCGGCTCCGGCACGCTCGTCGCGCAGGCGTTGCTCCGGCCGCCGCCGGCGCGGCGCGCCCTCGCGAGGCTGCGCTCGCTCGGCGGCTGAGCCCCGTCGCCTTCACGCCGTGTGACACCATCTCGGCTCGGCGTGTCGAGGGATCCAGGTCGTCTCCCACCGTTCTCGATCTCGCAGGTGAGCACGCTCGCCGCGAGCTTCGGCGACGACGTGCGCGCCTACGCGCGGGCAGGCGTCGACGGGATCGGCATCTGGGAGACGAAGCTCGGCGACGGCCCGGACGACGAGGCGCGCGAGCTCGTGGCGGGGAGCGGCCTCGGCGCGGCCTCCGCGGTTCCCGCCGTCCCCTCGATCCTGCCGCTGCCGCTCCTCCCGGGGCCTGACGAGCCGCGAGCCCGCGTCGACGCGGTCTGCGCCTCGCTCCACCGCCTGGCCGCCTTCGAGCCCTCGGGCGTCGTCTGCCTCACCGGCCCCGCCGGCGGCCGCGACCCCGACGAGGCGCGCGCCGTCGTCGTCGAGGGGCTGCGCGAGATCGCAGCCGAGGCGGCGGCGGCGGGCGTGCGGGTGGCGCTCGAGCCGTTCCAGCGCGAGGGGATCGACGACTGGTCGCTCGTCAACACGCTCGACGACGCCGCGGAGCTGATCGACGAGGCCGGCGTCGCCCCCACCGTCGGCATCCAGTTCGACGTCTGGCACCTCTGGAACACGCCCGACCTGCTGACGGAGATCGAGCGGCACGCGCACCGCCTGGTGGGAGTTCACGTGGACGACTGGCGGGAGCCCACGCGCGGCTGGGCCGACCGCGTCCTGCCCGGCGACGGCGCCGCCGGCGTTCCCGCGATTCTCGGCGCTCTGGAGCGCGCAGGCTGGCAGGGCTTCTACGACCTCGAGATCTTCTCCGACCACGGCGCCTTCGGCTCGGCCTATCCAGATTCGCTTTGGAACGTCCAACCGGATGAGCTCGCGCACCGTAGTCGCGAGCGCTTCGAACGATGTTGGCAGGAACGGAGGGTCGCGGCGGGAGCCGCGGCCGGAGAGGAGACGTAAATGAGGCGAATCACACCCGCACGTGTCGCGCTCGGGGTCGCGGCCCTCGCGGCCCTGGTGCTGGCCGCGACCGCGGCGGCGCACACCGACTCGTCCGCCCGCACGGATGCGAAGCGGCCGATCCTGATCGGAGCGGTCGTCGACCTGACGAAAAGCATGGCGCCCTTCGACGCGCCGGCCCTCCTGGCGGCGCAGATCGAGATCAAGGCGATCAACAGGAAAGGCGGCGTCAACGGCCGCCGGCTGAAGCTCATCTACCTCAACGACCAGCTCGACCCGACGAAGACGAAGCAGGACGCGCTGACGATGCTCGCCAAGAAGGTCGACGTCGGCTGGGTCACCTGCGACGTCAACTACGCGGGCCCCGCGGCCCAGGCGTTCCTCAACGCGCGCAAGCTCACGATCGCGCCGTGCCTCGGCACCGACGAGCTGAGCCCGATCGGGTTCGGCGCCAAGGGCAAGCTCGGCTTCTCCTACGGGAACGCCGCGCAGGACGAGGGAGCGGCGGCCGCCGAGTACGCGTACAAAGTGAAGCACTGGAAGAGCGCGGTCGTCGTGACAGACCACCTCCTCCGGTACTTCGAGGACGACTGCAAGGCCTTCACCGTTCGCTTCCAGCAGCTCGGCGGCAAGATCGTCGCGCAGGAGGGCTTCACGCAGTTCAAGAACGAGATCGGCAACGTGATCAGCCGCGTCAACAACGAGAAGTCCGACGCGATCGCGTTCTGCACCTCGTTCGGCGTCGACCAGCCCGCGTTCGTCTCCGGGCTCCGGAGCCTGCACAACAACACGCCGATCATCAACGGCTGGGCCAGCGACGGCAGCTACTGGTGGCCGAAGAACCCGAAGGTGACGAACTTCTACTACCTCACCTACGCGTCGGTCTTCGGCGACGACCCGTCGCGGCAGGTGCGCTCGTTCGAGGCGAAGATGAAGGCGGCGGGCCATCCGGCGCAGACCGGTGGCTTCCTCGGCGGCGCCTCGGCGGTGCAGGGGATCGCCCGCGCGGTGAAGCTGGCGCACGGCAGCACGAACGGCCCGAGGCTCGCGCGGATCATGGTGAAGTTCCACCGGGTCCCGACGATCTCGGGCCGGGTGAGCTTCTCGTCCGGACTGCACACGGTGTTCGGGCGTGCCTACCGGGTGATCCTCGTGAACGACAACAAGGCGAAGTACGTGGCGTCCATCACCGCCTCCTCGCCGGCGAACATCGGCCGCTAGCGGCGGCGCGTGGCAGAGGCCGAATCGCAGGGACGCCGGTCGCCCGGAGCACTCCGGGCGGTCGGCGTCTCCCGCTCGTTCGAGGGCGTCGCCGCGCTGGCCGACGTGGATCTCGAGCTGGGCCGGCAGGAGGTGCTGGGCCTCATCGGGCCGAACGGCGCCGGCAAGACCACCCTCGTGAACGTGATCACCGGCTTCGACTTCCCCACGTCGGGCCGGGTGGAGCTCGAAGGCCGCGACGTCACGCGCTGGCAGCCCCAGCGGCGGGGCCGCGCCGGCCTCGCCCGCACCTTCCAGCACGGGCACGCGTTCCGCGGCCTGACCGTGCGCGAGAACGTCGAGGTCGCCGCGCTCGGAG
>JBBWZD010000034.1:0-2507 GCA_039648875.1 Actinomycetota bacterium
CGGCTCGGTGCTGGTCGGCACGGTCGCCGGCGTCGTGCCGTCGCGCATGCGGAGCCTGTTCCTCGCCGCAGTCATCCTCTTCTGCGCCGCCGTCGCGGTCTGGCCGTTCTCGATCACCGGGGCCGTGCCGAACGCGCCGATGCCGTGGTTCATCGGCCTCCTGCCGGTGCAGGCGACGTACCTCGCGGTCGCGTTCCGCCGTTCCGCCGCTCCGCTCTGGTGCTCGATGCTGCTGACCACCGGGATCGCGATCGTGCTGGTCGTCCGCGGCGGCCTGATGGTGCCCGACGCGATCGCGAACGGGCTCTTCGGCGTCGCAGTCTCCGCGGCCCTGATCATCCTCATCGCCGCCGTGCGTCGCGGCGTCGAGCGAGCGGACGCCGCCCAGCAGGCGGCGCTCGCCGGCTACGGCCGCTCGCGGCTCGACGACGCCACCGAGACCGAGCGGGTGCGCACCGACGCGCTCGTGCACGACTCGGTGCTCACCACCTTCCTCGCCGCCGCATCGGCCCGCGAGCCCGAGGCGGAGGAGCTCGCCCGTCGCATGGCCGCGAACGCCCTCCGCGTGCTCGCGCACGTGAGCCGCTCGGAGGACGTCGGCCCCGCCGTGCCCTTCGGCAAGGCGCTCGGCGACGCCGCGGACCGCTTCGACCCGCTGCTGCTCGGCTGGGACGTGCAGGAGGTGGGCGCACTCCACGACCTCGTCCTGCCCGTCGAGGCCGGCCGGGCGATGGTCGAGGCGATGGTCGCCGTGATCACCGCGGGCGGGCTCCACAGCGCCGGCGACACCCGCCGCGCCGTGCGCATGAGCGAGCTCGGTCCGGACGGGCTGCGCGTCGTCATCCAGGACGACGGCCGCCACGTGCACCCCGCCGACCCGGACGACGAGTGCGAGCACCTCTACCGCGCCGCCGGCGAGCTGATGCGCGCCGTCGACGGACGCGTGGACGTCCGGCCCGGCCAGCGCGGCGGCACGGTCGTCACCCTGAGCTGGGGCTCCGTCGTCGTCACCGGCACCGCCCTGCGGCCCGAGCCGATGGAGGTGTCGGCGTGATCGTCGTCCCGCGCTGGTTCTCCGGCGGCATCGCCTCCGCGATCGCCGCCTACACGGCGGCCTACGCGATCCTGTGGATCGCGACCGGGCGCTCGCCGCTCACGAACCTCGTCGCCCTCGGCTTCTTCGGGCTCGGCTTCGGGCTCTGCATCGCGCGCACCGGCCGCGCCTCCCTGCCGACGACGATCGTGATCGTCGCCTCCGGCCTGCTGCTGCCCCTGCTCGGCTCGGTCGGCCTCGACCCCGTGCGCGACAGCTACAGCAGCGGCGCCTGGTACGTCAGCGGCGTCGCCTGCCTCGTGGTGGTCCTGCTCTGGCGCCGTCGTGGGATCGCGGCATGGGCGCTCATGGGCGGCCTGCTGCTGCACACGTACGCCTGGGGCGGCTTCGACGCGCTGAACGGGTTCGGCGTCGTCGCCGCGGCGCTCCTCATCTTCGTGATGGCCGCCGGCGGCGCCGCCGTGGCCCGCACCGAGCACCACCTCAGCTCGTTCTCCGTCGCCGAGCGCGAGGCGCTCGAGTGGGAGGCCGCTCAGGACGCCTACCACGCCGAGCGCCAGGTGCGTCTCGCGACCACCGCCCGCCTCGCCTCCGCGATGCTGCACCGCATCGCCGAGGCGAAGGACGGGCTGACCGACGCCGACCGCTTCGAGTGCCGCGTGCTCGAGCAGACGATCCGCGACGAGATCCGCGGACGCCGGCTGCTCAACGACGCGGTGCGCGAGCAGGTCGTCGCCCACCGCCGCCGCGGCGCGCTGGTGCAGGTCAACGACGACGGCGGCGTCGACGAGCTGCCCGCGGAGGTGCTCGAGCCGATGCTCGCGACCATCGCCGAGGCGATCGCCGGTCTCCGGTCCGACCGCATCATCATCCGCACCGCGCCCCGCGACTCCGACAAGGCCGTGACGGTCGTCGCGATGTCGACGGACCCGGTCGCGGCCGCGCTCGGCGTCGACGACGACGAGGAGCAGGTCGACCTCTGGCTCGAGCTCGAACGGCCGGTGCGCGCATGATCCCCGCCCGCCCCGTTCTGGGGGCATCCGGCTCCGGTGTGGGCACCGACCTCCGGCGTTCCGCCGCTCGTACACTCGCGCAGTCCCGCCCAGGACAGCGCCTTGACCGAATGGAGATCGCTCATGTCGATCGCTGCAGCTGAGACCGCCACCGACGTCGTCCGCGTGGCCGTCGTCGACGACCACGAGTCCGTCCGGCTGGGCCTGCTCGCCGCATGCATGCGCGAGGGGTACCAGTTCGTCGAGGAGGGCGCGAACGTCGCCGACCTCATGTCCCGCCTCGGCGGCCGCGAGATCGACGTCGTGGTGCTTGACCTGTCGCTCGGCGACGGCGTCTCGATCACCGACAACGTGAAGGCCTGCCAGGCCACGGGTGCCGGCGTGCTCATCCACTCCATCGCCGACCGCGCCGCGGGGATCCGGGAGGCGCTCGCCGCCGG
>JBBWZD010000163.1:0-48932 GCA_039648875.1 Actinomycetota bacterium
CGCGTAGCCGTGCTCCCGCCACACCGGGTTGCGCCAGCCGAGCGTCGAGAAGTTGACGATGCCGGCGTCGAGCCAGGCGTCGCCGACCTCCGGGATGCGCGCGACCTCCCGCCCACACTGCTCGCAGCGGATGCGCACCTCGTCGATCCACGGCCGGTGGAGCTCCTGGAGCCGCTCGAGGCCGGACACCGCGCGCTCCTCCAACTCGGCGCGCGAGCCGATCACGTCGAGGTCGCCGCACTCGCACAGATAGAACGGCAACGGCAGGCCGAAGTACCGCTTGCGCGAGATGTTCCAGTCGCCCATGTTGCGCAGCCAGTCGTCCATCCGCTTCTTGTACTGCGGCGGCGTCCACTCGACCGTGGCGTTGGCGTCGAGCATCGGCTGGCGGATCTCCTGCGCGGAGATGAACCAGTCGTCGACGACGCGGAACACGAGTGGCGTCTTGCAGCGCCAGCAGATCGGGTAGCGGTGGACGATCGAGCCCTCCGAGACGAGCAGCCCCCGCGCGCGCAGCGCAGACGTGACGGGGCCGGCAACCTCCGTCGTGGACAGGCCGACGAACTCGCCGTACGGCGGCAGCATCCGGCCGGCCTCGTCGATCGGCGCGAGCACCGACAGGTCGTGGACGCGCGAGAGCTCGAAGTCCTCGGCGCCCGCGCCGGGCGCGATGTGGACGATGCCGGTGCCTTCGTCGAGCGAGACCTCGTCCCACGGGATGACGCGGTGGACGACGCCGGCCTGAGCGGGCAGGTCATCGAAGGGACCGATGTACTCGAGCCCCACAAGGTCGGCACCCGTCGCGCGTCGGATGAAGCTCTCGTCGGGGAAGCGGGCGACCGCGACCCACCGCCCGTCCTCGGTCAGGCCGTACTCGGCGTCCGGGTCGACGGCCGCCGCGACGTTGGCCGGCAGCGTCCACGGCGTCGTCGTCCACACCACGAGCGACTCGTCCTCGCGCCCGACGAGCGGCAGGCGCACGTACAGCGACGGATGCTCCATTTCGACGTAGTTCTCCTCGCCCGCCTGCTCGTGCTGGGAGAGCGACGTGCCGCAGCGGGGGCACCACTGGGTCGAACGGTGACCCCGGTACAGCCAGCCGCGCTCGTAGACGAGCTTCAGGAAGCCCCAGATGTACTCGATGTTCGTGTCGCTGAAGGTGTAGTAGTCGTTGTCCCAGTCCATCCACTGGCCGAGGCGCTTGAACTGCTGCGTCTGCACCTCGGCGTAGTGGGCGACGCGGTCGCGGCACCTGCGGGCGAACTGCGCGAGCCCGTACTCCTCGATCTCGCGCTTCGAGCCGAGGCCCAGCTCTTTCTCGACCTCCACCTCGACCCAGAGCCCCTGCGAGTCGAACCCGTTCTGATAGCGGGCCTCGAAGCCGCGCAGCGCCTTGTAGCGGTGGAAGACGTCCTTCAGCGTCCGCCCGTGGCCGTGGTGGACGCCGGCGGGGTTGTTCGCCGTCATCGGCCCGTCCATGAAGCGGAACTTCGGCCCGCCGCGGTTGCGCTCGCGCAGCCTCTCGAAGGTTCCCTCCCGCTCCCACAGCTCGAGCACCTCCTCCTCGAGGGCGGGGTGGTCCGGCACCGTCGGCAGCGGGTGGAAGACTTCTGCGGCCATTCGGGAAGCGAAGTGTAGAGAGCCGCGTTCTTACTCTCGGAAGATCGGGTAACCGATCTCCGGTACCGACGAAAGGAACCACATGGCAACCAACGTCACCGACTCGACGTTCGAGAACGAGGTGCTGGGCAGCGACGAGCCCGTGCTCGTCGACTTCTGGGCGGAATGGTGCGGCCCGTGCCACGCCGTCGCTCCCGTGCTCGAGCGGATCGCCGAGGAGCGCAGCCTGAAGCTCGTGAAAGTCAACATCGACGAGAACCAGGAGCTCGCGCAGCGCTACGGCATCCAGTCGATCCCGAACATGATCCTGTTCGAGCAGGGCCAGCCGAAGGCGAACGCCGTCGGCGCCATGCCGAAGGGGATGCTCGAGCGCTCCCTCGGCCTCGCCGGCTGACAGCAACGGACGATCGGGCAGGGGCCGACGGCCGGCCTCTGCCTGTTCGTCGCTCCGCCGCTAGACGTCCTGAGCTTCGAGGAAGCTCAGGAAGGCCAGGTGCTTCGCGAGGTAATCCTCGATCTCGGCGACGCCCGCTCCGGCCCAGTCCTCGAACCAGGTGTCGGCGAGGTCGTCCTCGATGCGATGGAGGCCGCGTTCGCTCATGCCGCAAATGATCGACACGTGGGGCGGCTAGCGCCATGGGCCGTTCGGCTCAACTTGGGTACCGCGAAGGCCCATGGCGGCGGGTAGCCTGGGCCCGCCGGTGGAGCGCCTGCTGCTGATCAACCCGCGCTCCGGCGATCCCCACCCCAGCGCAGAGGAGCTCGCACGCGCCGCCCGGGAGCGCGGCGTCGAGGCCCGGCTCCTGCACCCGGGCGACGACCCTGTCGACGTGGTACGGCGGTCGGGCGCGAGCGTGGTGGGCATCGCCGGAGGGGACGGCTCGCTCGCGGCCGTGGCGGCGGCGGCGCTCGAGACGGGCGCGGCCTTCGTCTGCATCCCGTTCGGCACGCGCAACCACTTCGCCCGCGACCTGGGGCTCGACCGCAACGACCCGCTCGGAGCGCTCGCCGCCTTCGACGGCCGGGCGGAACGACGCGTCGACGCCGGTCGCGTCGGCGACCGGCTCTTCCTCAACAACGTCTCGCTCGGGACCTACGCCCGGCTCGTCCACCGGCGCGAGCGGCACCGCCGCCGCGGCGAGGCGCTCGCACGGGCGCGGGCGCTGCTGCGGACGGCGCGGCACCGTCACCGCCTGCAGGCGCGGGTGAACGGCGAGGAGGTCGTCGCGCGGGTGCTGCTGGTGGGGAACAACCGCTACGAGCTCGACCTGTTCACGCTCGGGGCACGCGAGCGGCTGGACGCGGGGGAGCTCTGCCTCTGGTCCGCCGACGGCGTGCTGCCGCATCGGTGGGAGGAGCGGACCTCCGCGACGTTCAGGATCGAGGTCGATGCGCCGCACGTGCGGGCCGCGATCGACGGCGAGCCGGCCGTGCTCGAGCCGCCGCTCCGGCTCGAGTCGGTGCCGCACGCGTTACGGGTCCTCCTGCCCGGGCAGGAGGACGGCGGAGGCGGATTCGCGACGAGAGGAGAAGCTGTGCACGACAACCCCCGCGCCACCGAGACCGAGCAGGAGCAGGCGCACGAGGGCGGGCGCCAGCAGGAGGAAGAGGCGATGCGCTACCCGGAGCACGACGATCCGGACGAGCAGCGCGAGCGCTCGGGCGCGGAGGAGGCGTAGCCGCTGCCCCGCTCCTCCGCGACCGCTCACGAGCTCGCACGGGTCGAGCTGCTCGCGGGGCTGCCGGGGCAGACGCTCGCGGAGCTCGGCAAGCGCCTCGAGCGCGAGGAGGTCGCACCAGGGACGGTGCTGGTTCGGGAAGGCGAGCCCGGCGAGCGCTTCTACCTCGTCTTCGCGGGCATGCTGGCGGTGACGCAGCGCGCCCTCGGCAGCCGCGGCCTCCTGCGGCCGGGCGACTACTTCGGCGAGGTGGCGCTGACGATGGACGTGCCGCGCACTGCCACGGTGAGGGCCATCACCCCGGTGACGATCGCGAGCTGCGACCGCGAGACGTTCGACGAGTTCCTGCGGCCGCTCTTCGCCGACGACGGCTAGTAGCGGGCCGTCGCCTCCGCGGCGACCGCGTCGTTGAAGGCCGGCCACGCCTCCTTCGCCCATGCGCCGAACTCCCTGTCGGTGAGCGCGCCGCAGGCGAGCCCGGCATCCGGATCGACCCAGAGGAACGTGCCGGCCGCGCCGAAGTGCCCGAACGTCCCCGGCGAGCTTTCCCTGCCCGTCCAGTGCGGCGACTTCCCGTCGCGCAGCTCCAGCGTCAGCCCCCAGTCGTTCGGCTCCATGCGCCCCCACCCCGGCAGCACGCCCGCCAGCCCCGGGAACTGCACCGACGCCGCCTCCGCCAGGGTCTCCGGGGCGACCAGCGTCGGCGCGAGCAGCTCCCGGGCGAGCTTCAGCAGGTCGTCGAGCGGGCCGCGGTAGCCCCACGCGGGCGAGCCGTGCAGCGCACCCCCGAGCCCGAGCGGCTCCACGACCGCGCCCCGAAGGTACTCCGCGAAGGGCATGCCGGTGTGGCGTGCGACCAGCTCCGCCGCCGCCTCGATGCCGGCGTTCGAGTAGATGCGCCGCCGCCCGGGGGGCATCAGCGGCGGCCCCGCGTCCGGAGGAAGACCGGATGCGTGCGCGAGCAGATGGCGCAGGGTGGAGCCGTCCGGGCCAGCGGGCTCGTCGAGGTCGACGGTCCCCTCCTCGAGCGCGACGAGCGTCGCCAGCCCCGTGAGCAGCTTCGTCACGGACGCCCACCGCAGCACCACGTCGCGCGGGCCGCGGGTACCGAGCTCGCCGTCGGCGCGCGTGACGCCGGCGGCGGCGGTGCGAGCGTGCCACGCGTCGATCCCGCGCAGCGAATCCACCACGGGGATACTAGGAGAGTGGAGCGCCGCGTCGTCTCGTCGGGCTCGTCGTGGGAGACGCGGTACGGCTACAGCCGGGCGGTCGTCGCGGGCCGGCGCGTCCACGTGGCGGGCACGGCGCCGATCATGCCCGGCGACGCCGACCCGCCGGCGGAGCCGTACGCGCAGATGCGCCGCTGCCTCGAGGTCGTGCAGGCGGCGTTGGCCGATGCGGGCGCCCGTGTCGACGACGTCGTACGGACGCGGGTGTACATGACCGACGCGGCCCATGCGGCCGACGTGATGCGCGCGCACGGGGAGACGTTCCGCGCCGCCCGGCCCGCCTGCACCGGGCTCGTCGTGGGCCTGCTCGACGCGCGCTGGCTCTGCGAGCTCGAGGTCGAGGCGCTCCTGCCCGAGGCCTGATTGCGGCTCGCCCTCCTCAGCGGGCTGTACGTCGGCGTGGTCTGCACGGCGCAGGTCGCCGCGAACAAGATCGTGATCCTGCCGGTGTGGCATCTCGCCGCGCCGGGCGGCACGTACGCCGTCGGGCTGGCGCTGGCGCTGATCGAGACCGCGCACCACACGGCGCGGTCGCGCCGCGAGGGCTGGCTCAACGCGCAGGCGATGATCGCGCTCGGCTTCGTCGCGTCGGCCCTCCTCGCCGGCTACCTCGCCCTCGTCTCGCACATGACGCCGGCCTTCCCCGGGCAGGAGTTCGACCGGGTGCTCGGGCAGACCTGGAAGATCGTCGGCGCCAGCCTCGCAGCCTTCGCGGTGTCGGAGACGACCGACAACGTGCTGGGCGCGTGGGCGCGTGGCCGCGTCCCCGACGCCGTGCGGGTGGTGGGGACCAACCTCGTCTCGACGCCGCTCGACTCCCTCGTCTTCGTCGTGCTCGCGTTCGGCGCCGGCAGCCTCAACCTCGTCAAGGGTCAATTCGTGGCGAAGATGGAGGCCACCGTGCTGCTGGGGCTGCCGCTCGTGTACGTCATCAGGTACTTCATGTCACGTGCCGGCGGGGCTATCGTCACGGCGGAGGCCGAGGCGTGAAGCAGATCCATCCCCCCTCGATCAGCGGCAAGGGGAGCAGCTTCGCCGAGGGCGGGAGCGTGCTCGACCACGCGTTCGGCGCGAGCGACCCGTACACGCTCGGCGTCGAGGAGGAGTACATGCTGCTCGACGGCGAGACGTTCGATCTCGTGCAGCACATCGACACCGTGCTGGCCTCCGTCGCGGGCCACGAGCTCGAGCCGCGTATCAACGCGGAGCTCATGCAGTCGGTGCTCGAGATCGCGACGCCCGTCTGCCACACGCCCGGTGACGTGGCGGAGCAGCTGCGGCGGCTGCGCGGCTACGTCGGCTCCGTCGCGAAGGACAACGGCATGCGCGTGGGCTCGGCCGGGACGCATCCGTTCTCGCTCTTCGAACGGCAGCGCATCACGGCGAAGGACCGCTACCGCTCCCTGGTCGACCAGATGCAGTACATCGCGCGCCGGGAGCTGATCTTCGGTCTGCACGTGCACGTGGCCGTCGACGACGCGGAGAAGGCGGTGCAGGTGGTGAACGCCCTCATCGGGCACCTCGCGGAGCTCGTGGCGCTCTCGGCCAGCTCGCCGTTCTGGCGCGGCGAGCCGACCGGGCTGAGCTCGTCGCGGCACATGGTCTTCGCCGCGTTCCCGCGCTCCGGCCCGCCGCCGCGCTTCGGCGACTACGCCGAGTACGCCGAGGTGGTGGGGCAGCTCGAGCGCACGGGGTGCATCGCGGACTACACGCACATCTGGTGGGACATCCGCCTGCACCCGCGCCTGGGCACGATCGAGATCCGGATCTGCGACGCGGTGACGCGCCTGGACGACGTGGTCGCGATCACCGCGCTCTGCCAGGCGCTCGTGAAGCACTACTCCGAGCTGCTCGACGCAGGCGAGGCGCTGCCGTCGTTCCACAGGATCCTGACGACCGAGAACAAGTGGCTGGCGGCGCGCTACGGCCTCGAGGCGCCGGTGATGGACCTGGCGACGGGCCGGCGGAACCGGCAGCCGGTCGCGCAGATCATCCGGCGGACGCTGAAGCTCGTGGAGCCGCACGCGCGCGAGCTCGGGTCGGAGGCCGAGCTGGCGGGCGTCGCGGAGATCCTCCGGCGGGGCAACGGCGCCGACCGCCAGCTCCGGATCTTCAACGCCAACCGCGACATCGTCGAGGTGGCACGCGAGATCGCGGAGGCGACGGAGGTCGCGGGCGAGCCCGCTCCGGCGTAGGCTGGCGCCGTGCTCGCCGTAGGCGACAGGGTGCCGGAGGCGCGCGTCTGGACGACGCCGCAGGAGAGCGCGACGATTTCGGAGCTCGTCGCGGAAGGTGCGATCCTGCTCCTCTTCTACCTCTTCGACTGGTCGTCCACCTGAACGAACGAGATGGAGCTCCTGCGTGACAGGAGCGAGGAGTTCCGCGCCGCGGGGGTGCAGCCGTACGCGGTCTCGCGCGACTCCCCCTGGACGCACGTGGCGTGGATGCAGGCGCTCGACCTCGACTTCCCGCTCCTCTCCGACTGGAACGCCGAGGCGACGCGCGGGTTCGGGGTCGCCTTCGACTACCGCGGCCTGAAGGACGTGTCCGCCCGCTCGGCCTTCCTCGTCGGCGCAGACGGGACCATCCGCGGAGCGTGGCGCTACGAGCCCGCGGAGCTGCCGGACCTCGACGAGCTGCTCGAGGCCGCGAGAGTCTTGAATCCGTCCGGCTGATCGCCTTTACTGGCTGGAATGGATGCACCTGCAGTCGCGGAGGCGCCGCCGGAGCGCCGCTCCTCCGCGCCACTCACCGCCGGGATCGGTCTCGGCGTCCTGGTCGTCGGCGCAGCGTTCGCCTTCGACTCTGCCTGGTACACGCACTGGTATGCCCTCTTCCGCGTCGTCCACGTGGCCGTCGCGGTCTTCTGGGTCGGCGGCGGGCTGCTGCTGACGGTGCTCGGCCTGCGGGCCGAGCGAAGTGACGACCCCGCCGAGATGGCGACACTCGCGCGGCAGGCGGCCTTCGCGGGCGAGAAGCTCTTCGCCCCGGCCGGCCTGATCGTGCTCCTGATGGGGATCGCGATGATGATCAACGGCGAGGAGGGCCTCCTGCAGTGGGGCAAGTTCTGGGTGATCGCCGGCCTCGTCGGCTACGCCCTGACCTTCGTCACGGGGATCGGCGTCCTGGCGCCGCTCGCGAAGAAGGTCAACCTGTTACTCGCCGAGGAAGGCGCGACCGCTCCGGCGACGCAGGCCGCCATCCGGCGGATCCTGCTCGTGGCGCGCTTCGACGTCGCGCTCCTGCTGCTGGTCGTGGCCGACATGGTCACCAAGCCGTTCAGCAGCTAGACGCCTCGTGAGACTGCTCGCGACCCGGTCGCCCTGCTGGCAGGTCGCCGCGTAGGATCGGAACGGTCGAGCGCGAATCGTCGGGTGTGTCACGCTCGACGCTCCGCTGGCTCCGGCGCTCGGCCGCCGTCGGGCTCGCCCTCTTCGTCTTCTCGCCGCAGCCCGCGTTCGCAGCCGACGCGGTGACGCTGGCCGCCGACGCGAATCCCGTCTCCTACGGCGGCGTCGTCTCGTTCTCGGGCGAGATCACGCCCGCCGTCGCAGGCGAGACCGTCGACGTGTACAGGCAGGACGCAGACGCCCGGACGCTCGTCGGCAGCGCCGTGACGGATGTCGCCGGAGCCTTCTCCGTCTCCGCCACGGTCGACGCGCCCGCGCGGTTCGTCGCTCGGGGAGCCGACGCCGCCGGGACTCCCGTCGAGTCGCCGACCGTCTCCGTCACGGTTCGCCCGCTGGTCGCCGCGGCTCTCCGCGGCTCGCGCCGTATCGGCGGGCGCCTGTACGTCGTCGGCAGGGTCGTTCCCCGGGCGGCGGGCGCGCTGACGGTGACCGACGGCACCCGCCTATGGACCGTGCCGGTGGCGCCTGACGGGCGCTTCCGCGCCGCGCTGACGACGACGCGGCTCTTCCGCTACCGCGCGCTCGTCCGGCTTCGGCCCGCCGACGGCTACGTCGGCTGGCGGCGGATCTACCCGGTCCGGGTGAGGCTTCGCCCGCTCGCGTACGGGTCGACGGGGCCTGCGGTGGGCTGGCTCGAGTACCGCCTCTCCCGGATCGACCACTACGCGCTCCCGGGCATCGGCTCCTCCTACGGCGCGGCGACCGCCGACGCGGTGCTCGCCTTCCAGAAGGTGCACGGGCTGCCGCGCACCGGAGCCGTCGACAGCCGCTTCTGGCGCGTCCTGCGGACCTCCGCGCCGCCGCCGGCGCACGTGCGGTCGGGTAGCCACCTCGAGGTGGACAAGACACGGCAGGTGCTGTTCGAGGTGCGAGACGGCAAGGTCGTCTCGGTCTCGCACGTGTCCACGGGCGCCACCGGCAACACGCCGCTCGGGCACTGGCACGTCTACGCCAAGAGCCCAGGGGTGAACGGCCTGGGCATGTACGACTCCCTCTTCTTCCTCCGCGGGTTCGCGATCCACGGCTACCACTCCGTGCCGGCGTTCCCGGCCAGCCACGGCTGCGTCCGCACGCCGTTCTGGTTCGCCCGCACGCTCTACTCCCGCTGGAGCGTCGGCACGAGCGTGTACGTCTTCTAGATCTACATGCCCATTGCGTGGTACCCGCTGTCGACGTACAGCGTCGTGCCGGTGACGTTGCGCGCCGCGTCCGAGAGGAGGTAGCCGGCCGCGGCGCCGACGTCGTCGGCGTCGATGTGGCGGTGGAGCGGAGAGCGCTCCTCGACGATCGCCTCCATGGTCGGGAAGCCGGCGATCGAGCGGGCGGCGAGCGTCCGCACGGGCCCGGCGGAGATCGCGTTGACGCGGACGTTCTTCGGGCCGAGATCCCAGGCCAGGTACCGCACCGAGGCGTCGAGCGTCGCCTTCGCCACCCCCATCACGTTGTAGTGCGGCACCGCGCGCTCGCCGCCGAGATAGGTCATCGTGACGATCGACCCGCCGCCGGCGCTCTCCATCAGCGGCTCCGCCGCGCGCGCACACGCCACGAGGGAGTAGGCGCTGACGTCGAGCGCGAGCCAGAAGCGCTCGCGTGGCGTGTCGGTGAAGCGCCCCTCGAGGTCTTCCGCGGCGGCGAAGGCGACCGAGTGGACGAGCAGGTCGAGCTGCCCGTCGAACGTCTCCCCGACCTCGGCGAAGACCCGCGCCACCTCCTCGTCCGAGCGCACGTCGCAGGCCGTGACGAGCGGCGAGCCCACCGAGCCCGCGAGGTCGCGGACGCTCTTCTCGATCCGCTCTCCCTGGTAGGTGAAGGCGAGGCGCGCGCCGCCGTCGGCCAGGACCTGCGCGATCGCCCAGGCGATGGAGCGCTTGTTGGCCACCCCCAGGACGAGGCCGCGCTTGCCTGCGAACGCCCCCGCCATCGGAGCGATCCTAACCGGCCGCGGGCGGGCGTCCGCTAGGCTCGCGCACTTGCGCGTCGCGGTCGTCACCGGCGCCTCCTCCGGGATCGGCGCCGAGCTCTCGCGCGGGCTCGCGAGTCGCGGCTGGCACTGCGTGCTGCTCGCCCGGCGCGAGGAGCTGCTGCGCGCGCTCGCCGAGGAGACGGGCGGCGAGTACGAGCTCTGCGACGTCTCCGACCGAGCCGCGGTCGAGGCGGCCGCCTCCCGCGTGCTCGCGCGCCATCCGCGCGTGCACCTGCTCGTGAACAACGCCGGCATCCCCGCCCGCGCGAGCTTCCTCGACGGCGAGCCGCAGGCGATCGAGGCGGCGATGCGCACCAACTACTTCGGCGGCGTCTGGTGCCTCCGCGCCTTCCTGCCGGCGCTCGAGGCGGCCGCACCCGCCGACGTCGTGAACGTCGTCTCGGTGGCGGGGGCGGTCGCGTTTCCGCCCTCGGGTCCCTACTGCGCCTCGAAGCACGCGCAACTCGCCTTCTCGCGCGCGACGGCTGCGCAGCTGCGGCCGAGGGGCATCCGCGTGCACACGGTGAAGCCGGGATTCGTCGAGACCCCGGGGTTCCCCCAGTCGTGGCTCCCGGGGCCGATGCGGCGCCTGGTGGTGGGGCCCGAGCGGGTGGCCGCCCACATCCTCGCGTCGCTCGAGCACGGTCGCGGCGAGAGCTCCGTGCCCCGCTACTACGGGGCCGCCGGCACGGTCCAGGCGCTGCTGCCGAACGTGGTCGCGCGCGGGCTGGCGCGCTCGCGGCGCGGGAACCGGCGCCACTAGAATCGCGGCCCATGGCGACGGCGGGGGTGAAGGTGAAGGTCGACGACGTGATCGCCGCCGCCGAGTTCCGCGCCGCGCTGCGGACGTTCCTGCGCCGGAGCGAGCAGGTCGCGCGAACGTCGGGCCTGACGCCGCAGCGGTACCTGCTCCTGTTGATGATCAAGGGCGCTCCCGGCGGCGTCGAGCAGTCGACGGTGACCGAGCTGGCGGGGCGGCTGCAGCTCGCGCAGAGCACCGTCACCGAGCTCGTCAGCCGTGCCGAGGACGCCGGCCTGGTCGAGCGCGAGCAGTCGCAGGACGACGCGCGAGTCGCCCACCTCCGGCTCACGCCCGAGGGGGAGCGGCGGCTGACGCTGTCGTTCACGGAGCTCGAGACGGAGCGGGCGCAGCTTCGCGAGGCCGTCGCACACCTCACCGACCGGCCCGGCTAGCGAGCCTCCAGGAGGTACCAGCCCAGGACCGCGGTGTAGGACTCGGGCCCCTGCGGCGCGAGCGCCAGAGCCTGCCGGCGCGCCGCGCCCTCGCAGCCCGCGAGCTCGAGGTACGCGTCGAGGCCGCGGCGCTCCACGTCGCGGCGCTCCCGCAGGAGCACGCAGCGGTTGGCCTCGAAGAGCCGGCGCAGGTCGATCTCGGGGAGGAGCCGCGCGTGGCCGGGGTCGCGCGCCCGCTCGAAGCGGTCGACGGCGAGCGCCTCGCGCGGGTCCGCCGGCGCAAGCTGGTCGACCACCAGCAGGCGCCCGCCGCGGCGCGTGACCCGCGCGAGCTCCGCCACCACCAGCTCGGGGCGCGGCACGTGGTGGAGCGTCCGGAGCGTGCCCGCCAGGTCGAAGGAGTCGTCCGCGAACGGCAGCGCCGTGGCGTCGCCCTCGACGAACACCACGTTGCCGAAGGCGGCGGCACGCTCGCGGGCGAGCGAAAGGAGCTCCTGGACGCGGTCGACGCCGACGACCGACGCAACGAGCGGCGCGAGTGCGAGCGCGAGCGCGCCGGCCCCGGTGCCCACGTCGAGCGCGCGCTCGTCCCGGTGCGGCTCGACGAACGCGCTCACCCGCTCGGCCAGCTCGGCGGCGCGCGCGTCCTGCTGCGACGCGACCCGCTCGGCCGTCCGCGCGAAGCGGTCAGGTGTCGACGACGACACGGCGGGCGCGGGCAGGATCGCTGTTGATCCCCGAGACGAGCTCGTATGCGATCGTGCCCGCGACGCGGGCGAGCTGCTCGGCCGGGGCGCCGGGGCCGATCACGGCGACGGCGGTGCCGCGCGGCACGTCGCCCGCCAGCTCGACCGTGAGCGAATCCATCGAGACGGTGCCGACGACGCGGCACGCCTCGCCGGCGACACGGACGGCGGCGCCGGTGAGGTCGCGGCGGAAGCCGTCGGCGTAGCCGAGCGGGACGACGCCGATCCAGGTCTCGCGCTCCGCGACGAACCTCCGCCCGTATCCCACGCTCTCCCCTGGGCGCAGCAGCCGTGTCTGCGCGACGTAGCTCGTCCACGACAGCACCGGCTCCAGGCCGTCCTCGCGGGCGTCCGTGCCGAACGGGGACAGGCCGTAGAGGGCGATTCCGCAGCGCGCCGCGTCGAGACGCGCCGGCGGGAGGCGGAGGGCGGCGGCGCTGTTCGCGATGTGCCGCGGCAGGTGCGCGTACGGCTCGGTGGCCTCCCGGAAGCGCTCGATCTGCCGCTCGGCGAACGCCGGGTCGCTGTCCGCCGTCGCCAGGTGGCTCATCAGTCCGACGACGCCTGCGGGGAGCGGGGCCGGCAGCGCCGGCAGGCCCCACCGGCCCATGCCCGTGTCGAGCTTGAGGTGCACAGGGATGCCCTCCGGAATCGGCAGCGACGAGACGGCCAGCTCCAGGCGCGCCTCGCGCGCCTGCGCAAGCTCGCCTTCGGCGACCGGGCCGAGCACGAGGATGCGCGCGGCCCGCAGCACATCCCGCAGCGCGAGCGCCTCCGGCAGGGTCGCGACGCAGAGCGCGGACGCGCCCGCCTCGAGCGCCGCCGCGCCGGCGTCGAGCGCGCCGTGGCCGTAGCCGTCGGCCTTCACGACGGCCCACAGCGCCGCGCCGTCGAGCGCGCGCAGCAGCGTGCGCGCGTTGCGCCGCAGCGCGCCGAGGTCGATCGTCACCTCCGAGCGATGCACGTCAGCAGGCGAGCGCCCGCGGCAGCGCGTCGACGAGGTCGCTCGCGACGAGGCCGTAGCGCTGGGGCGCCTCGACCGAGGCGCGCCCGTGGGCAGCCGCGGCAGCCGCTGCCGCGAGCTGCGGCTCCAGCCCCTTCGCGAGGAAGGCGCCGACGACCCCCGTGAGCACGTCACCCGTGCCGGCGGTGGCCAGCGACGGCAGACCGAGTGAGGAGACGAGGACGCCGCGGCCGGGGGCGGCGACCAGGGTGTCCGCGCCCTTCAGCACGACGACGCAGCCGAACTGCTCGGCCGCCTGTTGCACGGACGCGAGGCGATGGGCCGCCACCTCCCCCGACGGGCGTCCGAGCAGCCGCGCCAGCTCGCCCTCGTGCGGGGTCAACACGCGGGGCGCCGGCCAGTCCCCCGGCTCCAGCCGGTCGAGAGCGTCGGCGTCCACGACGACCGGCAGCTCGACCTCCGCGAGGACGCGCCGGACGAGCTCGCGCGGCCCCGCCCCGCGCCCCAGGCCCGGACCGAGCGCGACCGCCGAGGCCTTCCGGGCGAGCTCGAGCACCGTGTCGGCAGCACCCGCCGCGACGACGCCGCCCGAGTCCGGGAGCGGCCGCTTCACCGCCTCGAGGAGCCGGTGCTCGAAGACGCCGAGCGTCGACTCCGGCGCCGCGACGGTGACGTAGCCGGCGTCCGCGCGCATCGCCGCCAGGGCCGCGAGGGCGGGCGCGCCGGTCAGGCCGCGGGAGCCGCCGACGACGAGCACGTGCCCGGCCGTGTACTTGTTGTCCCGCTCGCCGCGCCTCGGCACGCGGCGCAGCAGCTCGACCCGGACGAGCCGGTGCCGCGTCTCCGTCGCCTCGAGCCCGATGTCGGCGACGTGGACGTCGCCGACGTGGAACCGGCCGGGCGCGACGACGAGCCCGACCTTGCGCCCGTGATACGTGATCGTCTCGGCGGCCTGGACCGCCGCGCCGGCGACCTCGCCGGTCGAGGCGTCGACCCCGGAGGGCAGGTCGATCGAGAGCACCGGCTTGCCGGCTCCGTTGATCCGGTCGATCAGCGCTGCGGCCTCGGGCCGTGGCGCCCCCGAGAACCCGGTGCCGAAGAGCGCGTCGACGATCGCGTCCGGCTCGCCGAGGTCGGTCTCGCCGGCCTTCGCGTCGACCACGCGCACCCGCCGCCCGGCCTCCTCGAGATGCCGCGCGGCCACCCGCCCGTCGCCGCCGTTGGAGCCGCCCCCGCAGACGACCGTCCACTTTTTCGCGCCCGGCAGCAGGTGGAGCGCCCACAGCGCGCTGGCGCCGCCCGCGCGCTCCATCAGCTCCGGCACGGACTGCGGGTAGCCCGCGTAGGCGGATTCCGCCGCGCGCATCTCCTCGGCGGTGTAGAGCGGGTCGAGCTCAGTCATCGCCGACGACGGCGACCGCCTGTGCCAGCTCGCGCGAGTGCGTCATCGAGAGGTCGATGCTGCCGGCGTCGACGTGCTCGGCCCAGACGGCGACGCGACCGGACAGCAGCACCGAGGGCTTCGGGCGGCCGACGATCTCGACGTCCTTCCAGGCGAAGGCGCGGGCGACGCCGAAGCCGAGCGCCTTCCCGACCGCCTCCTTCCCCGCGAAACGTCCCGCGTAGCTCTCCGCCGGATTGGGCCGCGATTCGCAGTAGGCCTGCTCGTCGGGCGTGAAGCAGCGGTCGCGGAACCGCTCGTAGCGCTCCAGCGCGGCGCGCACGCGGGCGATCTCGATCAGGTCGGTGCCGACGCGGATCAGATGTGCTCCTCGAGCCACTCCGGCAGGTGGCCGACCGAGGAAACGATCCCGTCCGGCTGCACGCGCGCCTTGTCGACGGCGTCGGGCCGGAACTTGCCGGTGCGCACGAGCACCGTCCGCATGCCGAGGCGCTGGGCGCCGGCGATGTCCGTCTCGAGGTCGTCGCCGACCATCCACGTCATCTGCGGGTCGGCGTCGAGCGCCTCGCAGGCGGCTGCGAAGTACTCCATGTTCGGCTTGCCGAGCACGGTGGCCTCCACGTCGGCTGCATACTCGAGGCCCGCCACGAAAGCGCCCGCGTCGAGCAGCGGACCGCGCTTGGTCTGCCACCAGCGGCTGCGGTGCAGGCAGTACAGCTCCGCCCCCAGCTCGAGCTCCGAGAACGCGCGCGCGAGGTTCATGTAGGAGAAGACGAGGTTCGTCTCCGGCGTCTCGTCGGCTCCGCCGAGCAGCACGGCGTCGGCGCCCTCGCCGACGAGCTCGATGCCCGCGAGGTCGCCGACGAGCGCGTGCATCGTCAACGCGAGCACGCGCTTGCCACGGAGCGCCCGCACGGCCGCGTCCGCCGCCGTCTGCACCTCCGCGTCCTCGACGGCGAGCCCCTGGCCGCGGAGGTCCTCGGCGAGCTGCGCCCGCGAGCGAGTGGTCGTGTTCGTCACGAAGCGGAGCCGATGCCCGGCCGCCCGCAGCCGCGCGACCGCCTCCGCCGCGCCCGGAATAGGCTCGCCGGACACGTGCACGACCCCGTCCACGTCGAGGAGAATCGCCGCCATGACCGGTACCGAGTCTATTCGCGTCTCGCGGAGCGTCGCCGTGCCGCTCGCAGAGATCGTCTTGCGCACGTCGCGCTCGAGCGGGCCGGGCGGCCAGCACGCGCAGAAGACGGAGACGCGCGTGGAAGCCGTCTTCGACGTCGAGGCCTCGTCGGCGCTCTCCGAGCGGCAGAAGCAGCGCGTCGTCGCGAAGGCCGGGCCGGTGCTGCGCGCGGTCGCACAAGACGAGCGCAGCCAGCTGCGCAACAAGGAGCTCGCGCTGGAGCGCCTCGTCGCCGCCCTTCGCGAGGCGCTCCGGGTGGAGCGGCGGCGCGTGCCGACGCGACCCAGCGCCGCAGCGAGGGAGCGCGGCCGCGAGGCGAAGAAGCGGCGCTCGGACGTGAAGAAGCTGCGCCGGCCGCCCGAATGAGCGCGCCGGCTACTCGACCGTGACGGTCTTCGCCAGGTTGCGGGGCTGGTCGACGTTCAGGCCCCGCAGCCGTGCGATGCGGTAGGCGAGGAGCTGGAGGGGGACGACCGCGAGGGCCGCCTGGAGGAACGCCGGCGTGCTCGGCACGTAGATCACGTCGTCGGCGTGGTGCTGGATGTCCTCGTTGCCGTCGGTGGCGATCGCGATCACGTGCGCCCCACGTGCGCGGGTCTCCTGGATGTTCGAGACGACCTTCTCGTAGATCACCTTCTGGCTGGTGGCGACGACGACGACCGGCGTCCCCTCCTCGAGCAGCGCGATCGGCCCGTGCTTCATCTCGCCGGCCGAGTAGGCCTCGGTCGGGATGTACGAGATCTCCTTGAGCTTCAGCGCGCCCTCCAGCGCGACGGGCAGGCCGATGTGGCGGCCGAGGTAGAGGAAGAACGGCTTGTCGTAGATGCGCTGCGCGATGTCCTCGATGGGGTGGTCGGCGTCGAGGAACTGCGCCATCCGGTCGGGCAGCTCGTGCAGCCGGTCGAGGATGAACTCGATCTCCGGCTGCGGCAGCGTGCGGCGGATCTCGGCCAGCTTCAGCGCGAGCAGGCTGAGCAGCGCCACCTGGGCAGTGAACGTCTTCGAGGCCGCGACGCTGACCTCCAGGCCGCAGCGCGTGTAGAGCGTCGCGTCGACCTCGCGGGTGATCTGGGCGCCCATCGTGTTCGTGATCGCGAGGGTGCGCGCCCCTGCCGCACGTGCGAGCTTCACGGCGTTGATCGTGTCGCGGGACTCGCCCGACTGGGACAGCCCGATCACGAGCGTGTCGCGCGAGAGCACCGGATTCCGGTAGATCCACTCGCTGGCGATGTCGGGCTCCACCGGCACCCGCCCCCACTCCTCGATGATGTAGCGGCCGACGACGCCGGCGTGGTAGGAGGTGCCGGCCGCGACGATGACGATCCGGCGCAGGTTCCGGATCTCGAGCTCCGTCAGGGCGAGCGCGTCGAGCACGAGCTGGTGGCCCCGCACCCGGTCGCCGATCGTCTCGCGGATCGCCTCCGGCTGCTCGTAGATCTCCTTGAGCATGAACGTCTCGTAGCCGCCCTTCTCGGCGCCCTCGTCGTCCCAGTCGATCTCGGTCACGCCGTGCTCCACGGGAGCGCCGTCGTCGTGGCGCAGGTAGCGCACCCGGCGCGGCGTGATCTCGACCACGTCGCCGTCGTCGGGGAACTGGACGCAGCGCGTCTCGCTGAGGAAGGCCACGAGGTTCGACGCGAGGAAGTTCTCGCCCTCGCCGAGGCCGACGACGAGCGGCGTCTGGCAGCGGACGCCGGCCAGCACGTCCGGATGGTCGTGGTGGATGGCGACGATCGAGAAGTGCCCCTCCAGGTGCGCGTAGGCGCGGCGCAGAGCCTCCGCCAGGTCGCCCTCGTACTCGCGCTCGAGCAGGTGCACCACGACCTCGGCGTCGGTCTGCGACTGGAACATGTGGCCGCCCGCGGTGAGCTGCTCCCTCAGCTCCCGGTAGTTCTCGACGATCCCGTTGAGGACGATCGCGATGCGGCCGGAGTCGCAGCCGGCGAGCGGGTGCGCGTTCTGCTCGTTCACGGCGCCGTGCGTCGCCCAGCGGGTGTGACCGACGCCGTGCCGCGAGAGCGAGCCGTTGGGCCCCGTGGCGGCGACGAGGTTCGCGAGGTTGCCCACCGCCCGCACGTAGTCGAGGCGGTCGTCCTCCCACAGCGCGATCCCGGCGGAGTCGTACCCGCGGTACTCGAGGCGCTTCAGGCCCTGCAGCAGGAGCGGCTTCGCCTCCCGTGGCCCGACGTATCCGATGATCCCGCACATCCCGACTCCTTCTTCCCCGGCCGACGCGCGAAAACCTGCTCAGAAATGCGACGAGCCCGGCTTGTCGGCCGATCCCGCAGCGTCGCGGGGGACGGTCAGCCGAGCTCCCGAGTCACGAGCGCCGCGATCCTAGCACAGAGAGCGCGCGCCTCCTCGGCCGTCGGCGCCTCGGCGAGCACCCGGACCACGGGCTCCGTTCCCGACGGCCTGACGAGCACCCGGCCGTCGCCGTTCAGCTCGCCGTTCACGGCCTCGAGCCTCCGGAGCAGGGATTGCGGCAACGGCCCCCGCTCACGCCGCGGCAGGTTCTGCGTCGCCTGCGGGTAGGGCTCCATCACCGCCACCGCGTCGGAGAGCGGGCGGCCCGCCAGGGCGGCGCAGAGGAGTAGCGCGGCGGCCAGCCCGTCCCCCGTGACGTGGTCGCGCAGGCAGATGAGGTGGCCGGACTGCTCGCCGCCGAGGACGCCGCCCTCGCGGTACAGCGCCTCGAGCACGTAGCGGTCGCCGACGTCGGTCGTGACGACACGAATCCCGCGCTCGGCCATCAGCCGGTGGAAGCCGAGGTTCGTCATCGTCGTGACGGCGACGAGGTCGACGCCCAGGTGGAGCGCGAGGACGGCGAGGATCTGGTCGCCGTCGACGGCCTCGCCGCGTTCGTCGACCGCGAGCATGCGGTCGCCGTCACCGTCGAAAGCGACCCCGAGGTCGAGGCCGCCGTCGGCGACGAGCCGGCGCAGCTGCCGGAGGTCCGTCGCGCCGCAGCCGACGTTGATGTTCGTGCCGTCGGGGTGGTCGCCGATCCTCTCGACGCGAGCCCCGAGCTGCTCGAACGCGCGCGGCGCCAGCCCGGCGTAGGCCCCGTTCGCGCAGTCGACCCCGATCCGCAGGCCGGAGAGATCGGAGCCGAAGCGCTCGAGCACGTGCTCGAGGTAGCTGTCGGCGGCGATCCCGACGCGACTGCTCTCGCCGCCGCCGGGAGCGGGCGCGTCGAGAAGCGCCTCGATCTCCTCCTCCGCGGCGTCGCCGAGCTTGCGCCCCTGCCGGTCGAAGACCTTGACGCCGTTGTACTCGGGCGGGTTGTGCGAGGCCGAGATGACGACGCCGGCGTCGAGCCGCAGCAGGGCCACCGCCGGCGTCGGCACGACGCCGGCGAGCACGGCGTGGCCGCCGGCGGAGACGACGCCCTGGGCGAACGCCTCCTCGAGCTCGAGCCCGGACGCGCGGGTGTCGCGGCCGACGAACACCCTGCCGCCCGTCGCCCAGAGCGCGCACGCCTTGCCGAGGCGCTCGACGAGCTCGGCGGTCAGGAACTCGCCGACGATGCCGCGCACGCCGTCGGTGCCGAAGTAGCGCCGGGTCATCAGCGCGGGGACCTTACGGGCTCGGCGGCTCGAGAGCTCTACCGCTTGGAGAACTGCGGCGCCTTGCGCGCCTTGTGCAAGCCGGCCTTCTTGCGCTCGACCTGCCGCGCGTCGCGGGTGAGGTAGCCCTCGCGCTTCAGCGGCACGCGCAGCTCCGGGTTCGCCTCGACGAGCGCCCTGGCGATGCCGTGGCGGACCGCACCGGCCTGGCCGGTGAGGCCGCCGCCGTGCACGCGCACCCGCAGGTCGTACTGGCCCTCCAGGCCCGCCGTGCGAAGCGGGGAGACGGCGATCGTGCGCCAGACGGCGCGGGGGAAGTACTCGTCGATCGTGCGCCCGTTGATCCAGGTCGCGCCATCGCCCGGACGGAGGATCACGCGGGCGACCGAGGTCTTCCGCTTACCGGTGCCGCGGTACTGGGCGATCTGGCTCACGCTATTGCTCCAGGGTCAGGGGACGAGGGTTCTGCGACACGTGCGGGTGCTCCGGCCCCGCGTACACCTTCAGCTTCGTCAGCTGCTGGCGCGCGAGCCGGTTCTTCGGCAGCATGCCCTTCACCGCGGTGCGGATCACCTCGGTCGGGCGCCGCTCGAGCTGCTCGCGGAGGGTGCGGCTCTTGATGCCGCCGGGATAGCCGGAGTGCCGGTAGTACCGCTTCTGGTCGAGCTTGGAGCCGGTCACGAGGATCTTCTCCGCGTTGACGACGACGACGAAGTCTCCCGTGTCGACGTGCGGCGTGTACTGCGGCTTGCGCTTGCCGCGCAGCGTGTCGGCGATCTGGGTCGCGAGCCGGCCCAGGGTCTTCCCCTCGGCGTCGACGACGTACCAGTCGCGTACGACTTCACCCGGCTTGGCGCTGTAGGTCTTCATAAGGACGGCGGACCGTGGCCCGCCGGGGCCGGATTGTAGCGAAAAGCCCCTCCGCGAAGGCCGTGGCGCCGCCGTGCGAGGGATGGCGGACGTACGGCGCGCCGAGCACCTCCGCCGCCAGCCGACCGACCGCGACGGCACGGCGGCCGCGGACGAGCTCGTCGAGAAACGGCCGCGCCTCGGCGACCTCGGCGCGTGTCGGGCGGCGGTTCGAGCCGGCCGTGCCGGGGTGCGTCGGGACGACGTTCCACAGCATCACGTCGTCCTCGACACCCAGCTCGCGCAGGACGCGGTGGACGACCGTCGCCGTCGCCTCCGCCGGGCCGCTTCCGGTGAGCTGGCGCTCCGACGTGAAGGGGACCCCGCTGACGCGCGCGCCGCGGTAGCCGGCCGCCTCGCCGACGAGCACGACGCGCGCGCCGGCCTGCGCCGCGAGGTGCGCCCGCAGCCGCGCGCGGCGCAGCTCCGAGTCCGCGTACTGGTTGTAGGTGCCGCCGATGCGCGCCCGCGCGAGCCGCTCTACGAGGTCCACGCGTTCCAGCGGACGAGCTCGTCGAGCGGACGGCGGCGCTGCGTCGCGCGGCTCGTGACCCTGCTCCATCCGGGATCCGGAGCGGCGCGGCCGACGGTGACGCCGGCGACCGGCCTCAGGTCGTCCGGGACGAAGAGCAGCTGCCGCCACCGCGGCTCCTGCTCGACCGGGATTCCGTACACGCCCGCGGCGAGTCCTTCGTCGATCGCCCCGAGCAGTACGAGCATGAGCGCGGCGCCGGCGTCGACGAACCAGAACGGCACCGGCCACTCGATCTCCTCGCCCTCCTGGAGCTTGTCCTGCTCGAGGTAGCGGTCGTGGTAGTCCTGCTCGCGCGTCAGGACGACCACGTGCGCGGGCGCGCTCCCGAGCCACGGCTCGAGCCCCGGGTCGCCCTCCTCCCGCTCCAGCGCCGCGAGCTCGCCCAGCAGCGCCGGCTCGGTGACGACCAGCAGCCGCTGGCCCTGGCTGAACCCCGCACTGGGGGCCCGGCGCACCGTCCCGACGACGCGCTCGAGCACCTCCCGCGGCACCGGCTCGGGCAGGTAGTGCCGCACCATCCGGCGCCGCCGGAGAAGCTCCGCGAACTCCACGGACCGAGCCTACAGCGGCCCGGCGCCTACTCCCACTCGATCGTGGCCGGGGGCTTGGAGGTCACGTCGAGGACGACGCGGTTCACGCCGGGAATCTCGTTCACGACGCGGCTCGAGATCGTCTCGAGCAGGTCGTAGGGCAGTCGCGCCCAGTCCGCCGTCATCGCGTCGTCGCTCGTGACGGCGCGGACCACGATCGGGTAGCCGTACGTCCGCTCGTCGCCCTGGACGCCCACCGAGCGGATCGCCGGCAGGACGGCGAACGACTGCCACAGCTGCCGGTAGAGGCCCGACCGCCGGATCTCCTCCTGGAGGATCGCGTCGGCCTCACGGAGGATCGCCAGCCGCTCGGCCGTGACGTCGCCGATGATCCGGATCGCGAGGCCCGGGCCTGGGAAGGGCTGGCGCCACACCATGCGCTCTGCCATCCCGAGCTCCTCGCCGACGCGGCGGACCTCGTCCTTGAAGAGCAGCCGGAGCGGCTCGACCAGCTTCATCTTCATGTCCGCCGGCAGCCCGCCCACGTTGTGGTGCGACTTGATGGTCGCGGCGACGCCCTCGGTGCCGCCGGACTCGATCACGTCGCTGTACAACGTCCCCTGGACGAGCCAGCGCACGTCGCCGAGCTTCCGCGCCTCGTCCTCGAAGACGCGGATGAACTCCCGGCCGATGATCTTCCGCTTCTGCTCCGGGTCGTCCACCCCCGCGAGCAGATCGAGGAAGCGCTCCTGCGCGCGCACGTGCACGAGCGGCACCTGGAAGTGCCGGCCGAACGTCTCGACCACCTGCTCGGCCTCGTCCTTGCGCAGCAGGCCATGGTCGACGAAGACGCAGGTCAGCCGGTCGCCGACCGCCTTGTGCACGAGCAGCGCGGCGACGGCGGAGTCCACCCCGCCGGAGAGCGCGCAGAGGACGCGCTCCGAGCCGACCTGCGCGCGGACGCGCCCGATCTGCTCCTCGATCACCGCGGCCGGCGTCCAGACCGGCGGCGCTGACGCAGCCTCGTAGAGGAAGTTCTTCAGCACGTCCATGCCGTGCGGCGTGTGCACGACCTCCGGATGGAACTGGACGCCGTACAGCCGCCGCTCCGGCGCCTCGAAAGCCGCGATCGGCGTGGACGGGGAGCCGGCGACGACGCTCGCGCCCTCGGGGGCCGCGACGACCGAGTCGCGGTGCGACATCCACACGGTCTGCTCCGCGGGCGTCTGGCGGAAGAGGAGCGAGTCCTCGGCGCGGAGCTCGGTCTTGCCGAACTCCGAGACGCCGGTGCGGTCGACGCGGCCTCCGAGCTCCTTCGCCATCAGCTGCATGCCGTAGCAGATGCCGAGCGTCGGCACGCCCAGCTCGAAGATGCGCGGGTCGACGTGCGGCGCCCCGTCGGAGTACACCGAGGCGGGGCCGCCGCTGAGCACGAGCGCGTACGGGTCTCGCGCCCGCACCGCCTCGGGCGAGATGGTGTGCCCGACGAGCTCCGAGTAGACGCGGCATTCGCGTACGCGGCGGGCGATCAGCTGCGAGTACTGCCCGCCCAGGTCGACGACAAGTACGGGCCTGTCCTCCGGAGACGGGAGCTCGACGACCGCCGCGGGCTCAGCGGCGATAGTTCGGCGCCTCCTTCGTGATGGTCATGTCGTGCGGGTGCGACTCCCGCAGCCCCGCCGAGGTGATGCGCACGAACCGCGCACCCTTCATCTCCTCGATCGTCGCGGCCCCGCAGTAGCCCATCGCCTGCCGGAGGCCGCCGGTGAGCTGGTGGAGCACCGGCGCGAGCGCGCCCTTGTACGGGACGCGGCCCTCGATCCCCTGGGGCACGAGCTCGTCGACGTCCTCGACGTCGCCCTGGAAGTAGCGGTCCTTGGAGAACGAGCGCCCCTTCATCGCGCCGAGCGAGCCCATGCCCCGATACTCCTTGTAGCGCTCGCCCTGGTGCACGATCACCTCGCCGGGCGCCTCGTCGGTGCCGGCGAGCAGCGAGCCGGCCATGATCGTGTCGGCGCCCGCCGCGATCGCCTTCGCGACGTCGCCCGAAGAGGCGATCCCGCCGTCGGCCACCACCGGAACCCCGTCGGCCGCCTGGGCGACGTCGTACACCGCCGTCACCTGCGGCACGCCGACCCCGGCCACGATCCGCGTGGTACACGCGGCTCCGGGCCCGACGCCGCACTTCACCGCGTCGGCGCCTGCATCGATCAGAGCCTCGGCGCCGGCGGCAGTCGCGACGTTCCCCGCGATCACGTCCACCGACACCACGCCCTTGATCCTCCCCACCATCTCCAGGACGCCGCGGGAATGGCCGTGCGCCGTGTCGACGACGAGCACGTCGGCGCCTGCCGCCGCGAGCGCCTGCGCCCGCTCGACGGCGTCGGCCCCGACGCCTACGGCCGCGCCGACGCGCAACCGGCCGCGCTCGTCCTTGGTGGCCTCCGGGTACTGGAGCTTCTTCTGGATGTCCTTGACGGTGATGAGGCCGCGGAGCCGCCCCTCGGCGTCGACGACCGGGAGCTTCTCGATCTTGTGCCGGCGGAGGATGTCCTCCGCCTGCGCGAGCGTGGTGCCGACGGGAGCGGTGACGAGGTCCCGCGACGTCATGAGCGCCGAGACGGGCTGCCGGACGTCGTCCTCGAAGCGCAGGTCGCGGTTCGTCAGGATCCCGACGAGCATCCCCTCCGGATCGGTGATCGGGATTCCGGACACCTTGTAGCGCGCCATCAACTCGAGCGCCTCGCGCACGAGCGCGTCGGGCGGCAGCGTCACCGGCTCGACGATCATCCCCGACTCCGACCGCTTCACCTTGTCCACCTCGCTCACCTGCTCCTCGATCGCGAGGTTGCGGTGGACGATGCCAATCCCCCCTTCGCGCGCGAGCGCGATCGCGAGCCGCGCCTCGGTGACCGTGTCCATCGCGGCCGAGACCACCGGCACGCTCAGCTCGATCGAGCGCGTCAGCAGCGTGCGCGTCGAGACGTCGTTCGGCAGCACCTGCGACTCGGCCGGAACGAGCAGGACGTCGTCGAACGTGAGGCCTTCCTTGGCGAACTTCCGGTCCAGCTCCAGCAGCCGCTGTAGCTCGTCTGGACGGAACTCGACGCTCAAGGAAGCCGATGGTACCAGCGCCCTCGGACGCGCAGGCCGTACCGCACAAACACGGTCCTAACACCGGCTGGCTACGTTTGCCGGCGATGCGCACCCTGCTCGTCGCGCTCGCACTCGCCGTCGCGCTCGCCCAGTCGGCGGCCGGCCAGCCGACCCGGCGGTCGGCCGCGAAGCCGCGGCCGCAGACGCTCTACGGCCCCACCGCGCCGATCGCCGCGTTCGGCCAGGACGGGCCGCTCCTCGCCTGGCTCGCCCGGGGCTCGCGGGGCTGCAACACCGTCCGCGTCCTCTCCCTCACGAACGGCGGCCACGTGCAGCTCCCCAGGCAGACGGGCGGGGCGCAGAACGTGACCTGCCGCTGGAACGTCGTGCAGCCGGTCCGCCTCGCCCTCGGCCGCAGCGGCCTCGACTCCGGACCGTACGTGCTGTGGACGCTCTACGAGAAGCTCGCCCCGCTCGAGTTCGACTACGTCCTCGGCGCCGGCGTCAGCGACCCGCGCGAGCGGCGATTCCGGCAGATCGCACACTCGAGCCAGGGCATCGGCCTGTGGCTGGGCGGGATCGCGGGCGACGGCGCCAACCTCGTCTACGCCCTGACGGCCGTCCAGTACGTCGACGAGGTCGCCTGCCTCTCCGGCGGCTCGTGCGAGAGGCGGGTCGCCGGCGGCGGCATCCGCCGCGTCTCGGGCCGCAGCGACCCGCTGATTCCCAACACGGCTGCCGCGGTCGCGGTCGCGACGGCCGGCGGCTCCGTCGCCTACATCCCCGCGGGGCCGTCGGTGGGGAAGGACGGTCGGCCGCTCGCCAGTGCCGACCTGCCGCTCGAGGTGCGCGACATCCGCTCGGGCGCGCTCGTGGCCCGGGCGACGCCTGCCGGCACGCCCCTCGCGATCGCGCTGTCGGCGCACGTGCTCGCGGCGCTCGAGCAGACGCCCCGCGGCCCGCGTCTCGCCTGGTACTCGGCCTCGAGCGGCGCCCCGGGCGGGTCGGTGGCGGTGCCGGCCGCCACGGCGCCGGAGCTCTCCGCGAACGACCAGACGGTCGTGTTCCGCGTCGGCAGGTCGATCCGCGCGGTCGACGTCGCGACCCGGCGCGTGCGCAAGCTGGCGCGTGCCGCCTCGACCCCGGTGGGCCTGTCGCTCGAGCGTAACCGCGTCGCCTGGGGCGAGAACGTGAAGGGCAGGGGCCGCATCCGCGCGATCTCCGTCGCGAAGGGCTGAGACGGCGCGTCAGGCGCCGACGGGCTGCAGCTCCTCGAGCTCGACTCCGGCCGCGAGGCGGTTCGCCTCGCGCGGGTCGAAGCGCGCGGGCCCGAGCTCGAGCACCGACGCGGCCGCTGCTCCGACCGCCGACCGCAGCGCCTCGTCCAGGGGCCGGCCGTTGTAGCGGGCCGCGAGGAAGCCGCCGAGCAGCACGTCGCCCGCCCCGACCGAGGCGACCGGCTCGATCCGCGCGACGGCCGCGCGGAACCGCCGCACCCGGCGCTCCTCGCGAAACAGGCCGAAGCAGGAGGTCGCCTGCGTGATGAGGACGTTGCGCGCGCCGAGGTCCGCGATCGCGTCGAGCGCCATCGGGAAGTCCTCCTCGTCGGAGAACTCCTGGCCGACGAGGCTCTCGGCCTCACGCTGGTTCGGCGAGACGAGGAACGGCTCGGCGTCGACTCCGACGCGCAGCGGCTCGCCCTCGCAGTCGAGCACGCACTGCACGCCTCGACGGTTGAGGTCGCGGATCGCCTCGGCGTAGAAGTCGTCGGGCACGTCGCGCGGCAGCGAGCCGGAGAAGACCACGAACGTCGCGACGCGCGAGAGGTAGCGCAGCTTGTCGAGCAGGACGTCGAGCTCCTCGGGGCGGACAGCTGGGCCCCACTCGTAGATCTCGCTCAACGTCCCCGCCGTGGGATCGACGACGGCCGTCGACGTGCGCGACTCGTCGGCGATGCGCACGAAGTCGTTGAGGATCGCCTCGGCGGCCAGGTCGTCGATGATCCGGTCGCCGGTTCGGCCGCCGGCGAGGCCGGTGGCGACCACCGGCGCCTCGAGGCGCTTCAGCGCCCGGGCGACGTTGATGCCCTTGCCTCCGGCGGACGTGAGGCTCGCGCTGGCGCGGTGGCGGTGGCCGAGCTGGAAGCTCGGAACGGTCAGCGTGCGGTCCACCGCGGCGTTGAGGGTGACGGTGACGATCACGAGAAGAGCCCGACCAGATGATGCACGGTCCGCCCGGCGTACCAGCGCACCCGGCCGCCCACCCCCGGGCGGCGCACAGTCCTCGCCGCGAGCAGCGGCCGTGACCCGAGCAGCTTCCCGCCGGCCCAGATCTCGATCCGGCCGAGCCGCTGGCCGCGCGTCACCGGCAAGCTCACGGCGCCGGGGGCGACGACGCGCTCGACCACCGGCCGCCCGACGTGCAGGACGCGCACCAGCGGCTTCGCGGCCACGAGCGCGACCGGCGGCCTGCCGTAGCCGAGCGCCGCCCGCGCGTACGGTGCCGCCCGCACGAGGGTCAAGGTCCGGTACTGCGCGACGCCCCAGGCGAGCAGTCGCTCGAGGTCGGCGTTGCGCTGCGCGCGCGTGGGACTGCCGAGGATGACGGCGTAGATCGTGTAGCCGTGCCGCCTCGCCGCCGCGACCTCGCACCACCCCGCCGTGGCCGTGTGGCCGGTCTTGACGCCGATCAGCCCGGGGAAGACGCCGAGCAGGTCGTTCCAGGTGTGGACGGTGACGCCCCCGCCCTCGATGGTGTCGATGCGCTTCCGGACGATGGCGCGCACGATCGGCGAGTGCATCGCGACGCGGGCGAGGAGGGCGACGTCGCGCGCGCTCGAGACGTGGCCCGGCGCATCGAGGCCGTCGGGGCGGACGAAGTGCGTCTCCCGCAGCCCCAACCTCCGCGCCCGCGCGTTCATCCAGCCGACGAAGCGAGGGATGTCGCCCCCGGCGGCCGCGGCCGCGAGGGCGTCGGCCGCGTCGTTCGCGCTCTGGATGAGGGCGCCCTCCAGCAGGTCGCGCACCGCGATCCGCTGGCCCGCGACAAGCGGGATACGCGACTCCCCGACCCCGGCCGCCTGCGCGCTGACGGTCACGATCTGGGAGGGCTTCAGGTGCTCCAGCGCGAGCGTCACCGTCATCAGCTTCGTCAGGCTCGCGATCGGGAGCCGGGCGTCCGCGTCGCGGGAGGCGAGCACCTCGCCGGTGGCGGCATTGACGACGTAGAAGGCGCGCGCTCCGGTGCTCGGGACGCCGGCCCGCGCGGCACCCGCGCACGCGAGCGCAACGAGCCCCGCTGCGAGAACCCGCCGCATCGCCGGCAAGGCTACTTGACCCGGATTCGCTGCCCCACCGCGAGCGCGCTCGAGCTCACCCCCGGATTCAGCTGCTCGAGCCGGCCCACCGTGGTCCCCTCCCTGGCGGCGATCGTGCCGAACGTGTCGCCGCTCTGCACGACGTAGTACCCGGCGTGCGTAGGCCGCGTCGTGGCGCGGTGCTTCTTCCGCCGGTGCGCGGGCGTCGTGCGCGGGTGGCTCACGGCGACCGAGGCGGTCGTCGCCGGCGCGGACGGGCCGGCGCCGAGGCCGGAGCGGATCAGCAGCACCGCGATCGTGACTGCGGCGAGGAACGCGGCCGGTGCGGCGTAGCGCGCGAGACGCGCCCGGGCGGCGGGCCGAGCCACGTCTACCAGCCGGAGACGGCCCAGACGCGGCGCGAGAGGGACGCAGCCTCGGCGCCCGCGGCGCTGCGCCAGTCGCCGCCGCGCGACCGGTACGCGTAGATGATCGAGCGCGACGCGGAGACCAGGGCGCTCGCCGGACCGCTCGTGAAGGCAGGCCCGAGGTCGGACGCAGTGCCTCCCTGGGCCCCCACGCCCGGCAGCAGGAGGACGGCCCGCGGCAGCAGGCGCCGCACCTCCTCGACCTCGCGCGGGAACGTCGCTCCGACGACCGCCCCCACGGCCGAGAGGCCCCGCTCGCCGACGAGGTCCTCCCCCCACTCGCGCACGAGCTCCGCGACGTGCTGCCACAGGCGCCTCCCGTCCGACAGCCTCGCGTCCTGCACCTCGGCGCCACCGGGATTCGACGTCTTCACGAGGCAGAAGAGCCCCGCGCCCCCGCGGCGACAGGCGGCGAGGAACGGCTCGACGCCGTCCCGGCCGAGATACGGCTGCACCGTCGCAGCGTCCGCGAGCGGCGGCAGCTGCCCTCGCGGCTCGACGTACGCGGCCGCGTAGGCGCGGGCGGTGGAGCCGACGTCGCCCCGCTTCACGTCCGCGAGCACGAGGAGGCCGGCCGCCCGCGCGTAGTCGCAGACGTCCTCGTACGCCCGCACGCCGTCGGAGCCGAGTGCCTCGAAGAACGCCGACTGCGGCTTGACGGCCACGGCATGCGGTGCCACCGCGTCGACGATGCCGCGGCAGAAGCGAGCGGACGCGGCGGCCGCGGCGGGGCGCTCGAGCACCGTCTCGCCCCGCAGCTCCACGGGCAGCTGCTCGGCGACGGGGTCGAGGCCCACGACGAGCTGGCTCCGCTTCCGCTCGACCGCCTCGGCGAGCCGGTCGGCGAAGTGCGCGACGCCCACCGCCGGGCGCTCCTCGAGCTCCTGCCTCATCCCGGCAAATCTACTCGGCCGCCCGGCCGCGCGAGGCCCACCGACGCCCGGGGGCCGCTGCGAGCGGCCCCCGGGGCGCACCAACGAATCCTCCGCGGCCCTAGCCGCTCTTGACCGCCGACTTCAGGCCGCTGCCGGCCGAGAACTTCGGCACGCGCGCTGCGGGGATGTTCACCTTCTCGCTCGGGTTCCGGGGGTTCACGCCCGTCCGGGCGGCGCGCTGCGCGGTCGAGAACTTGCCGAACCCGGTGAACGCCACGTCTCCGCCGCCCTTGAGCGTGTCGACGATCGTGTCCAGAAAGGCGTCGACGGCCTTGCCCGCCTCGCGACCGTTCAGCTGACTTCGCCGGGCGACCTCCGCCACGAATTCCTGTTTCGTCACGTGCCTCTCCTCCTGTCGTTGATCGATTGCACGGGCCGGGGTGACCCTACCAGGGCCGTAGTTACGGCTCAACCATGCGGTTTGCGGGAGTTTTCGCGCTCGCGAGCAGGTCTCCTGCCCGGAAGAGCGGCCGCAGGCGCACTGCGTGGCGCGCGAGCGCGTCGGCCCCGCCCTCCTCGCGGTCGACGACGCAGACGGCGGTGTGAACCACCAGACCGGCCCGGCGCAGGGCCGCGACGGAGTGGAGCAGAGCGCCGCCGGAGGTGACGACATCCTCGACGAGGCAGACGCATTCGCCCGGTTCGTACGGCCCCTCGACCTGCTTCGCCGTGCCGTATTCCTTCGCGTCCTTGCGCACGATCAGGAAGGGCAGACCGGACTCGAGCGAGGCCGCGGCGGCGAGCGCGACTGCGCCGAGCTCCGGCCCGGCCAGGCGGGTGGCGTCGGCGGCGTGCTCCCGCACGCTGGCGGCGAGGCGCTCGCCGATCGGTCCGAGCAGGTCGGGACGCGTCTCGAAGCGGTACTTGTCCAGGTAGTAGCGCGAGCGCTTGCCGGAGCGGAGCAGGAAGTCGCCCTCCAGGTAGGCGTGCTCGACGATGGCCGCGGCCAGCGGGTCGCGACTCATCGCGACGCTCACCGGCGGGCGGCGGCGAGGACGGTCCGCGCCGCCGGCAGCAACCGCTCGGCTTCGGGGGAGCCGTCGACGAACGACACCATCGAGCCGTCGTCGAAGTAGATGTCCACGCGCTCCCGGCGTCTGCCGGACGAGCGGCGGTAGAGGACGCTGCCCGCCGCCAGCCCCGCTCCGAAGCCGAGCAGGGAGACGAGCCTACGCCGCGCCATCGGGCTCCTTCTTCCGGCGGCTCCGCGTCGCTTTCTCGGGCTCCTCGGGCTCCTCGGGCTCCTCGGGCTCGGCCGTCGCGTCGCGCAGGCAGCTCTTCAGGTCATAGAAGACGAGCCCCACCGTCGGCTCGCGGGCGGTCGTCGCAGCGATGCGACGCGCGCCGTCCCGCACGACGAAGACGCTGCCCTCCTGCGTCGAGACCTCGAGCTGCGTCACCTCCGCAGCGCTCGAGCGAAACGACCCTGCGCGCTCGAGCAGCTCGGCCGCCCCGCGCGCGAGTGCGCCCGCCGCGTCGTCGCCGGCGAGGGTCGAGGCTTCCACCTCCCCGCTCGCGTCGAAGAGGACGGCGGCCTCGATCTGCGAAGAGATCTCCGTGAGGTCGGCGAGAGCCTGCGCCGCGTCCATCGCTCCTCAGGCTACAAACTCCCGGAACGTGAGGCTTCGGAAGCGCGCGCTGATCCTGAAGTTCTTCGCCGACCGGGGCACGCACCTGGCGGCGATGGTCGCGTACTTCGCCCTCCTGTCGTTCGTCCCACTCGTCTTCCTCGCGCTCGCGCTGCTCGGCCTCGTGCACCGCGTCGACGCCTCGGACTTCCTGGTGAAGGAGCTGACGCGCGCCTTCCCCGGCAGCTCGCTCGCGAGCATCCTCACGCTCGTGCACAAGGTGCAGGACAACGCGGCCGCGCTCGGGATCATCGGCGGCATCGGCCTGCTGTGGTCGTCGCTCTCGCTCTTCAGCGCGCTCGAGTCGGCGTTCAACATCGTGTACGGCCGGCCCAACCGCTCCTTCCTCCGCGGCAAGGCCATCGCCTTCGCGTTGATGGTCGGCTGCCTGGTGACGCTCTTCGCCAGCCTGGTCGTCGGCGCCGTCGGCGTCGAGGCGCTGAAGCACTACGCGCCCGGCTTCGTCTCGAACGTCGTCGTCGCCTACGTCGTGTCGATCGCGGTCTCGCTGCTCGGGGTCTTCGTCTTCCTGGTCGCCGTGTACCGGCTGCTGACGAACGCGCCGGTGACCGTTCGCGAAGCGCTGCCGGGCGCGGTCGCCGCGGCGGTGGCGCTCGAGGCCTCGTTCCAGGTCGTGCCGGTGTTCGTGCGGCTCGCCGACGTGAACGTGACGCTGCGCGTGCTCGGGGGCCCGGCGATCCTCCTGCTCTGGCTCTACGCGATGGCGAACGTGATCGTCCTCGGCGCCGAGCTGAACTGGTGGCAGGCCGAGCGGCGGTCGCTACGCGCCACGGCCGAGCCGGTCGAC
The DNA here is from genome assembly GCA_039648875.1 of Actinomycetota bacterium. Taxonomy (GTDB): domain Bacteria; phylum Actinomycetota; class Thermoleophilia; order Gaiellales; family Gaiellaceae; genus Palsa-739. The sequence goes on from JBBWZD010000163.1 coordinate 31,118, forward strand.
GGCCTCGCGTAGGAGCTCGCGCGCGGCGCGGGCGCGGTGCGAGTGCCGGTCTTTCCACTCGTCCCCCAGCTCGGCCACCGTGCGCCGCTCGCCTTCCGGGACGAAGACGGGGTCGTACCCGAACCCCGCGCTGCCGCTCGGCTCGCGCGCGATGCAACCGGCGAGGGCGCCGCTCCCACGCAGCTCGCCGCCGCCGGGCAGGAGGCAGACGAGCTCCGAGACGTAGCGCGCACGGCGGTCGGCCACGTGCTCGAGCTCGGCCAGGAGCTTCGCGATCGCGGGCGCGCCCTCCGGGGCGTAGCGGGCGGAGTGGACGCCCGGCCGGCCGCCGAGCGCCTCGACCTCGAGCCCCGAGTCCTCGCCGATCGACCAGCGCCTCGGCGGGCCCACCTCGTGGCCGAAGCGGGCCTTGGCCGCGGCGTTCTCGTAGTACGTCTCGCCGGTCTCCGGCGGCCAGTCGGCCGCGGCGAGAGGCTCGATCCGCCAGCCGGGAAGCAGGCGCTCGAGCTCGCGCGCCTTGTGCGGGTTGCGGGAGCAGAGCGTCGCCTCGACTGCCGTCACTCCATCCATCGCACCTCGAGGACGCCTTCGACCTCCGCCACCGACGAGACGATGACGGGCGCGGCGGTTCCGTGCAGCTCGACGTCCATCGCGATGGTGCGGCGCTCGCCCTCCTGCGCCACGTCGAGCGAGACCACCCGGCCGCCGCGCGCCTCGATCGCCTCGAGCACCGGCGCAGGGCTGCCGCCGGCCGGGATCTCCACCAGCAGCCGGTCGATCTCCGACCGGAAGCGGCGGAGGAGGCGGTAGGAGGCCACGCGGAGCGGGCCGAGCGTGAGGAGGCCCCCGAGCGTCGCGATGACGGCGGCGTCGTAGTAGCCGGCACCCGCGGCCATGCCGATCGCCGCGACGAGCCAGAGGGTCGCGGCCGTGGTGAGGCCGCGCACCGACAGGCCCTGCCGGATGATGGCGCCGGCGCCGAGGAAGCCGATGCCGCTGACGATCTGCGCTGCGATCCGCGTCGGGTCGATCCGCGCGATTCCGCCGCCGGCGCCGACGAAGTCGCGGAACCCGTAGGCGGAGACGAGTGTGAAGAGGGCGGAGCCGACGCAGACGACGAGGTGCGTGCGCAGGCCCGCGCCCCGCTCCCGCAGCTCCCGCTCCATCCCGATCGCGCCGCCGAGCACCGCGGCCACGAACAGCCGCAGCAGGACGTGCGGCCAGCCCAGGGAGGGGACGGCGGCCGCGGCCTCAGGGAAGAGCAACGGCGACCGCCTCGGCCTGCAGCTCGCTGATCTCGGCGATGCCGGCCTCGGCGAGCGCGAGCAGCTCGTCGAGCCGCTCCCGCGTGAACGGCTCGCGCTCCGCCGTCGCCTGGACCTCGACCAGCCGGCCGTCGCCGGTCATCACGACGTTCATGTCGGTGTCGGCGCTCGAGTCCTCGGAGTAGTCGAGGTCGAGCAGCGGCACGCCCTCGACGACGCCGACCGACACCGCAGCGACCGAGTCGGCGAAGCCGCGGGAGAGCCCGAAGCGGTCGAGCGCCCTCCGGCCGGCGACGTAGGCGCCGCAGATGGCCGCGCAGCGCGTGCCGCCGTCCGCCTGGAGCACGTCGCAGTCGAGCCACATCGTCCGCTCGCCGAGCGCGCCGAAGTCGGCGACCGCGCGGACGGCCCGGCCGATCAGGCGCTGGATCTCGATCGTGCGACCCTGCTGCTTGCCGCGGGAGGCCTCGCGGTCGACGCGCTCGCCCGTCGAGGCCGGGAGCAGCGAGTACTCCGCGGTGATCCAGCCGCGACCCTGCTTCCGCAGCCAGCGCGGCACCTCCTCCTGGATCATCGCCGTGCACAGCACCTTCGTCCTGCCCTGCGCGATCAGCGCCGAGCCGTGCGCGTTCTCGAGCCAGTCCGGCTGGAACTCGATCGTCCGCAGCTCGTCGCCCCGCCGGCCGTCTGCCCTCCTCATGCCGGCACGCCCTCGGCGAGCCGCGCGAGCGCGACGTGCTCGACCTCGCCGATCGGGAACTGCAGGAACCGGCGGCCCATGGCACGGAACGCCTCGGGGTCGCCCGTCGTGAGGAAGCCGTAGGCGCCGACCCGCGCCGGCTCGTTGCCGATCCCCTTACGCACCAGCGTCTCGGCCACCTCCCGCGCCGTCTCCTCCGCGGAGAAGACGAGCGTCACGCCGCGGCCGAACACCCGCTGAAGCACCGGGCGGATCAGGGGGTAGTGCGTGCAGCCGAGGATCACGGTGTCGACCTCCGCCGCCTGGAGCGGCGCGGCGTAGGCGCGCACCGCCCGCTCGGTCTCCTCGCCGTAGGGGTCGTCGCTCTCGATCAGCGGCACGAGCCGCGGGCACGTGACGGGATGGAGCGAGACGCCCGCGTCGAGCGCGTGCACGAGGTCGCGGTACCGCCCCGACTCGACCGTCGCCTCGGTGGCGAGCAGGCCGACCCTGCGGTTGCGCGTCGCCTGGACGGCCGCGTGCGCCTCCGGCGTGATCACGCCGACGACCGGCACCGAGAGCTCCTCCTGGAGCTGCGGCAGGGCGGCCGAGGTCGCCGCGTTGCAGGCGACCAGGATCAGCTTCACGTCGCGGGACTCGAGGAACAGGCCGATCTCCTGCGCGAAGCGCCGGATCTCGGGCAGCGGCCGGGGGCCGTACGGCAGGCGCGCGTGGTCGCCCAGGTAGAGGAAGTCCTCGTGCGGCAGGGTGACCAGGCACTCGTGCAGGACGGTGAGCCCGCCGACTCCGGAGTCGAACACGCCGATCGGCCGGGCGTCCACGGCGGCAGTCTAGAAGGGAGTACGCTGTGGCAGGTCGTGGGGCGTCGGCTGGTCCTTCTCGCGTCGCTGCTCTTCGCACTGGCGGGGGCGGAGCCGGTGGCCGCGGCCACGCCGCAGCAGCTGACGATCGCCGCCTCCGACGGGGTGAAGCTCGCGTGCTCCCTCGTCGAGCCGGCGGGCTCGCCCCCGGCGGGCGGCTGGCCGGCGGTGATGCTGTTCCACGGGCTCGGCGGCAGGCACCAGGACCTGGAGCCGGCGGCCGTGCAGTACCTCGCGCCGGCCGGCTACGCCACGCTCGAGTGCGACGCGCGCGGCCACGGCGCGAGCGGCGGCCTGTTCGGCCTCGACGGGCCCCGCGACGTGCGGGACACGAAGGAGCTGTTCGCGTGGCTGGCGGCGCGCCCGGAGATCTCCGACACGGCGATCGGCGCGCTGGGCCTGTCGCTCGGCGGCGCCGCGGTGTGGAACGCGGCGACAGCCGGCGTGCCGTTCAAGGCGATCGTCCCGATGATCACCTGGACCGATCTGACCTCGGCGCTCGCGCCGCAGGGCCTGTCGAAGTCGGGGCTCATCCTCTACCTGGCCCAGCTCGTCCCGGAGGCCCGGTGGGAGCCGGACCTGCTGGCGGCGGAGCCCGGGCTCGTGCAGAGCCAGAACCTCGCGCAGGTGACGGCGCTCGCGGCGCCGCGCTCGCCGCGTCCCGGGCTGCGGTCGCTCGGCGTGCCGACCCTGCTGATCCAGGGCCGCCGCGACTTCCTCTTCGACCTCGACCAGGCCCTCGCCGCCTACCGGCTGCTGAGAGGCCCCAAGCGCCTCTATCTCGGCGACCTCGGCCACGCGCCGGCCGCGAACCCGGCCGCCGAGGCGCCGCGCTACTACGGCGAGGCCCTCAGGTGGCTCGACCGCTACGTGAAGGGAATCCCGAACGGGATCGACGCGCAGCCGCGGGTGGAGCTGGCGCACGACCCGTGGGACGGGAAGACGACCTCGTACAGGGCCCTGCCCGCGACGAGGGCGGCGAGCATCTCCCTGCCCGGGCGGGCGAGGATCGAGAGCGGCGGCGGCAAGGTGGTGCGCGCGGCGCGCATCACCGGCGGACCGCACGAGACGTTCGGGGACTCGGCCGTCACGGTGGCGTACTCGGACGCCCGGAGCTGGGACCGCCTGGTCGCGGTCCTCACCGTCGAGGCCCGCGGCAGGGAGACCGTGATCTCCGCCGGCGGCACGAAGCTCGCGGGAGCGCAGGGGACGGCGAGGATCGCGCTGATGGACGAGAGCGTGCGTGTCCCCGCCGGCGGGCGGCTCGTCCTCTACCTCGGCGCGACCTCCACCGTGCAGAGCTCCGGCGACGCGCTCTACCTGGCCGACGTGCGCCCCGGCGCCTCGATCACGATCGGCCGCGCGAAGCTGACCCTGTCGATGCTGAAGAAGGCGGCCTCGCGCTGACCCGCGCGATCGCCCCGCTCGCGGCCGTGGCCGCCCTCGTGCTCGCCGGCGCGGCTCTGGGCGCCGACACGGCCACGATCGCCGTCTCGCACGTGCCGATGGCGGCCGGCGGCCCGAGGGCGACGACGATCCACGTCGGCATCCCGCAGTCGACGAGCCCGATCGGCCGCATCGCGATCTACGCGCCTCGCGGCTACGCCGCCACGCTCGGCCAGCCCGCGGGCACGACCGTCGGCCAGGTGACTGCGACGGCGTTCTCGCACGACAACGGGCTCACGCTCCCGCTCGACGGGCCCGTCGTCGCGGACGACCCCGCGAAGCACGCGGCCGACCTGTGCGCTCCCGGCGCGCACGCGGCGGTCTGGATCCTCAACCTCGCCGTCGGCGGGCAGACGCTTCCGGTGCCGCTCTACGTCGACGCGACGGCGGGGTCGGAGCAGGCGCTCGGCTCGTACCGGCTCGTGATCTGCCTGCCGCCGCCGGACGTGCCGCAGGGTGCGCCGGGCAGAGCGGCGTTCGGCGCGCAGCTGCTCGACGCCCGCTTCACCGTGAACGGCATCTTCAGCCCGCCGGCGGGCGGGCTGCTCCGCTGGGAGTCGCTGTTCACGCCGTACAACCCGGGCGCCGGGACGCCGAACGCCCTCGGAACCTTCGAGGCGCGCGCCCTCGTGCCGCTGCCGATCACCCTCGCGCTCAAGGTCAAGTACGCGCGGAAGGCGCACCGCTACACGCTCGCCGGCGGGCTCGTCGAAGGCGGCCTTCCCGGCGCGGGGCTCGAGGTCGGCGTCTACCGCGGCACGAACCGCACCTCACTCCGGCGGTTCGGCACCACGCGGGCGAGCTCGAACGGGTTCTGGTCGAAGTCCGGCGTGTTGAGGCCGAGGAAGACGACGTACTTCCAGGCGAAGGCGACTGCGCTCGAGCGCGACGACACGGCGAAGGGCTGCCTGAGCCCGCTGCCCGCCGCAGTCGCGCCCGCCGGCTGCGTGAGCGCCACGCTCCCACCCTGGAGCGTCGCCAGCGCGGTTGTGCGCCTGAAGCCGTAGGCGTGGCCGCCGCGATCCGGATCGGCACGTGCTCGTGGGCCGACGAGGCGCTGTCGACGTACTTCTACCCGCCGCGGCTGCCCGCGAAGGAGCGGCTGGCGTGGTACGCGGAGCACTTCGACACCGTCGAGGTCGACTCGACGTACTACCGGCTGCCGTCGGAGCCGATGGTCGAGGGCTGGTCCGCCCGCACCCCACCCGGGTTCACGATGCACGTGAAGGCGTTCGGGCTGATGACGCGGCACCCGGTGAAGGTCGAGGTGCTGCCGGAGGACCTGCGCGCGGAGATGCCGGTGGACGAGCGCGGCCGCGTCGACCGCCCGCCGCGGGAGCTGCGGGGCGAGGTGTTCCGACGCTTCGTCGAGGCGCTCGGGCCGCTGCGCCGCGAGAAGAAGCTCGGCGGCATCCTCTTCCAGCTCCCCTCGTACGTCGTCTTCAAGGACCGCTCGCTCGAGTACCTCGAGTGGGCGCGGGAGCAGCTCGGCGGCGACGAGATGCTCGTCGAGTTCCGCCACCGGTCGTGGCTCGACGAGGACAACCGGGCGGAGACGCTGGCGTTCCTCGAGCGGATCGGCGCGGGTTACGTGACCGTCGACGCGCCGAAGTCGGAGTCGGCGAAGAACCTCGTCCCGACCGTGCCGGCCGTCACCTCGCCGACGGCCTACGTCCGCTTCCACGGGCGCAACCTCGGCACCTGGAACAAGCGGGGCGGCTCGGCCGCGGAGCGCTTCGACTATCTCTATTCGGACGAGGAGCTCGGGGAGTGGGTCGGCACGCTGCAGGAGCTCGCGGGGCAGTCGGAGCAGGCGTTCGCCTTCTTCAACAACAACTCGTCGTCGCCCGACCCCGAGAACCCGCTCGGCCGCGTCTCCCAGGCCGCCGCCAACGCGCGGCAGCTGCGCCGGCTCCTCGACGCGAACCGCGTCGCCGCCAGCGGCGGAACGTAAGCTTCCGCGGTGCGGGTTCTCTCCGTCGTCCACGGCGCCGAGGCGCGGGCGGAGCTCTTCGCGAGCGTCGTCGAAGAGCAGGGCCACCGGCTCGACGAGAGCAGCTTCTCGGCCGGTGCCGCGCCGCCTTCACCCGAGGCGTACGACGCAGTGCTCGTATTCGGCGGCGCGATGCACCCCGACCAGGACTTCCGGCACCCGTGGCTGCGCGCGGAGGCGGCGTGGTTGCGGAAGCTGCTGGACGACCGTACGCCGGTGCTCGGCGTGTGCCTCGGCGCCCAGCTACTGGCACGCGCCGCGGGCGCGGTGGTGGGGCCGCTGCCGGAGCCGGAGATCGGCTGGTGCGAGGTGGAGCTCACGGACGCGGGTCTCCGCGATCCGCTGCTCGGCGAGCTGCCGCGGCGCTTCACGGCCCTCCAGTGGCATCGCTACACCTACGGGGTGCCGGCGGGGGCGGTCGAGCTCGCGCGCAGCCCGGCGTGCTCGCAGGCGTTCCGGCTCGGCGACCGGTCCTGGGGCGTGCAGTTCCATCCGGAGGTGACCGGCGCCCAGCTCGAGCGCTGGTGCGGCGACACGTCCGACCCGCCGCCGGACGCGGAGCGGCTGCTGGCGGAGACGCCGCGACACATCGGCCGCTGGAACGAGCTGGGCCGGGCGCTCTGCAGCGCCTTCCTCGGCGCCGCCGAGCGGTCGCTCGACCGCGCAGCGTAAGGCCCGCGTGCCGCTCGCAGCGTTGGGCCTCGCGCTCGCGGCCGCGGTGCTCCACGCCGGCTGGAACGTCCTGCTGCGCGGCTCCGCCGACGTCGAGGCGCGCACGACGGCGGTGCTCGTCGTGTCCGTCGTGCTCTATGCGCCCGCGGCTGCGGCGACGTGGTCCGTGAGCCTCGGCGCCGTCCCGTACGCGGTCGCGTCCGCTGCGCTCGAGGCGGCGTACTTCGTGCTGCTCGTGGCCGCGTACCGGCGGCGGGAGCTGTCGGTCGTCTATCCGGTCGCGCGAGGCTCGGCGCCGGTGCTCGTGCTCCTCGGCTCCGCCGTCGTGCTCGGGCGCGCGGTCTCGGCCGCCGAGGCGGCCGGCGTCTGCCTCGTCGCCGCCGGCGTCGCGCTCGTGCGCGGCCTGCGCCACGGCGCGGCCGGCCTCGCCGTCGGGCTCGCGATCGGCTGCGCGATCGCGTCGTACACCCTCGTCGACAAGGAGGGCCTCCGCCACGCCGCGCCCCTGCCGTACCTCGAGCTCGTGCTCGCGCCGGTGGCCGCCGCGGCCCTGGCACTCCTCGTCCTGCGCCGCGGCGTCGCCCCGCTGCGGGCGCAGCTCTCCGCGCCGACGCTGGTTGCCGCGGCCGGCTCCTTCGGCGCCTACCTGCTCTTCCTCTTCGCGCTCCGCCTCGCCGCCGCCCCCGCCGTCGCGGCCGTCCGCGAGACGAGCGTCGTGGTGGCGGCCCTCCTGGCGGCAGCGTTCCTGCGCGAGCGCGTGACGTGGGTCCGCCTGGCGGGTGCCGCCGCGGTCGCCGGCGGGGTCGCCCTGCTGGCGGCTGCGTAGCTCAACGCTCGAGCGGCAGCTCCGGATGGCGGCTCCACTCGTGCCAGGAGCCGGCGTAGTTGCGGGCGTCGTAGCCGGCGCTGCGGAGGGCGAGCGTCGCGAGCGCCGAGCGCGAGCCGGAGTGGCAGTAGGCGACGACCTCCGCTCCCTCGGGCTCTCCGACGAGCTCGCGGATCCGCTCCGGCGGCAACGGCTCGCCGGGGCCCGCGAAGAGCGTTCCCACCTCGACGCGGCGCGCGCGGGGAATGTGTCCCTGGCGCGGGTCGCATGCGCTGCCGTGACGGCCGGTGTACTCCTCTTCCCGGCGCACGTCCAGGATCGTGAGCGACCGGTCGTCGAGCCGCGACGCGAGCTCCTGCCGCGTCGGCAGCGCGCGCGTGTTCGGCTCGAGCGCGGCCGTTCGCACCGGCTCGAGCTCGACCGGCCCCTCCTGCAAGGGGCCGCGCCAGCCCGCCATGCCTCCGAGGAGGACGGCGACGCGGCTATGGCCGGCCAGCTCCGCGAGCTGCGCCGCGGGCATGGCGCCCATCCCGTCGCCGCGGTCGACGAGCACGAGCCGCTCCTCGCCCGTGATCCCGTGGCGGCGCAGGCGCAGCGCGACCTCCCGGGCGAGGTCCTGCAGGCTCGCCTCGTCGGCGCCGGGCGGCGGCGACCCCAGCACGAGCGGCCGCGAGCCCGGAATGTGGCCGCGCGTGTGCGCGTTCGGCCCACGGACGTCGCCCACGACCAGATCGTCTTCGTGGAGGTGCTCGGCGAGCCAGGCCGCGTCGACGACCCGAGGCAGCTCGGAGACCGGCATCCTCCCGAGCCTACAGCGCCGCGACCAGAACCGACTCGGCCGCGATCGCGGGACGGTCGAGCAGACGCTCGAGCCAGTCGACGACGGCCGGGAACGGCTCGAGCGACACGCCGAGCATGTCGCGCGCGCGCAGCACCCACGGCGCGTACGCGATGTCGGCGAGCCCGTAGGAGGCGCCCCCCAGCCAGGGACGCGCCTCGAGCGCGGCGTCCAGCCCGGCAAGCTCCTCGTCCAGATGCTCGGCCGCGCCCGCCTCGCCGCGGCGCAGGGCGTAGTACGGCTTCGTGAAGGCGTCGTGCCGGAAGATCCAGAGGCGGGCGAGCGCACGGTCGGCGGCGTCCGCCGGGAGCAGCGGCGGCTCCGGGTAACGCTCCTCGAGGTACTCCATGATGACGGCGGACTCCGGCAGGAGCCAGCCGTCCTCCTCGAGCACCGGCACGCGGCCGGTGGCGTTCTTCTCGTAGATCCAGCCGGGACGGTCGGTCAGGTCGACCTCGATCGTCTCGTACTCGACGCCCTTCTCCGCGAGCACGATGCGGGCACGAGCGCAGTAGGGGCAACGGGCGGCGTCGTAGAGAGTCAGCATGGTCAGGAAGGTACCCAGCCGTGGCCTGCCTCCGCCACGCCCATCGTCTCGGCGATGGCCTCGACGAGCTCCGCCGCGGGCGGCAGCTCGCCCGGCGCGCGCGCCGTGCGCGCAACCTCCCGCACACGCGACGGCTCGGCGCCCGTGAGCCGGCTGACGACGGTCGGGTTCGCGCCGAGCGCGACCACGTCCCCCGGCGGCAGCTCGCCGTAGTACTCCGGCACCGACGCGTACTCGTCGACGGCGCCGCCGCGGTCGTAGAGCGTGTAGCGCACCAGCGCTCCCTCCTCGACGCCGATGGCCAGGACGACGGCGGCGAGCGCGTAGGACAGCTCCCGGCCCAGCCGCTGCAGCAGCTTCGGCTCGCGGTCGCAGAGCTCGTCGTGGACGGCGACCCAGCCGTTGCGGGGGCCGCTGACCGCCGTGCCGGCCGAGCGGCCGAGGCGCGGCAGCGCCTTCTGCGCCGCCCGCTCGACCGCGCCCGTGTCGTCGGTCTGCACGTGCACCGAGCCGAACGTCGGGCCGCCGCCGCCCAGGTCGAGGAGGGACTCGACGCGGGCCGCGAGCCGCAGCTCGACGGGCGTGAACCCCAGCCGCTCGTAGGCGGAGCGTGCGTCCTCGTTCCTCGTGAGGACACTCAGCTCGAGCACCTCGACACCCTGGTCGCGGAGACGGGAGGCCGCCTCCTGCACGAGGGCGCCGGCGACGCCGCTGCGGCGGGCCGCAGCGCGCACGTGCAGGAGCTCGAGCTCCGCCACGCGCTGCCCCGTCTTCCGCAGCGCCGCGATGCCGACGTCGTCGTCCAGCAGGACACGGCCCTCGCCCACCGCGGCCTCGAGGCTGCGGAGGTCGTCCTCACCGTCGTCGTCCCGCCACCGCTCATCGGGGATCTCGTCGCAGAACTCGCGAAAGAGCTCGCGGACGAGCGGCAGGTCGTCGGGAGTGGCGCTGCGGATCACGGGACTCGTTGCGAGAGCAGCAGGTAGTGGGCGGCGAGATTCTCGAACGGGTGGAAGCGCGCCCGCGCTTCCCGCACGTCGAGCCCACCATAGAGCGCGGCCACCGCCTTGCGCAGCGCGAGGTCGCCCCACGGCCACGCGTGGGGCCGCGCGAGGTGCCGGGCGAGGAACCACTCGGCGGTCCATTCCCCGAGGCCGCGCAGCGCCGTCAGACGTTCCTTCACCTCGTCGTCGGCCAGCGCGGGGAGCGACTCGAGGTCGACGTCCGCGCGCGCGAGCCCGACCACGTACTCCGCCTTCCGGCGCGAGTAGCCGAGCGCGAGCAGCTCGTCCTCGTGCGACGCGGCGAGCCGCTCCCGCGTGGGAAACGCCCAGGCCTCGCCGACTCGCTCGCCGAAGCGCTCGATCAGGCGGTTGCGGATGGCGAGCGCCGAGAACATCGAGACCTGCTGCGCGGTGATCGCGCCGACGAGCATCTCGAACGGGTCCGGCGTCAGCGAGGGGCGGAAGCCGGCCAGTCGCCGCGCGGTCGCCGCGAGCACCTCGTCCCCGGCGGCCCAGCCGTAGAAGGACTCGAGGTCGAAGACGAGGCCGAGCACTGCGCGGACGACGGGCTCGGTCCGCGAGTCGAGAGGCTCGACCTCGACCCCGCCCGGCGCCGCCTCCAGACGCACCTCGCGGCCGACGACGACGCGATAGAGCCCGCCCTCGTGCCACACGTTGGCGCGGTCGACGCCGAAGGCACGGAAGCGCTCGGTCGTGAGCGCGAAGTCGAACGGCCCGGGCACGGCGAGGTACGCCATGCGTCGACGGCCGGCTAGAGGTGCGACGTGAGGCCGGCGCCGGTGGCGTCGTCGGCGGCGCCCGCCGCAGCCGCCCCGTCCTGCGCGTTCTCGTACCACGAGTAGGCGTAGCGGCCGTCGTCGAGGTCCTGCGCGAGCTTCGACAGCTTCAGCGGGTGGAAGGTGTCGCACATCACGGCGAGCTCGCTCGTCTCGTGCATCCCGATCGAGCGCTCTGCGAGCCCCGGCTGGGGGCCGTGCGGGAGCCCCGACGGGTGCAGCGTGATCGACCCGACGTCCACGCCCTTGCGCGAGCCGAAGTTGCCGGAGACGTAGTAGATCATCTCCTCGGACTGCAGGTTCGAGTGGTGGTACGGGATCGGCACCGCGAGCGGGTCGAAGTCGAGCTTCCGCGGGCAGAAGGAGCAGATCACGAAGTTCTGGCCCTGGAAGGTCTGGTGCGAGGGCGGCGGCTGGTGGATGCGGCCGGTGATCGGCTCGAAGTCGTGGATCGAGAAGGTCCACGGATAGAGGTAGCCGTCCCAGCCGACGACGTCGAAGGGGTGGTAGTCCAGGACGTAGGTCTGGTAGCCCCCGCGCACGCGCACCTTGACCTGGAAGTCGCCTCGCTCGCGCACGGTCCGGAGCTCCGTCGGCGGGTGGATGTCCCGGTGGTAGTACGGGGCGCCCTCGACGAGCTGGCCGTACTGGTTCCGGTAACGCCGCGGGATCTCGATCAGCCCCGGCGTCTCGAAGACCAGGTAGCGCTGCTCGCCGTCGGGGACGAAGCGGTAGGTCGTGCCCCGAGGCACGACGATGTAGTCGCCGTCCTTGTAGGGCACCTCGCCGAACGTCGTCTCGAGCGTGCCCGAGCCCTCGTGGACGAAGATCACCTCGTCGCCCTCGCCGTTCCGGAAGAAGTAGTCCATGCGCTCCGCGGGACGGCAGAGCGAGATCTCGACGTCGGCGTTCCACATCAGCAGCCGGCGGCCGGTGACCTCGTCGCCCTCCGGCTCGACCTCCCGCGTATGGAAGTGGCGGTGGGCGTGCGCGTGGGGCACCCACTCCTCGCGCTCGATCGGCTCGAACCCGCCGAGCTCCTTGACGCGACAGGGCGAGTGGAGGTGGTAGAGGATCGACTCGTTGCCGGTGAAGCCCTCGAGCCCCATCACCTCCTCGGTGAGGAGCGTCCCGTTCTCGCGGAATTGCACGTGACGTTTCCGCGGAACGTCCCCGAGGCGCTGGTAGAAGGGCACGGGGAAATCGTATCGCTGACGGGCAGCCGGGGTTCCGGTCCCGCCTCGACGTCAGGCGCCGTAGCGGCGAATCCATTCGGCGAGGAACGGCTCCGCGATCCGGTACCAGCCGCGGCGCTCGCGCATGACGAGCTCGTCGGCGACGAGCGCGTCGAGCGCGCGCTGGACGCTCGACGGCGCGGGCAGTCCATGACGGCGGCGGTACTCCTCGCTCGTGGCGGCGGTCGGCGGCTCCGCCGCGAGCGCCTGCAGGACGAGCCGCTGCGCTCGAGACGCTCCCGTCCACACGTGCGTGAAGTACGCGTTCTCCGACCGGAGCACGTGCGCGAGCGCCGCCTCCAGCCCCTCGGGCGTCGTCTTCCGTCCCGCCGGAGTCTCCTCCCACAGGGCGTAGCAGAGCTCCTGCGTGCCGTAGGGATGGCCGCGCGTGACCGCGAGCACCTCCTCGACCACCACCGCCGACGCGTGCTTTCGCGTCGCCTCGAAGCGCTCGTGGACGAAACGCGAGAATGCCTCGACCGGGATCGGCCCGAGCTCGACGTGCTTCGCGCTGCGCCAGAACGGCTCGTTCGCGTCGCTGAAGAGCTGCCGCATCAGGCTGCGGCGGCTGCCGAGGTAGACGTGCGAGACGTGGGGCTGATCCTGGAAGACGGCCCGCATCAGCGCGGGCAGCGCCGCGTCGATGCCGATCACCTGCTGGAACTCGTCGAAGACGAGGGCGACGCGCCTGCCGCGCTCGGCCGCGAGCTCGGCCGGCAGCTCGAGCAACCGCTGGATTGTCGCGTCGACCTCCTCCCGCGCGTGGCCGGCGGCGAAGCTGAAGCCGAGGGATCCGGTCATCGGGTCGACCGTCATGACCGGCCGGATTCGCAGGCCGCCGAAGAGCCGTTGCGCGCGCTCCCGGACCCGGACGAGCGGCGTCGCAACGTGCTCGTACAGCACCTGCGCGAGCTGGGCGGCCAGCTGCTCCTTCGTCACGGCCCGCATCAGGTCGACCTGGGCGACGAGCACGTCGCCACGCGCTGCGAGCTCCTGCGTCGCGCGCCAGACGAGCGACGTCTTGCCGTAGCGGCGTGGGGCGAAGACGACGACGTTCTGGCCGTTGCGGATGTCGGCCTTCAGCTCCCGCAGCTCCTCCTCGCGGTCGGTGAAGCCGTCGTCGAGAGCAAGATCGCCGAAGTTGAACGGGTTCGTGAAAGGGATACGCGCGATTGCGATACGCAGTATAGCGTATTTGTGCTTGCGCTACTCTGCGAATCGCACTTCTGCGTAATCTAGGAGACAGCCAGCTCTGCCAGCCGCCGCCCGACCACCGGTGCGAACTTGAAGCCGTGGCCGGAGCAGGGCGAGCCGAGCACGACGCGGCCGCGCCGCTCCAGCAGGAACGACTGGTCGGCGGTGGAGGTGTAGAGGCACGTGTCGGCCGCGACGGGAGCCGGGTCCGCGTCGGGCAGCCGCGCACGCACCCAGGCCGCGATCCGCTCGACGAGCGCCGGATCGGGCTCGCCGTCCGCCCGCGGATCCACCTCCGGTCCGGCGTGGTGCGCGCCGGCCTTCAGCCCGTGCACCGGGTCGTGGAGGGAGTACATGCCGTGCCCCCGCGTCTCCTCGCTCAGCTCCACGATCGACGCCTGGGGGTGGTCGAGCCGGAAGTAGGCGACGGTCTCGCGCGTCACCCGCACCGGCACGTCGGGGACGAGCTGCTTGATCCACGAGCCGGCCGTCACGACCACCGCGTCGGCCTCCACGTCGTCGAGGGAGTCGACCCGCACGCCCGCCTGCACCTCTGCGCCGCGCGAGCGGGCGACGTCGAGGAATGCGTGCCGGGCTCGATCCGCGCGGACGATCCCGGCCTCCGGCTGGTGGAGGGCCGTCCAGCCGGCCGGGACGTCGGCGCCGAGCGCGCGTGCGGCGTCGCGGCCGAGCAGCCGGTAGTCGACGTCGCACGCGTCGAGCGCGGCGGCCGAGGACTGCGCCGCCGACGCCGTCAGCTCGACGAGCCCGTACAGGCCGAGCAGCTCGTTGCCCGACTGTGCCTCGAGCTCACGCCACCCTGCCATCGCCTCGCCGCAGAGGCGCACCCACTCCGGCTCGGGATAGGCGAGCCGCACGATCCTCGAGCGGCCGTGGCTGGACCCGCGCACGTGGTCGAGCTCGAACTGCTCGTAGAGGGTCACGTCCGCTCCACGCTCTGTCAGCGCCCACGCCGCGGCGCAGCCCATCACACCGCCGCCGACGACTGCCACCCGCGTCACGCGCGTATCCTCTCGCACGTGCCCGGAACGCCGCCCGATCCCGTGGTCAGCATGCTCGCGGGCAGCGAGCCGATCCGGCCGATCCTCTCGCGGCTGACGTCCCTCATCGAGGAGCTGGGGCCGGACGTCGCCGTCGAGCCGCGGGAGACGGAGGTCGCGTTCTCCCGCGGCCGGCAGTTCGCGCTCCTCCGGCCGACGACGCCGACGCGGCTCGACGTCGGGCTCGTGCTGCCCGGCGCCGCAGAGACGGAGCGTCTTCGCCCCGCCGGCTCCTTCGGCTCCGGTCGCACCACCCACCGAGTCTCGCTCGCGCACGAGGACGAGGTCGACGCAGAGCTCACGACCTGGCTGCGCGCCGCCTACGACGCCGCGGCCACGTAGCTCCGCAGCACGCCGATCCCCTCCACCTCGAGCTCCACCTCGTCTCCCACGTGGTGCGGCCCGCCGCGCACGCCGCCGGCGGCGATGACGTCGCCCGGCAGCAGGCGCGTGTTGCGCCGCGCATGCTCGACGAGGGCATTCCAGTCGTCCCGCGAGCCGAACTCGTCGGGCGTCACCACGACCGGTCCCAGCGAGATGGCGAAGTCGCCGGCCTTCGCGCCCGGCAGTTCGGGCGCGAGCCAGTCGTTCATCAGCGTGAAGCCGCCGATCGCCTCGTCGGCCCCGATCACCGCCGCCAGGCGCAGCTCCGACTCGAGCCAGCCGGCGCCGGTCGGTACCACGACCGCCTCGCCGGGGCCGCGGATCGAGGCCGGGTTCGAGAACGAGAAGTCGCCGTCGCTCGAGAAGACGCGGACTGACGGCGGCTGCTGCACGGGAGCGCGCAGCTCCACGTCGTCGAGCGCGTACTCGCCGTGCTCCCGCGCCTCGCCGCCGCCCGTGAAGAACGACTGGAGCGTCTGCGCGGCGAGGTGGATCACCCGGTCGCCGTCGATCCTGCCGGGCCAGCCGCGGTCGAGCTGCCGGTCCCGCGGGGTGAACATGCAGAGCCTCACCCCCCCGGCTCCGTGTGCACGACCACGTCGCCGATCTCCGGGCGCTCGCGCCGGATCAGCTCCTCGACCCGGCTCGCCTCGGCGTGCGCCTGGGCGAGGGGCGTTCCCGGCCCGAGCCGCAAGGTCAGGTAGGCGACCAGGCCCTCGCCGGTGTGCAGGAACCGCAGCCCCACCGGGTCGGAGCCCGTCGCGTCCCGCACGATCCTCGCAACCGTGTCCGCGTCGTCGGCCACCGCGGCCGCCGACACGCGCGTCCCCTCCCCCTCGCTCCTCAGCGGCTCGATGTGGCTCTGCACCGACGACACCTCGGGGACCGCCTCGCGGATCGCGCGCTCGACTTGCTCGGCGATCGCATGCGCCTCGTCCAGAGACAGCTCCCCCGGCAGCTTGAGGTGGAGCGACAGCTCGGTGCCGGCGTCCACGGAGAGGACGCTGACGTTGTGCACCTCCCGCACCCGCGGCACGCCGAGCGCGGCCGCGTGGGCCCGCTCGCGCACCGCCGCGCGGTCGCCCAGCGGCTCGACGTGCACCACCACGTCCGCCTCCGGCAGCGCCGACTGGACCGCGCGCTCGACGGCGTCCGCGGCCGCATGCCCCTGCCCGACGGCGGCCTCGAACGAGACCCCGATCACAACGTCGGCGAAGTGGCGTCCTGCGGCCTGGCGCATGCGCAGCCGCCTCAGCTCGACCGCGGGCCGCACGCCGGCGATCGCCCTGCGCGCCGCCGCGGCGGCGTCGGCCGGCACGCGGTCCATCAGCACGTCGACGTTGCCGCGCATCAGCCGCACGGCGGCGAGCAGGACGAGCACCGCCACGAACAGCGCCGCCACCGAGTCGGCGTTGCCGTAGCCCGCGCGCACGAGGACGAGCGCGACGAGCACCGCGACGGAACCTGCGAGGTCGCTGGCGAAGTGCAGGGCGTTCGAGGACAGCGCGGCGCTCGCGTAGCGCCGCGCCGCCCGTGCCGAGGCCGTCGTGCGTGCCACGTCGACGCCGATGACGACCACGAGGACGACGAGGGCGTACCACTTCGCGTGCACGTGCGGGTGCGAGCTGCCGGCGAGTCGCGCGATCGCGCGCCACGAGATCGCCAGGCTCGCGAGCACGAGGATCGCCCCCTCCGCGAGCGCGGCCAGATGCTCCGCCTTGCCGTGACCGTACTGGTGACCGCGGTCGGCGGGGCGGCCGGCGACGCCCACCGCGAAGAACGTGAGCAGCGCGGCGACGAGATCCGTGCCGGAGTGGACGGCCTCGGAGAGCAGGCCGAGGCTGCCGGTGGCGAGGCCCGTGCCGAGCTTCAGGCCGATGAGCGCGGCCGCCGCGGCCACGGAGAAGAGCGCAGTCCGCCGCTGCGGTGTCACGCGCGCAAGCGTACGCGCGACCTACTCGCTTCGGAGCGCGCGCTGGACTAGAGGACGCGCTCGAGCGGCCAGATCACGACGTCCTGGCGGCGCGAGAAGTGGCAGAGCGGCGCTCCCTCGAGCTCGAGCGGCGAGATCGTCGTGAGCTCGAGCTCCGCCTCCGCTGCCTGGAGGGGCCACAGCTCGTGGTGGATCTCCGCGCGGTGCAGGTGCCCGCGGTCGTCCGTCGTGTAGAGGCAGTAGCGCTCGGCCAGGAACCACTCGAGCGACTCCGGCTTCGCGTTGAAGACCGCGCCGCTCGGCCGGTAGCGGCCGCTGAAGACGCGCCCGCTCTCCCCCAGCCGCGCGCACTCGTACTCGATCCAGTCGCCTCGCGGGGTCGCCGACATCCGGGCGTGGAAGTACGGGAGCTTGTAGCCGCGCCGCGCGGCCTCGACCGCGAGCCGGCTCGCCGCGTCGAGGCTGAAGAACCAGATGCCCGGCTTCCCGTCGGCAGCCCGGACGTACGTCCGCACGTTCAGCTCGAGGAACGACGAGACGAGCGGCACCGGCAAGAGGCCGCGCGCCCGCAGGCCGGTGAGCCGGAAGGGCGTGATCCCCACCCAGGCGCTGCCGTCGTGCTGCTCGACGTCGAGCCCGGTGGGCACGTGTGCGCGCACCGCCTCGAGCGGCACCCGCCAGTGCGCGAAGAGCAGGTCCTCCCACGTCTGTCCCATCGTCCAGCCGCGGGCGGGCAGGGGCCAGGGCCGGTGCTCGAGGTGCTCGAGCGAGCGCGCCTGCCGTGTGGCCGCGTCGAGCTGGAACATGCCTACATCGTGCCGAGCTGGCGCAGCGCGAAACTCTCGCTACAGGTTCCCGCGCAGGGCCTGCTCGCGCTCGATCGCCTCGAACAGCGCCTTGAAGTTGCCGTC
Source organism: Actinomycetota bacterium (assembly GCA_039648875.1). Taxonomy (GTDB): domain Bacteria; phylum Actinomycetota; class Thermoleophilia; order Gaiellales; family Gaiellaceae; genus Palsa-739. The sequence goes on from JBBWZD010000163.1 coordinate 48,784, forward strand.
GCCGAAGCCGCGGGCGCCGTGCCGCTCGATCACCTCGAAGAACACCGTCGGCCGGTCCTGGGCCGTCTTCGTGAAGATCTGGAGCAGGTAGCCGTCGTCGTCCCGGTCGGCCAGGATCTTGTGCTTCCGCAGGTCGGCGTAGTCCTCCT
>JBBWZD010000164.1:0-3619 GCA_039648875.1 Actinomycetota bacterium
TGATCGGCAACAGGCCCGCCTCCGGAACGGAGATCGTCCAGGAGCTCGGCGAGGAGCACCAGCAGACCGGGAAGTGGATCGTGTACACGTCCGCCGACTCCGTCTTCCAGCTCGCCGCGCACGAGGAGACGGTGCCTCTCGACGAGCTGTACGACGCGTGCCGCATCGCGCGGGAGCTCCTGACCGGCAAGCACGCGGTGGGACGCGTGATCGCGCGGCCGTTCGCCGGGGAGCCCGGCCGCTACGAGCGCACGTCGAACCGGCACGACTTCTCCGTCGAGCCCCGCCGCCCGAACTACCTGACGCTCGTGCGGGAGGCGGGGGCGCCAGTGCACGGCGTCGGCAAGATCGGGGACATCTTCGCGGGCCGCGACATCGACGAGTCGCACCCGACGAGGTCGAACGTCGAGGGGATCCAGCAGACCGAGAAGCTGCTGCAGGAGCTGGACGGGGGCTTCGTCTTCGTCAACCTCGTCGAGACCGACATGCTCTGGGGCCACCGAAACGACCCGGTCAACTTCCACCGGTGCCTGCAGGACTTCGACCGGCGGCTGCCCGACCTGCTGGAGGCGCTCCGCCCCGGCGACCTGCTCGTGCTCACGTCCGACCACGGCTGCGACCCGACCACGCCGTCGACCGACCACTCGCGTGAGCACGCGATGCTGCTCGCCTACGTGGCGGGGCGGAACGCGTCCGGGCTCGTGCACGAGGGCGAGTTCGCCGACGTGGGCGCGACCGTGAACGCGTGGCTGAAGGGAAAGTCGCCGTCACGCGGCATCGCGGGGCAGCCGATCCTGCAGCCGTGAGCTTTGCCGACGCGGCGCACGTGCGCGCGCAGTACGCGACGGAGGACGGCCTGGCGGCACGCAAGTCGATCTACAGCGAGGCGAGTGGCGTCGACGCCCGGCACGTGCTCTTCGAGGCGGTCGCCGAGGCGCGGCCGGCCCGCGTGCTCGAGGTCGGCTGCGGCGAGGGGGAGCTGGCCGAGCGGCTAATACGAGAGCTCGGCGTCGCGCTCGTCGCGCTCGACCAGTCCGCGCGGATGGTCGAGCTCGCGCGTCGGCGCGGGGTGGACGCACGCGTCGGCGACGCGCAAGACCTGCCGTTCGAGGATGCGTCCTTCGACGTCGTCGTCGCCGCCTGGATGCTCTACCACGTGGCGGACCTCCAGCAGTGCCTGGAAGAGCTCGCCCGTGTCCTGCGTCCCGGTGGCCGCCTCGTCGCCGTCACCAACTACAGCGACCACCTCACCGAGATGTTCGCAACTCGTCGGAGCGTCGCAGTGGGAGCTGCCGTTCGCGGGGGAGAACGGAGCCGAGCTCCTCGGCCGCGCCTTCGGCTCCGTCGAGCGCCGCGAAGCGGAGGGCACGGTCACGCTGCGTGACGCCGCGGCCATTCGGCGCTACCTCTTCTCGTCGCAACAGCTCAGGAGCTTCGCCGAACGCGTCCCCGAGCTGGAGGAGCCGCTGGTCGCCCGCCGGAGGAGCGTCGTGCTCGTCGCCGAGCCGTGATCGAGCCCGGCGGGGCGCCGTCCCGTCCGGCCACGCCCGCCACGCCCGGCGTGAGCGAGTTCGCGGCGGACTTCCTCGCCCGCTTCCGGTGGATCGACGGGCACGCCGACGTGCTCGGCCTGGTCGCCGACGGACCCTTCCTCGCGGCGGTCGCCCAGGCGCTCGCGGCGCCGTTCGCCGCCGCGGGCTTCACGAAGGTGGCCGCAGTCGAGGCGCGCGGCTTCGTCCTCGGTGCCGCGGTCGCGCTGAGGGCAGGCGTCGGCTTCGTGCCGGTGCGGAAGGTCGGGGCCGTGCACCCGGGGCCGAAGGTGACGCGCCGGACCGAGCCCGACTGGCGCGGAAACCAGCCGGAGCTCGAGCTGCAGCGGTCGGCGCTCGGGAGCGAGGATCGCGTGCTCCTGGTCGACGACTGGGCCGAGCGGGGGAGTCAGGCCCTGGCCGCCCGCGCCCTCGTCGAGGAGTGCCGGGCCACCTACGTCGGCCTGTCGCTGCTCGTCGACCAGCTTCCGGACGAGGTCCGGGAGCGACTGGCGCCGGTCGCAGCCGTCGTCTCGCACGCCGACCTCCCGCCGAGCGCGTAGCGCGCCACAGCGCACCGGCAAAATAGACGCGGCTAGATTGGCCGGATGCCCGAGTTGCCCGAGGTCGAGACGGTCCGCGTCCGGCTCGACCCCGTGCTCAGGGGGCGCCGTCTCGAGCAGGTGGAGATCCACGACTCGCGCCTCGTGCGCCCCTACGAGCCGGCCGAGGTGGCGGCCGAGCTGGAGGGCGAAGAGGTCGCCGCCGTCGAGCGTCGCGGCAAGTATCTGGTTTTTCGGTTCGAGAGCGGTCGGGTTCTCCTGGTCCACCTCCGGATGACGGGGAGCCTGCGCCACGGTGTGGCCCTGCAGGGTGAGCCGCAGGAGGATCCGCACCGTCGCGCCGTTGTCAGGTTAGACGACGGATCGGACGTCGCGTACCGCGACGTGCGCCGCTTCGGCACCTGGCTGCTGCTGGAGCCGGGCGAGCTCGAGCCGTACCTCGCCGCGAAGGTCGGCGACGAGCCGCTCGACGTCCTCTTCACCGCCGCGCGGCTCGGCGAGCGTCTCGCCCGGCGCCGGGCGCCGGTGAAGGCCGTCCTGCTCGACCAGCGCACGCTCGCCGGCATGGGGAACATCTACGTCGACGAGGCTCTCTGGCGCGCCCGCATTCACCCGCTCCGCGCAGCGGAGACCCTCGACCGGAACGAGCTGCGACGCCTGCACCGCGGCATCCGGGGCGCCCTCGAGCACGGCATCGCCCGGCAGGGCTCGACGCTGCGCGACTACGCATTGCCGGACGGGACCGCCGGCTCCATGCAGGACGAGTTCAAGGTATACGGCCGGGCCGGCGACCCGTGCGACCGCTGCGGGACGCCCATCGCGAAGATCCGCGTCGCCGGACGCGGCACCTGGTTCTGCCCGACGTGTCAGGCGGCGAGCAGCTCGCTGAGCCGGCCCTCGCGGTCGAGGCGCCAGACCTCGGTGTAGCCGCCGATCGGCTGTCCGTCGATCAGGATCTGCGGCACCGTCCAGCCCCCGGTCAGGTCGAACACCGTCTGCCGGAAGGTCGGATCGTCGTCGAGCGAGATCTCCTCGTAGGGCAGCCCGCGCGAGTCGAGCAGCGTCTTCGCGCGGACGCAGTAGCCGCACCAGCGTGTCGTATAGATCTGGATCCGGGCCACTCCACGTTTAAACGCATAAGGGGCGCGATCCGTTCCCCTCCCTAGACTGGAGCGGGCATGGCCGGACGCACGTACAAGACGGAAGCGGTCGTGCTCCGGTCGTTCCGGTTCGGCGAGGCCGACCGGGTGCTCCACCTCTACACGCTCGAGCGCGGGCGCATCGGGGCCGTCGCGAAGGGCGTCAGGAAGACGAAGTCGCGTTACGGGGCGCGGCTCGAGCCGCTCTCGCACGTCGAGCTGCTGCTCCACCGGGGCTCCGGCGAGCTCCAGACGGTGACGGGCGGCGAGCTCGTCCGCTCGCACCACGCGGCGCGCGAGGACTACTACCGCCTCTCCGTCGGCCTGATCGGCGCCGAGGCGATGCTGCGCCTCTACCCCGAGCAAGAGGCGAACCCGCGCGCCTTCA
>JBBWZD010000098.1:0-3661 GCA_039648875.1 Actinomycetota bacterium
GCTGCTCGCGGTCCTGGCCGCCGCCGACGTAGTACAGGTCGTGCGAGCCCGGCACGACCGCGTCGGCCATGCCGAGCGCGTCGATGCGGAGCGCGTGCCCCCGCCAGGCCGCGCGGCGCTCGAGCACCGCGATGTTGCCGCGGTCGGCGTAGATGTTCAAGTAGTCCGGATACAGATGACCGACCCTGATCGTCGTCACTGCCGGCGCTCCCAGTACGGCCGGGCAAGCCCTCGCTCGGCCACGATCCGCTGCAGGCCGAGCATCGCGGTGTAGGTGGGCAGGACGACCAGCTCCCCGCCGGGCGGCGTCAGCTCGAGTCCCCGGTCGAGCGCCCGCTCGAGGCTCGGTTCGACCTCGATCGCGGCGTCGGCCAAGCCGGCGTACTTGAAGCGCAGGGCGAGCTCCGCTGCCCGGTCGCCGCTCGCGACGAGGCTCTCGAGGCCGTCGAGGAGCGGCTCGAAGTCGACGTCCCAGATCCAGGAAACGTCGCGCCCGTCGGCGATCGCGTCGTTCAGGGCGATCACCGCCAGCCGCGGCGCGCCACCGTCGACGAGCGTCCGCACCGCCTCGTTCGCCCCCGCCGGGTTCTTGATCAGCAGCAGGAGCAGGCGCTTGTCGCCCACCTCGATGCGCTCGAAGCGGCCGAAGGCGGCGCTGAACCGGCCGAGCCCGCTCGCGATCTCGGCGAGCGACACGCCGAGGGCGCGCGTGAGGGCGGCCGCGGCGAGCGCGTTGTAGACGTTGTACAGCCCGGGCAGCGCCAGCTCGACCCGCTGCGTCGCCTCGGGCGCCACGAGGTCGAAGGAGGCGCGCTCGAGGCCGTGCAGCTCCACGGCCCGCGCGGCGAGCTCGAGCGGCGGCCGCGCGTGGCCGCAGTTGGGGCAGCGGTAGTCGCCGAGGTGGCCGACGTAGGCGGCGGCGTAGCGGTAGGGGGTGCCGCAGCGGACGCAGTGGGTGGAGTCGGCCGCGTGCTGGAGCGACGGCCGCGCGACGGCCGGATCGTCGAGGCCGTAGACGGTCGTGCCTGCATGGTGGCTCGCCAGCTCGCCGAGCTGCGGGTCGTCGCCGTTCACGACGAGCGCGGCCGCGGCCGGGAGCGTTCCCACGGCGGCGCGCCAGCGCTCGGCCACGAGCTCCAGCTCGCCGTAGCGGTCGAGCTGGTCGCGGAACAGGTTGCCGAGGGACACGACGCGGGGGTCGAGGCGCCGGATCACCTCCGGCAGCGCTCCCTCGTCGACCTCGAACAGCCCGAGCTCGGCCCCCCGGCAGGCGAGCAGCGTCGACGCGACGCCGGAGACGAGGTTGGCGCCGGCCCCGTTGTGGGCGAGGCGAAAGCGCGGAGCCAGGACCTCGGCCGCCATCGCCGCGGTCGTCGTCTTGCCGTTCGTGGCGGAGACGAGGGCCGCTCCGGCCGGCAGCCGGGCCGCGAGCCGGTCGATCGCAGCCGGGTGGAGCTTCGACAGCAGCTTCCCGGGCATGGTCGTGCCGCCGCCGGCGCCCGCGAGCCGCGAAAGGCCCGCGACCGCGCGTGCGGCGGCGATCTCGGCGGCGAGCGGCACGGCGAGGCGCACCACCCGAGCGTACGCGAGCCGGCGACGGCGCCGGCCGGCGCCCTTCATGCTCCACTTGTCGTTTACCCAACTTGCTCTACCATTCTTGTCATGCCTCCGAAGCCGCGCTTCCGCGCCGTTGCCGCGATCGACCCGCGACAGCTCGCAGAGTTCCAGGCGGGCATCCGCAGGCGCTACTCCGACGAGCAGATCGTCGCGGAGCTGCGCGACTGCGCGGAGCGCCTGGGAAGGTCGCCGACGATGCGCGAGTTCGCCGCCGACGAGCGCACCACGGTGCATCCCCAGACGGTGATCGAGCACTTCGGCTCGTGGAACGCCGCCAAGAGGGCGGCGGGGCTCGTGCCGCGCCGCTTCGCCACGCGCGAGGAGCTGCTCGGCCTGCTGCGCGAGCTGGGAGACGAGCTGGGGCGGCTGCCGACCGCCCGCGACATCGACGAGCACAAGGGGCGGCTCCCCTCGAAGTCGCTGTACTGGCACACGTTCGGCTCGCTCACGAACGCGCTGCGCGAGGCGGGTTTCGACGTGCCGGTGGGGGAGGAGCGGCTCGAGCGGGCCGTCGAGCAGGGAGGGCGGCTCGCGCGGCGCCTCGGCCGGCTACCGAAGTTCGCCGACTGGGCCGAGGCGCGGAAGGCGGACGAGTCGCTGCTGACGGAGTGGCAGGTCTACCGGATGCTCGACGCGCGGCGCGGCGCGTGGTCGACCTTTCAGTTCCTCGTCCGGGAGCACCTCGACGAGCAGGGAGTGCGCGTCGGGTCGGACGGGCGGCTTCTCTGACTCAGGCGGCGGCGCAGAGCACGGCGAGCTGCTGCAGGCACGTCGCCCGCTCGCCGGGGGCGCGGATCGCCGGGAGCGCGACGGTCTCGCGGTAGCTCAGGTCGGGCCGGAAGTGCTCCTCGCGCCTGATGCGCCCGTCGTGCAGGGCGAGGAAGGTCCCCTGCTCCAGCTCCCGCTTCCGAAGATGGACGCCGGCGTACTGCTCGACCACCGACAGCGCCTGCGGGGTCGAGGCGAAGAAGAGCTCGTGCGTGGCGGTACCGAGCCAGAGAGGGCGTCCGGCGCCGCGGGCGACGAACACGGTGCCCGGCTCGCGCTCGTCGAGCCAGGCGGCCGCCATGGAGCCCGCCAGCGCCTCGAGCGACCGCGGCTCGTTGCCGGAGTGGGCCGCGAGCGCGAAGATCGCCTCGGAGTCGACGCTCATGCGAGGCTCCGCGCGAGCGCAGTCGTGGGGGGCGAGCAGCTCGTCGTCGTTGAGGATGATCCCGTTGTGGATCCCGACGACCGGCCCGTGCCGCACGGGATGGTTGTTCGAGGGGATCGACGGGTGGCCCTTCGTGTAGTCGCGGACGTGGACGAGCAGCTCGACGGCGGCGTCCGGGACGGCGATGCGCTCGAGCATCATGCTCGCCGGCGTCCGCTGCTTCCGCAGGGTCGGATAGGTCTCGCCCGGGCTGCGGTAGGCGTAGCCGACCGCGTCGGCGCCGCGCTCGGCGATTCCCGCGAGCAGCGACTGGGCGGCGCGCGTCCGGTCGAGACGGCTCCGCGGCGACAGGCTATATCCGGCTATTCCGCACATGGGTGCTCGATGCTAGGGGGGCCTCCGGACGGGCGCGTTGCGCCCTGTCCCATCTATCTCCGACGATCCCCTCCGTTGGAAGTTAGGTACGCGTTCGGCGCGCTCGGGCGCGTCCCTCGTTCGAGGGTTGACGCCGGGCTCAAGCCTCACCCGAGGGAGGTCGATAAGCTTGGGATGGAGCAGCGGCCGCTCTTCGGCACAGCCTTCCCGCCTCTCGAGCCCGAGCTCACGCTCGAGCTCGTGCAGGCGGAACCCGTCGTCGTGGACCCCGTCGAGCCCGACGCCGACGAGGACGCCGGCGACGCGGCCGAAGCGCCCGAGGCTGCGGCCCAGACCCAGGATCCGCTGAAGCTCTACGTGCGCTCGATCGGCGGCGGCCCCCTGCTGACACGCGAGGAGGAGCGTGAGCTCGCGCGGCGCAAGGATGCCGGCGACGAGCGGGCGAAGCGGCAACTCATCGAGTCGAACCTCCGCCTGGTGATGTCGATCACGCGCCACTACACGAACAGCGGCGTG
>JBBWZD010000147.1:0-3661 GCA_039648875.1 Actinomycetota bacterium
TCGTGCCGTCCTCCTCGATGTCGATCTGCACCTCGTAGTCGGACTCGAGGCCGCGGATGGTCTCGCCGCCCTTGCCGATCACCAGGCCGATCTGCTCCTGCTGGATCTTGATCGACGTGATGCGAGGCGCGTTCGAGGACAGCTCCGAGCGCGACTCCGGGATCACCTCGAGCATCGTGTCGAGGATGAAGTCGCGCGCCCGCTTCGCCTGCTCGAGCGCGTCTCGCATGATCTGCTGCGTGACTCCGGTGATCTTGATGTCCATCTGGAGCGCGGTGATCCCCTCGCGGGAGCCGGCGACCTTGAAGTCCATGTCGCCCAGGTGGTCCTCCGCGCCCTGGATGTCGGTCAGGATCACGTAGTCGTCGCCCTCCTTGACGAGGCCCATCGCGATCCCGCTGACGGGCGCCTTGATCGGCACGCCGGCATCCATCAGCGCGAGCGTCGAGCCGCAGACCGAGCCCATCGAAGAGGAGCCGTTCGACTCGAGCGTCTCGGAGACGAGCCGGATCGTGTAGGGGAACTCGTCCGGGGCCGGGATCACGGCCTCGAGCGCCCGCTGCGCGAGCGCGCCGTGGCCGATGTCGCGCCGCTTCGGGCCCCGCATGAAGCCCGTCTCCCCGACCGAGTAGGGCGGGAAGTTGTAGTGGTGCATGTAGCGGCGCTCCTCCTCGAGGGAGAGGTCGTCGATGCGCTGCCCCTCCTTCGCCGTCCCGAGCGTCAGCGACGTGAGGATCTGCGTCTGGCCGCGCTGGAAGAGCCCCGAGCCGTGCGTGCGCGGGTTGACTCCGACCTCGATGTCGATCGCGCGGACCTCTTCGGTACCGCGGCCGTCGGCCCGGCGCTTCTCGACCGCGATCTTCTTCCGGACGAGGTCCTTGTAGACCGACTCGCTCGCCTTCTTGACGAACGACTTCGTCATCGCGTCCTTCGTCCCGGCCGTGCTCTCGCCGGTCTCGGCGCTGACGACCGCCGCCCCGACGGGGAACGGCAGCTGCACCTCCTCGACGATCCGGTCGAAGAGCAGCTGGCGCTTCGCCGACTTGAGCTGCTTCGAGTCCTGCTCGGCGTCGGTGAGGGCGCGCAGCTCGTCGCCGAACTGCTCCCGTACAGGACCCTCGACGGCCGTCGCGCGCTGCTTCTCGAGCAGCGCCTGGAGCGCCGAGCGGACCTGCAGCTGGCGGTTCACGTCCTCGTCGGTCGAGTCCATCGAGAGCGGCGGTGCCAGCTCGCCGAGCAGCTCGTCGACGGCGGCCCCGGCCTCGCGCAGCCCGCCCGACTGGATCCGCTCCCAGACGGTGTGACCGTGGTCCCGCTCGAGCTCGGCGTACAGCTCGAGGTCGAGCCACTTCGGCTTGCCGGCCTGGCGCCGCAGGTCCTCCTGCGCCTCGCACAGCTTCACGATCTCGCGGTGCGCGATCTCGAGCGCCTCGAGGATGGTCTCCTCCGGCACCTGGTCGCCGCCGGCCTCGACCATCGTCAGGCCCTCCTTCGTGCCGACGACGATCAGGTCGAGATCCGCCTCGTCCTCCATCTCGCGCAGCGTCGGATTGACGGCAAGGTTGCCGTCGATCCGCCCGATGCGCACCGCGCCGACCGGCCCCAGGAAGGGCAGCGGCGACAGCATCAGCGCGGCCGAGGCGCCGTTGATGCACAGGATGTCGTGCGCCGTCACGAGGTCGGCGGAGAGCACGGTGCAGATGACCTGCACCTCGTTGCGGAACCCCTTCGGCCAGAGCGGCCGGATCGGCCGGTCGATCATCCGCGCGGTCAGGATCGCCCGCTCGGTCGGCCGTCCCTCCCGCTTGAAGAAGCCGCCGGGGATCTTGCCGGCTGCGTACATCCGCTCCTCGACGTCCACGGTGAGCGGGAAGAAGTCCGCACCCTCGCGTGCCTCGGAGCGCCCCTGCGCTGTGGCGAGCACCATCGTGTCGCCGGAGCGGATGACGACCGCGCCGTCCGCCTGCTTCGCGAGCTTGCCCGTCTCGAGCGTGATCTCCTGGTTCCCTACCTGGACGGAGACGCGAGCCCCTTGCTCGGTCGCAATACCCATTCGATTGTCCTCCACTCTGCTTCGGTGGAGGGCGGGAGTTTGAATCAGCTCCTGGGGGAGCTCACTCAAACCTCCGCCCTCCGGTGTGTATGAGCTAGCGGCGCAGGCCGAGCTCCTTGATCAGGGCGCGATAGCCCTCGAGGTCGTGCTTCTGGAGATAGTTGAGGAAGCGGCGACGGCGGCCGACGAGCTTCAGCAGGCCCCGGCGCGAGTAGTGGTCGTGCCTGTGGGTGCGCAGGTGCTCGGTGAGCTCGTTGATGCGGCGCGTCAGCATCGCGATCTGCACCTGCGGCGAGCCGGTGTCGGCGTCGTTGCGCCCGTGCTGCGCGATGATCTCCAGCTTGGCTTCCTTGGTGAGGGCCATCGAGCCTCCTGTTTCGACGTCTCCCGAGACCCCGCTCGCGCGCCAGGAAGAAGCGCGCGGGCCGGGACTGGGTCGGGCGGTAGGGTAGCAATCCCGCATGGTTCCTGCGCTCCAGCTCGCCGACGCCGTCCGTGAGGCGCGCGCGCGGACAGGCGTCCCGGGTGTGGCCGCGGCGCTGCTGGCCGGCGGCGAGGTCGCCGCCGTGGCCGACGGCGTGCTCGAGCTCGGGCGCGACGAGGCGGTGCGTCCGGACACGCCCTTCCGGATCGCGTCGATCTCGAAGCCGTTCACCGCCTCGCTCGCGCTCTCGTGCCTGGCGCTCGACGAGCGGCTGGGCGCGCTCCTCGGCCACACCGCGGGCCTCCGCCCCGAAGGCTGGAGCTTCTACCCGACGGAGGAGCGCGGTTTCTTCTCCTACTCCAACGCCGGCTACCGGGCCGTCGGGAAGCTGTGCGGTCGGGCGTGTGGAAGCTCGTTCGAGGAAGCGATGCGGACGCGGCTGCTCACGCCGCTCGGCCTCGGGGCGACCGGCTACGAGGAGCCGGGCGCGCCGGCGCGCGGGCACGAGCAGGAGGGCGACAACGGGCACCGCCCGGTTCCGGGGGACGCGTACCCGGAGGACCGGCGGCCGTCGGGCGGCCTCTGGTCGACCGGGCGTGACCTGCTCGCGTTCGCGGCGCACCATCTGGGCGGCCCGGGGCCGCTCTCGGCGGAGGCGAGGGCGACGATGCGCGAGCCGCGGTCCGAGGCGCTCGGCGCGGGCTACGGGCTCGGCTGGTGGATCCGGGGAGCCCCCGGCGCGCTCACGGTCGACCACGAGGGCTCCGTGGCCGGCTACCAGTCGCTCCTCCTGCTCCGCCCCGCCGAGCAGGCGGCGCTCGCGGTGCTGACGAACAGCTGGCGCGGCAGCGGGCTGATCCGGCGCGTGGTCGAGGATCTGGGCTTCGCGCCGGAGCCGCCCGAGGCGGCGGCGGGCGCCGAGCCGCGAACGGTGGCAGGCCGCTACCGCCTCGGCGACGTGCACGCTGCGGTCGCCGCCGCCGGCGAGGGCCTCCTCGTCGAGGAGACGGAGGTCGACCCCGTCACCGGGGCGTCGGCGAGCAGGCGCTATCCGGCGACGAACCTCGGCGGCGGCGTCTTCGGCTTCGCGCGCGGCACGTTGCTGAGTCACCGCATCGACTTCCCGCGGCCGGGCCTCGGCCGGATCGGCTGGGTCGTCATGCCGAGGGTCGAGCACTGATCGC
>JBBWZD010000168.1:0-2898 GCA_039648875.1 Actinomycetota bacterium
CGCGTCGCGACCGGCAGCGGCAGGTTCGACCCCACCAGCGCGATCGCCTGCGCCCTCCCCCGGCTCGTGCCGAGGACGTGACCGAGCAGCAGCTCCGCGTCGACCCGTGGGTCCGGCACGCCGGTCAGCTGCAGGTGCCCGATCGCGGCGCGCAGCAGCTCGTCCGAGCGGCGAGGCGCGCCGCCGCTCACTGCTCGGCGAGGGCGCGGAGGCGGGCGGCCTCGTCGGCCTCGATCGCCGAGCGGACGATCGGCTCGAGCGCGCCGTCGAGCACCTGGTCGAGGTTGTAGGCCTTGTAGCCGGTGCGGTGGTCGCTGATGCGGTTCTCGGGGTAGTTGTACGTGCGGATGCGCTCGGAGCGGTCGACCGAGCGGACCTGGCTGCGGCGTGCGGCGGACGCCTCCGCCTCAGCGGCCTCCTGCTGCGCGGCGAGCAGCCGGGCCCGCAGCACGCGCAGGCCGGCCTCGCGGTTCTGCAGCTGGCTCTTCTCGTTCTGCATCGACACGACGATCCCGGTCGGCAGGTGCGTGATGCGGACGGCGGAGTCGGTCGTGTTGACGCTCTGGCCGCCGGGTCCGGAGGAGCGGAAGACGTCGATCTTCAGGTCGTTCGGATCGATCGCCACCTCCTCCGGTGCGTCGACCTCGGGGAACACGAGCACGCCGACCGCGGAGGTGTGGATCCGGCCCTGCGCCTCCGTCTTCGGCACGCGCTGCACGCGGTGCACGCCGCCCTCGTACTTCAGGTGCGCCCACACGCCCTCGGCGGGGTCGTTCGAGGAGCCCTTGATCGCGAGCTGGACGTCCTTGAACCCGCCGAGGTCGCTCTCGGTGCGCTCGAGCAGCTCGGTCTTCCACCGCTTCGACTCGGCGTAGTGGATGTACATCCGCAGCAGATCGGCGGCGAACAGCGCCGACTCCTCGCCGCCCTCCCCCGCCTTGATCTCGAGGATCATGTCGCGCCCGTCGTCCGGGTCGCGCGGGATCAGGAGGCCGCGGAGGCGGTCGGACGCCGCGGTCTCCGCGAGCTCGAGGTCGGGGATCTCGGCGGCGAACGCCGGGTCCTCGGTCGCGAGCTCCCGTGCGGCCGCGAGGTCGTCGCGGTACTGCTTGTACGTCTCCCAGGCGCCGACGATCTGGCCGAGCTCGGCGTAGCGCCGGCCCACCTTCCGCGCACGACCGGCGTCGGCGTGGAGCTCGGGGTCGGCGAGCTGTCGTTCGAGGTCCGCGTGCTCCGCGACGAGCGGGGCGACGGAGGCGAACTCCTCCTCCGCCGCGGCGCTCACTTGGTGCTCGGCAGCGACTTCTGCGTCTGGACGAGGAACTCGACGTTGGTCTGCGTCTCGCGGAGCTTGCTCACGACGACGTCCAGCGCCTCCTGCGGCGTGTGGTTCGCGATCGCGCGCCGCAGCTGCCAGGTGACCTTGACCTCGTCGGTGCCCATCAGGATCTCCTCGCGCCGGGTGCCCGAGCGGGTGATGTCGATGGCCGGGAAGATCCGCTTGTCGGCGAGCGCGCCGGACAGCACGATCTCCTGGTTCGCGGCGCCGACGAACTCGGCGAGGATCGCCTCGTCGGCCGGGGAGCCGGTCTCGATGTGCGCCGAGGCGAGGATCGTGAGCGATCCGCCGTTCTCGATGTTGCGGGCCGCGCCGAAGAACTGCTTCGCCGGCTGCAGCGCCGCCGCGTCGATGCCGCCGGCCAGCACGCGGCCGGACTGGTGCCCGACCTGGTTGTAGGCGTGGCTGAGGCGGGTGATCGAGTCGAGCAGGATCACGACGTCGTAGCCGAGCTCGACGAGGCGCTTGGCGCGCTCGACGGCGAGGTCGGCGACGACGGTCTGGTCCTCGGCCGGGCGGTCGAAGGTGGAGGCGATGACCTCGCCCTTGACGGTGCGCTGCATCTCGGTGACGTCCTCGGGACGCTCGTCGACCAGCACCACCATGAGGTGGACCTCGGGGTTGTTCGTGGTGATCGCGTTCGCGATCGCCTGCAGCAGCAGCGTCGTGCCGGCGCGCGGCGGCGCGATCACGAGGCCGCGCTGGCCCTTGCCGAGCGGTGCGACGAGGTCGACGACGCGGGCGGTGAGCTTGGAGGGCTCGGTCTCGAGGCGGAGGCGCTCGGCCGGGTAGAGCGGCGTGAGCTTCTCGAACTCGACGCGGTTCTCCGCGTCCGAAACCGGCAGGCCGTTGATCGAGTCGACCTTGACGAGCGCGTTGTACTTCTGGCGGGTCGGCTGCTCGGTGTCGGGGACCTGGCGGATCGCGCCGACCACGGCGTCGCCGCGGCGCAGGTGGTACTTCTTCACCTGACCGAGGGAGACGTAGACGTCGTTCGTGCCGGAGAGGTAGCCGGAGGTGCGGACGAACGCGTAGTTGTCGAGCACGTCGAGGATGCCGGCGATCGGGATGAGCACGTCGTCGTCGCGCACCTCGGGCTCGTCCCAGTCGGTGCCCTGCCCGCGGCGCTTGCGGTCGCGGTAGCGCCCGCGACGGCCCTCGCCGTCCTGCTGCTGGGCGTTCTGTCCGCCCTGCTGGTTGCCCTGCTGCTGGCCGCCCTGCTGCTCCTTCGCAGCGGGCTGCTCCTTCTGCTCCTGCTTCGCGGGCGCCTCGGCCTTGGCCGGCTGCACCTCCGCCTTCGGCTGCTGCTCCGGCGTCTCCGCCTTCGGCGCCTGCTCGGCGTTCTGCGCGTTCTGGTTGCCGCGCCCACGGCCCCGGCCGCGGCCACGACGGCTGCCGGTGCGCTCGCCCTCGGCGGGCTGCTCACCGTTCTCGGCGCCGGCCTCGGCCGCCGCTGCGGCGTCGCGCTCGGCCTGCTCGCCGCGCTTCAGCGCCTCGAGGTCCTCGGCGATGCCGGTCAGGCCCGCGTTGACGTGCGTCGCGGCCGACTTCGGCTGCGC
>JBBWZD010000171.1:0-13421 GCA_039648875.1 Actinomycetota bacterium
TCGAGTGGCCGCGCTTCGCCGCCGGAACCCGCGCCGTCGCCGAGGCCGTCGCCGGCAACGACGAGGCGTTCTCCGTCGTCGGCGGCGCCGACTCGGTTCGCGCCCTCAACGAGCTCGGGCTGGCCGACCGCATCTCCTGGGTCTCGACGGGCGGCGGGGCGAGCCTCGAGCTGCTCGAGGGCAAGGAGCTGCCGGGCGTGGTCGCCATCCCGTCGGCCCTGGAGCCGTCGCGCGCGTGATCGTCGCCGGCAACTGGAAGATGTTCGCGGGGCCGGACCCGCACGCGCTCGCACAGCGCCTCGAAGGCGTCGCGGGTGTCGACACGATCGTCTGCCCGCCCTACACGGAGCTGGCGGCGTGCGTCGAGGCCGGCCTGACGACGTACGCGCAGAACGTGCACTGGGCCGGCGAGGGCGCGTACACGGGGGAGATCTCGCCGCCGCTGCTGCTGGCGCTCGGCGTGCGCGGCTCGCTCGTCGGGCACTCCGAGCGGCGCCACCACTTCGGCGAGAGCGACGAGGGGGTCGCGCGGCGCGCCCGGGGCGCGCTCGCCGCCGGGCTCGAGGTGATCGCGTGCGTGGGCGAGACGCAGGAGGAGCGCGACGAGGGCGACACCGAGACGGTGCTGCGGATCCAGCTCGACGCGATCCGCGACGCCTGCGGCGCCCACGAGCGGCTCGTGATCGCCTACGAGCCGGTCTGGGCGATCGGCACCGGCCGCACCGCCACCCCGGAGACGGCGCAGGAGGCGCACGCGCTGATCAAGGCGCAGCTCGACCGGCCGGTGCTCTACGGCGGCTCGGTTAAGCCCGAGAACGCGGCCGAGCTGCTCGAGCAGCCCGACGTCGACGGCGCTCTCGTGGGCGGCGCGTCGCTCGACGTCGACTCGTTCGCCTCGATATGCGAAGCCGCCGCACGTATCCGCTCGTAGCGCTCGTCGTCCTCGACGGCTGGGGCCTCGCGCCGCCGGGACCCGGGAACGCCGTCGAGCTCGCGCGCACGCCGGTATTCGATCGGCTCTGGGCGCGGTACCCGCATGCGCGCCTCGTCGCCTCGGGCGAGGCCGTCGGGCTGCCGCCGGGCCAGATGGGCAACTCCGAGGTCGGGCATCTCACCATCGGCTCGGGCCGCGTCCTCGACCAGGACTTCCAGCGCGTCAACCGCGCGATCGCCGACGAGACCCTCTTCGGGAACGACGCGCTCGTCTCGGCCTTCCGGCGGGCGCGGGAGCGCGGGGGAGACGTGCACCTCCTCGGGCTCGTCTCCTACGGCGGCGTCCACTCGCACATCGACCACCTGCGCGCCCTGCTCGAGCTCGCGCGCCGCGAGGGGATGGAGGAGCGCACGTGGATCCACGCCTTCACCGACGGCCGCGACGTCTCGCCGCACGCGGCGGTGCACGACCTGGCCGAGCTGCCGGCGGAGCGGGTCGCCACGGTGGCCGGCCGCTACTACGCGATGGACCGCGACCGGCGCCGGGAGCGGACCGCGCTCGCGCTCGCCGCGATCGTGAACGGCACGGACGACGAGCCCTCAGACCCAGTCTCTGCCGTACGGCGGAGCTACGACGCCGGCGTCACCGACGAGTTCGTCGTGCCGGTCGCACTCGCCGGCCGGCCGCGGCTCGCCCCCGGCAACGACGCGGCGATCTTCTTCAACTTCCGGCCCGACCGGGCGCGCCAGCTCTCCGAGAGGCTCGGCGAGCTGCAAACCGACCTGACCACGATGACGAAGTACCGGGAGGACTTCCCGTTCCCCGTCGCCTTCCCGGAGCAGAGCGTCGACATGGTCATGGCCGAGGTGCTCGCGCAGCACGACGTCCGCCAGCTGCACATGGCGGAGACGGAGAAGTACGCCCACGTCACCTACTTCTTCAACGGCGGCCGCGAGGACGAGTTCCCGGGCGAGACGCGCGTGCTCGTCCCCTCGCCGCGCGACGTGCCGAGCTACGACCTCGCGCCCGCGATGTCGGCGCGCGAGCTGACCGACCGCTTCGTCGCCGAGATCGGCGGCGGCTACGCGTTCGCGGTGATCAACTTCGCGAACCCGGACATGGTCGGCCACACGGGCGTCATCCCCGCGGTCGTCGAGGCCGTCGAGACGGTGGACGAGTGCCTCGGGCGGGTGGTGGAGGCGGTCGAGCGGGCGGGCGGCGTCTGCCTCGTCACCGCCGACCACGGCAATGCCGAGACGATGCTCGAGCCAGACGGTCTGAGCCCGCACACGGCGCACACGACGAACCTCGTTCCACTGATCCTCACGGAGCCTGACGCAACCTTGCGCGACGGCCGGCTTTCCGACCTGATTCCGACGAGCCTGGCCCTCCTCGGTTTTGACAAACCCTTACAAATGACCGGCGTGGTTTTGGCAGATGCAGGTGAATAACCCGGCTACAATGGAGCGTCTTGTCGCTGCCACAGCCTGATCTGGGCGTCCTGCGGAAGGCTCAGCGCGGTGACGAGCGTGCGTTCTCGATCATCGTCCGCGCCTACCAGGTGCCCGTGTTCAACTACGTGCTGCGGCTGACCGGCGACCGTGCGCTCGCGGAGGATCTGACGCAGGAGGTGTTCCTGCGCGTCTTCCAGGGCCTGCCGCGCTTCTCGCTCCGCTCGAAGTTCACGACGTGGCTCTTCCAGGTGACGAAGAACCGCGTGCTCGACGAGCTGCGCGCGTTCGAGCGCCGGCCGCGGGCGTTCGTCGACCTCGACGACATCCCGCCGCTCGAGGTGGTCGATGCACCCTTCGAGCGCCTCGAGGCGATCGACGCCGTCTGGCGCGCGGTCGGCAACCTGAACGTCGACCTCAAGATGGCGCTCCTGCTCCGCGACGTCGTCGGGCTCTCGTACACCGAGATCGCCGATTCGCTCGAGGTGACGCTGGCCACCGTCAAGTGGCGGATCTACAAGGCGCGCGAGGACGTCCAGCTCGCCCTCGCGCGGGAGGGCATCACCTTCTACGGCGACGGCGACGTCGAGCCCGTCGCGCCGGCCGAGCTCGCACCCGTCTGACCTACTAGACCCGGCGCCGTTTCTGTACTAGCGTCCGCCCGGATTCTGTCGGCGGCGGGAGGGGCTCCAGATGAATGCAGTGCGTCGTGGCGCGGCGGTGGCACAGCGGTATCTCGTCTCGCTGTACGTCCTCGGTGTGGTCGTGCAGTTCTTCCTCGTCGGTTGGGGCCTCTTCGGGATGAACAAGGGCGACACGGTCCAGGACGCCAAGAGCCTCGACCCGCACCGCGGCTTCGGCTGGATCTTCACGCAACTCGGCGGCCTGTTGCTGCTGCTGGCGACGCTGATCGCCTGGCAGAGGCCGCGGGGGCGGCGCGTCGGCCTCTACGTCCTGCTCTGCCTGCTCGGCTTCCCCGTGCAGCCGTTGCTGGCCGGCGGCGGCGAGCACCACCAGTGGGTGGGGATGCTGCACCCGGTGAACGCGATGCTGCTGCTCGGCCTCTCCGGCTACCTCGCGCACCGCGCGTGGACGACGGACCGCGGCGCCGAGCGCGCGCCCGAGGCCGCACCGGCCGCCGCGGCTCGCTAGCGGGAGCTACCGCAGCCGGGAGAGTCGCTGCGCCTCGTCGAGCCAGGCGTTGACCTCGCGGATCGCCTCGGCCCGCGCCGGGATGCCGTTCGGGAAGAGCGAGCGCAGCAGCGCGTCGCGGTCGACGCCGCCGTCCTGTCCTTGCGCGCGGCTGCGCGACCTCTGCGTGGCCGCGCTGCCGCCTCTGCCGCGGCGCGGGCTCGTCACGGCCGCGCGCGTGCGAGCAGCCCCGCTGGTGCGGCGGGAGCTCGGCGCCTTTCCCGTGGTCTTGCCCCGCGAGCGGGCCGCCGAGCGCGACGCGCCGGCGACGCCGTGCGCGCGGCTGCGGTGCGCACCGAGCGCGGCGGCGCGCGCGAACGTGCGCCCGCACTCCGGGCAGACGAACTCACCCGAGTTGTCATTTGCAGTCGTACGTCTCCGTGGACTCATGTTCGCTCCCGCTCGCTGTTGCAATGGACAGTCATTGCGCAGCATACGCCGATGTGCACAGCCGCAAACACGTCACCGGTGTGCACCTGCAGTCAGTTATCTTCGCGGCAGTGGCGAGTCACCTGATCGACGCCCGCGGCACGGTCGAGCCGAACATCGACCCGCGCGGGCTCGCCGACCGGCTCGCGTCGAACGTCTTCTTCTGGCTCGACCTCGTGAACCCGACCGCGGCCGAGCTCCACCAGCTGGCCGAGACGTTCTCGTTGCACCCGCTCGCGGTCGAGGACTCGCAGAAGTTCCACCAGCGGCCGAAGATCGAGGACTACGACGACTTCACGTTCCTCGTCGTCTTCGGCTCGCGCAGCGACCCGTCGAGGCGTGCGGGCCTTGCGCCGGTCGAGGTGCACTGCTTCTTCGCGCCGCACTGGCTGATCACGATCCACACCGGCGAGTGCGCCGTCTTCGACGAGCTGCGCGAGCGCCACGCGAAGAGGCTGCTGAAGTTCGAGGAGGGGCTCGGCATCCTCTATCTGGTGCTCGACTCGCTCGTCGACAGCTTCTTCCCGGCGCTGTCGGATCTCGACGACTCGATCGACCAGCTCGAGGACGACATCCTCGACGACGCGCAGCCCGAGCAGCTCCAGCAGGCGATGGGGATGAAGCGGCAGCTCGTGCAGCTGCGCAAGATCGTCCATCCGCAGCGCGACATGTTCGGCGCCCTGCTGTCGGGGCGCTACGAGCTGCCGGGCATGGATGCCGAGCACGAGCATTACTTCCGCGACATCTACGACCACCTGATCCGTCTCTCCGAGCAGATCGACGACTACCGCGACCTCGCGTCGGGGACGACCGACCTCTACCAGTCGACGATCGGCAACAAGATGAACCTGACGATGAAGCAGCTGGGGTGGGTCGCCACGTTCTTCCTGCCGCTGTCGTTCCTCACCGGCTTCTTCGGCCAGAACTTCAACCTGCTGGTCGGCAAGATCATCAGTCCGGGCTGGACGTTCTGGGTACTGGGGATCGGCCTCGACGTCACCGCCTTCCTCGCCGTCCTCACCTGGTACGTGAGCCGCGAGCGCGGCAACCTGCTGCTGCGACGCCGGCGGCTGCCGCCCCGCGCCGGGCAGGGCGGCGCGGCACGTTGAGGCGCACGCGGTTCTGGACCGCGGAGCACTGGTGCCAGGAGGAGTCCGGCAAGGTTCGCCACTCGTTCGAGGTGGTCGTGCTGCTGCTCGCGCTCCTGATGCTGCCGGCCGTCCTCATCCAGGACTCGGGCCTGCACTCGCCCTGGGGCGAGGTCGCCGACGGCCTCGGCGCCCTCGTCTGGGCCGCGTTCGCGGCCGAGCTCGCGCTCACCGTCTACCACGCGCCCGACCGCAGGCGCGCGCTGCGCTCGCACTGGCACGACGCGCTCGTCGTCGTCGTCGTCTTCCCCGGCTTCGCGCCGCTCTTCGCCGCCTTCGGCTCCGGCTGGCTGCGCGGCTGGCGCCTCGCCCGCCTCTCGGCGATCGCCGCCCGCGTCTTCCGTGCCGAGCGCCTGCTCACCCGGCGGCGCAACCTGCCCTACATCGCCGCGTTGACCGCGCTGCTCGTCGTCGTCGCCGGCATCGCCATGCACGAGACCGACCCGGGCCGCTTCCCGAACCCGTGGCGCGGCCTCTGGTTCGCGATCGTCACCGTCACCACAGTCGGCTACGGCGACACGTTCCCGGTGTCGCCCGTCGGGCGTCTCGTCGCCGCCGCGCTGATGATTGTCGGGATCGGCTTCCTCGGCCTCGCGACGGCCGCGATCGCCGGCCACTTCGTCAACCAGGACGCCGAGACCAAGCACCAGGCGTCGAAGGACAGGCAGGAGGAGATCCTGCAGGAGCTGCGGCAGATCAACCTCCGCCTCGACCGCCTCGAAGGTTCCTGACGCGGTCCTGCCGGGCGCTCACTCGCGGGAGGGATCGCGGCGCGCGCGCCCCGTGCCGACGGTGTCTCTGTCGGCCCGCAACCTCGGAGGATGACGCATGCGCAAGATCTCGATCATGTCGCTGGCGGTGACGCTGGTGGCCACGGCCCTGCTCGCCGCGTCGGGCGCAACGGCTGCACGCAAGGGGCCGGACACGCCTCGGAGCGCGCACTCGGCGTGCGTCCAGGCGCTCGTGCAGGCACGGCAGGCTTTCGACCAGCAGCAGCGCGCCGACCGGGAAGCCTTCAAGGCGACGCACCCGTCGGAGGCCGCGCAGGAAGCGTTCGGGGCGGCCCAGGACGCGGCGCGGCAGGCCTTCCAGGCCCAGCAGGAAGCCGGCCGCGAGGCCTGCAAGCAGGCTCAGAAGGCGGCCATCGCGCAGCGCAGGGCCTGCCTGAAGGCGCTGAACCTGACGAAGAAGCAGTTCCACCAGCAGCAGCAGGCCGCGAGGAAGGCGTTCGAGGCCACGCATCCCACCGAGGCCGCGCAGCAGGCGTTCGACACGCAGCAGCAGCAGGCCCGCAAGGCCTTCAACGCGACGTACAAGACGCAGAAGAAGGCCTGCCAGGCGCTCGGCCACTGAGGGCGTAGCCGCCACTCCCGGGCCCGGCCGCCGCCACATCGGCGGCCGGGCCTCGTCGCAGCAACGCCGCTCAAGTCGCCCGCTCTCGGGGCCGATTCCCGGGATGTGAGCGCCGCACCGATCCTCGCCGACTGGCAGCTCTCCTGGCCCGTGCTCGCCTCCGCAGGCGTCGCACTGGTGCTTTTCGCGCGCGCGTTCCTGCGGCTCCGGGCCCGCGGCCGCAGTGACCACGCCGGCTGGTCGCGCGCCGTCCTCTTCTCGCTCGGCGTCGCCGTCCTGACCCTCGCGCTGGTGTCGCCCCTGGACGCGGTGGCCGACGACTACCTCATCTCGGCCCACATGCTCCAGCACGTCCTGCTCGGCGACGTGGCACCGGCGCTGCTCGTCGTGTCGCTCCGCGGCCCCCTCACCTTCTTCCTGGTGCCCCGCCCGCTGCTGCGCGCCGTCGCGACGCGTCGGCCGCTGCGGCTCCTCCTCGGCTTGCTCGTGCGGCCGACGCCGTCGTTCGCGCTCTGGGCGCTCGCGATCGCGCTCTGGCACGTGCCTCGCTTCTACGACGCTTCGCTCGAGCGGCCGTGGCTCCACGACTTGGAGCACCTCTCCTTCTTCGCCGTCGGCACGCTTATCTGGATCCAGCTCGTCGACCCCGCGCGGCACGGGCGCCTCGACGTCGGCGGGCGCGTGCTCTACGCCGCCTCGCTCTTCGCCGTCGCGCACCTCGCCGTCCACCCGGTGCTGTTCGCCGGGCGCGCGCTCTACACGCCGTACGTCGAGCAGCCCCGGCGCCTGTTCGGCCTCGGCCCGCTCGCCGACCAGCACTGGGCCGGCATCGTCATGACGGTGGAGCAGGTCATCACCCTCGGGACCTTCCTCGCGCTCCTGCTCCGGCCGCGCTTCCTCGGCGGGCGCCGGCCCTCCCCCTCCCCCGCCTGGGGGACGGACCAGGCGCCCACACGCCGATAACAAGACGGTGACTGCGGCGCCGACTCCTGTGCGTGCCCGGAGGCACGGGCAACGCCGGCTCGGCCAGGCGCTGCGGGGGCATCCGCGGGTCGCCCGCGCGATCCGTCGAGCCGGGGCGGCGCTGCCGCAGGGCCAGCTCCTCCCGGAGCGCGACTGGCGCCGGCGGCACCGGTGGATCGTGACGCTGCTGTGGCTCCACGTCGCCGGCCTGTACTGCTTCGGCGTCCTGCGCGGCTTCGGCCTGCTCGCGCCGGCGCTCGAGGTCAGCATCGTCGCAGCGGCCGCCGCGCTGGCGAGCTCCGAGCAGCTCGGGCGCAGGGCTCGCACGATCCTGGCCTCGGCCGGGCTCGTCACGTGCTCGGCGCTGCTGGTCTACCTCTGGAACGGGACGACCGAGGCGCACTTCCACTTCTTCGTGGTGATCCCGATCCTGATCCTCTACCAGGACTGGACGCCGTTCCTGCTCGCCCTGACGTACGTGATCGTCCACCACGGGCTCCTGGGCGCGGTCGCACCGGGCACTGTCTACGACCACGGCAACGCGATCGCGCACCCCTGGCGTTGGGCCCTGATCCACGGCGGCTTCGTGCTCGCCTCGAGTGCCGCGAGCATCGTGAGCTGGCGCGCGAACGAGCAGATGCTGCGCGAGCCCCTGACGGGGCTGCCCGGTCGCGCCGTCTTCCTGCACCACCTCAACCGCGCGCTCGAGCGCCTGCGCCGCGGTGACTCGACGGTGGCCGTGCTCTTCGTCGACCTCGACGGCTTCAAGCTGCTGAACGACTCGCTCGGCCACCAGGTCGGCGACCAGCTCCTCGTGCTCGCCTCGCGCCGGCTGGAGCTCGCGGTGCGGCGGCACGACGTCGTCGCCCGCATCGGCGGTGACGAGTTCGCGATCCTCTGCGAGGACGTCGCGAGCGAGCGCGAGGTGCTGACGCTCGCCGCGCGGATCAGGGAGACCGTGGGTGCGTCGTTCCGCATCGGCGCGAGGGAGCTCGCCCTCGGCGCGAGCGTCGGCATCGCCCTCACCACCTCGCGCCACACGCCGCCCGAGGAGCTGATCGCGAGCGCCGACGCGGCGATGTACCGGGCAAAGCGCGGCGAAGGAAGCGTCGTCTTCGACGAGTCCATCCGGTTCGCGGACGCGGGGCGCATCGACCTCGAGTCGGGGCTCCGCCGGGCCCTCGACCGCGGGGAGCTCGCCTTGGAGTACCAGCCGATCTTCTCGCAGCGGGCCGGCGCCTTCGTCGGCGCCGAGGCGCTGCTGCGCTGGCGGCACCCGCAGCGGGGGCTCGTGCCGCCGGGCCAGTTCATCCCCCTCGCCGAGCAGACGGGCCTGATCGTCCCGATCGGACGCTGGGTGCTGGAGCAGGCCTGCCGGGAGGCGCTGACGTGGCCCGCCGGCGACGGACAGGCGCGGGCGCCGTTCGTCGCCGTCAACCTCTCCGCGCGGCAGTTCGGCCAGCGGGATCTGGCGGGGGTGGTGGCCTCGATCCTCCGGGGGGCGGAGCTCGATCCGGCCCGGCTCGTCCTGGAGATCACCGAGAGCGTCACGATGGAGGAGACAGACGAGTCGCTCGAGACGCTGCTCGCCCTCAGGCGCCTGGGCGTGCGGGTGTTCCTGGACGACTTCGGGACCGGCTACTCGTCGTTGAGCTACGTGCGGCGCTTCCCGATCGACGCGCTCAAGGTCGACCGCACGTTCGTTGCCGCGCTGGGGCAGGCCGGCGACGACGGCGCGATCCTCACGGCGGTCGAGCGCATGGCCGACGCCCTCGGGCTCGACGTGGTGGCGGAGGGCGTCGAGACGCAGGACCAAGCGCGGCGGCTGCAGCTGCTCGGGTACGACCTCGCCCAGGGCTTCCACTTCGCCCGCCCGCAGCCGGCGGAACCCGTCCGTGCGCTGTTCGAGCTCGCGCAAGGAAGCGGTCTCGGTCTGGTCGCCGGCCTCTGCGCAGACTAGGCTGCTCGTACGTGACGACGTGCTCGCACTGCGGCGCGGAGAACTCCGCTGCGCAGAAGTTCTGCGGCGAGTGCGGAGGGCCGCTGGCCGCCGTCTGCTCCTCCTGCGGGGCCGCGAACTCGCCCGGGCAGAAGTTCTGCGGCGAGTGCGGCGCGCCGCTTGGCGCCGCCGCCCCGACGAGCGCGCCGCCGCCGCGGGCGGCCCCACGGCCCGCGCCGGCCTCCGAGCGCCGCCTGGTCTCCGTCCTCTTTGCCGACCTCGTCGGCTTCACGGCCGCCTCGGAGGCGCGCGACGCCGACGAGACGCGCGAGCTCCTCAGCGGCTACTTCGAGCTCGCCCGCACGCTCGTCGGCCGCTACGGCGGCACGGTGGAGAAGTTCATCGGCGACGCGGTGATGGCGGTGTGGGGCACGCCGGTCGCGACGGAGGACGACGCCGAGCGGGCAGTCCGGGCGGCGCTCGACCTGGTCGCCTCCGTGCCCGACCTCGACCCGGCGCTGCAGGCGCGGGCCGGCGTGCTCACCGGGGAGGCGGCCGTGACGATCGGCGCCGAGGGCCAGGGCATGGTGGCCGGCGACCTCGTCAACACCGCCTCGCGGGTGCAGTCGGCCGCGGAGCCGGGAGCGGTGCTCGTGGGCGAGGCCACGAAGCGGGCCACCGAGCAGGCTCTCGTCTACGAGAGCGCGGGCGAGCACGAGCTGAAAGGCAAGTCGGAGCCGGTGCCCCTCTGGCGTGCGCTCCGGGTCGTCTCCGGCGTCGGCGGTACCCTCAAGTCCGCGGGCCTCGAGGCGCCCTTCGTCGGGCGCGACCGCGAGCTGAAGCTGATCAAGGACCTCTTCCACGGCTCGGCGCAGGACGGGCGGGCGCACCTGGTCTCGGTGACCGGCATCGCCGGCATCGGCAAGTCCCGCCTCGCGTGGGAGTTCTACAAGTACTTCGACGGCATCGTCGAGCCCGTCTTCTGGCATCGCGGCCGCTGCCTCGCCTACGGGGAGGGGGTCGCGTACTGGGCCCTGGCCGACATGGTGCGCATGCGCGCCCGCATCGGCGAGGACGAGGAGCCGGGCGCGGCGCGGCAGAAGCTGCGCGAGATGGTCGAGCAGCACCTGCCCGATCCCGAGGAGCGGTCCTTCGTGGAGCCGCGGCTCGCGCACCTGCTAGGACTGGACGAGGCCGCGACGGGCGACCGCCAGGACCTCTTCGCCGCGTGGCGCCTGTTCTTCGAGCGGCTCGCCTCCGTCCAGCCGACGGTCCTCGCGTTCGAGGACATGCACTGGGCGGACGCGAGCCTGCTCGACTTCGTCGAGCACCTGCTCGAGTGGTCGCGCGACTTCCCGCTCTACGTGATCACCCTTGCGCGCCCCGAGCTGCACGAGCGCCGCCCCGGCTGGGGCGCCGGCCAGCGCAACTTCAGCTCGCTCTACCTCGAGCCGCTCTCCGCCGCGGCGATGCAGGAGCTGCTCGAGGGGCTCGTGCCCGGCCTGCCCGAGCGGCTGCGGGGGCAGATCCTGGCGCGAGCCGAGGGAGTGCCCCTGTACGCGGTGGAGACGGTGCGGATGCTGCTCGACCGCGGGCTGGTCGCCGAGGAGGGCGCGGTGTACCGCCCGCAAGGCGAGATCGAGACGCTCGAGGTGCCGTTGACGCTGCAGGCGCTGATCGCCGCCCGCCTCGACGGCCTGTCGCCCGAGGAGCGGCGCCTGCTCCAGGACGGGGCGGTACTCGGCAAGACGTTCACCGTCCAGGCGCTGGCCGCGCTGTCGGGCGTGCCGCGGGAGGAGCTCGAGCCGCTGCTCTCCTCGCTCGTGCGCAAGGAGGTGCTCTCGATCCAGTCGGACCCGCGCTCGCCGGAGCGCGGCCAGTACGGTTTTCTCCAGGACCTCGTCCGCCACGTCGCCTACGAGACGCTGCCGAAGCGCGAGCGCAAGAGCCGCCATCTCGCCGCCGCGGCGCACGTCGAGGCGGCCTTCGCGGAGGAGGAGGTGGCCGAGGTGCTCGCCTCTCACTACGTCGCCGCTTTCGAGACCGCCCCGGACGCCGACGATGCCCCGTTGATCCGCGTCAAGGCAGGGGAGATGTTGACCCGGGCGGGCGAGCGTGCTGCGTCTCTCGGCGCGCCGGAGGAAGGCCGCCGCTACTACGAGCAGGCCGCGGAGCTCGCCGACGAGCCGCTCGTGGAGGCGGACCTCCTCGAGCAGGCCGGGCGGCTCGCGGTGCTCGCGAACCGGCCGGAGGAGGCACGTGAGCGAATCGAGCACGCGCTCCGCCTGCGCTCGGACGCGGTCGATCGTCGCGGCGTCGCGCGCGCGCTGGCAGCGCTGGCGGATGTCGACCTCCTCGAAGGACGGATCGACGAGTCGGCGGCACGCCTCGAGCAGGCGGTCGCCGACCTCGAGCGCGGAGAGCCGGGCGCGGAGCTGGCGGCGGCGCTGGCGCAGCTCGGTCGCCTGCGGGTGCTGCGCGGCCGGGGCGAGGCCGCCGCAGTGCCGCTCGAGCGCGCCCTCACCCTCGCCGAGCGGCTGCTGCTGCCCGAGGTCTTCGTCGAGGCGCTGACGAGCAAGGCCCTCGTGGTGCTGCAGCAGGGCCGGCTGGCCGAAGCGCGGATCCTGCTCGAGGCGGCGGCCGAGAGGGCGCACACCGAGCAGCTCTACGCGAGCGCCCTCCGCGCCGAGAACAACCTCGCCGTGGTGCTCGAGGCATCCGACCGCTTCGCCGAGGCACTCGATCTCGGCGAGCGCACGCTCGCGCTCGCCCGCCGCCGCGGCGACCGGCGCTGGGAGTCGGAGCTGGCGACCGGAGTGCTCATCCACCACATCTTGCTCGGCCGCTGGGACGAGGCGGAGGCGAAGGCTGCCGCCGCCGGGCCGCAGGCGACGAGCGAGGGGGCGCGGGCGCAGCTCCTCCACGTCGGGCTGATCCACTGCGAGCGCGGCGAGCTGGGGCCGGCGCGGGCCGTGCTCGCTGCGGGCGTGCGGGTGCGCGACAGCGAGAGTCCGCAGGCCAGGGCCAGTTATGCGGCAGTGGAGGCGCGCGTCCTCCGCGCCGAAGGGCGCCACCCCGAGGCGCTCGCCGCGGCCGAGCGTGCGTTCTCGCTGCGGGGCGAGCTCTCGATCACGGACACGAGCATGAAGAGGGGGCTGGTCGAGGGGATCGAGGCCGCCCTCGCCCTCCCGGACCTGGAGAGGGTCGAAGAGCTGCTGGCGATTCCCGACTCCCTCGATCCCGGCGACCTGACGCCGTTCCTGCAGGCCAACGCAGCGCGGCTGCATGCCAAGCTCGCCGCTGCGCGCGGGATCGACGACGGCGTCGACGACGGCTTCCGCAGCGCCGCCGGCCTCTTCCGCGAGTTCGACTTCGTCTTCGACCTCGCCGTCACGCAGCTCGAGCACGGCGAGTGGCTCGAGGCGCACGGGCGTGCCGACGAGGCACAGCCGCTGCTCGACGAGGCGCAGGAGACGTTCGAGCGGCTGCGGGCGACCCCGTGGATCGAGCGGGCGCTGCGGGCGGCTCCCGTCGCGCCGGAGCCGCAGGCCGTCTCCGGCTAGCGAGAGTGCCGGCGGAGCCAGGCCGCGATCGCGCGGGCCTGCTCCTGCGCGGTGACGGCGTGCGGCACGGGCGCGACCCGCGCGAGCGGCACCGTCCTCCCCGAACCCGATTCTCCCGACCCGGATCCGAAGCCGAGGGCGAGCGCGGCGGCCGCGCCCGCCAGGACGGCGGCGACGGCGACGGCTGCGAGCACGAGCGTGGCGCGCGGCCGCCGCGGCCGGGTTTCCCGCGGAGCCAGGATCTGCGTCGCCCGCTGCGACGGGTGATCCGGCAGCGCCAGCGTCCGCCCGTCGGGCAGGAGCGCCGCCAGCTCGTGGGCGAGCTCCGCCGCCGAGGGCGGCCGCGCGGCAGGCTCCTCGGCGAGGCAGCGCATCACGAGCCGCGCGAGGTTCGGAGGTACGCCCTCCGGCGGCGGGATCCGCGCCGGCGCCGCGAGCTCCGCGAGCGTG
>JBBWZD010000172.1:0-5596 GCA_039648875.1 Actinomycetota bacterium
GCCAGGATGGCGGAGATATTCACGAGCTCGGCGTCGCGCTCCAGCATTCCGTCGGTGACGAACATCAGCCGGTCGCCCACCTCCAGCGGCAGGACCTGCACGCGATGGCCGCCCCCGCGCGTCATCCCGAATGGGTGATCGGCCTGCAACTGAATCTGCTCGACCCGCCCGTCCCGCACCCGGAACGGCGGCGGGTGACCGGCGTTGACGATTCCGGCCGTGGCCCCGGCCAGGTCGATGCGCACGAGCAGGCCGGTGACGAACTGCTCCTCGGTGACCTGGTCGGCGAGCGCGTCGTTGGCAAGCCGCGCCTGCTCCGCAAGGTCTACCCCCCGCCGGCGCGCATTGCGTAGACCTCCGACCAGCACCGTCGCCAACAGAGCAGCCTCCATCGTGTGGCCCATGGCGTCGGTCATCGACAGATGCAGAGTGTCGCGATCCAGCGAGAAGTCGAAGGTGTCGCCGCCGATCTCACCCGCCGGCTGCAGCCACGCGGCCAGGGTGAACTGCCCGGCCTCGCACGTGAAGGCACCGGGCAACAGCCGATGCTGGATCTCCGCCGCGAGCGACAACGGGATCGAGCGCTGTCCCCACTCGAAGAGGTCGGTGTAGCGGCGGTTGGCGATGACGACATAGGCCAAGAAGTGCGCCGCCATGGCCACGTCGGCCACCGTCTGCGCAGCCGGCAGGTCATCCAGCGCCAACTCCAGGACACCGACCGCTTCACCGCGGCTGGTCACCGGCGCGAACAGCCGGGAGCAGTCGTCCTCGACCACCACCTCGACCGCCTGGGCCGCCAACGCCCGCCCCTGCGGCGTGCCGACGAGCGGCACCCGCTCCGCTGTCTCCTTCCCCTGTAGGCGCAGCGCCCCCACTCCCCCCGAGTGACCGAGCCGGATCAGCGACCTGCCGCTGAAATCGGCGATCAGGAAGCTGACCTCGCGGGCACCGATGGCCTCCGCCAGCTCGGCGGCCAGCACGTCGACCGCAGCAACCGGCGGAGCCGCCTCGACCGCCGCCAACAGGGCGTTCAAGCTCACCTGCGACTGCCGACCGCCATCCATCGCGCCTAGCCTAAACGTGCCGCCTCGCCATAGGGATTCTTCCGGCGCGCCTCTTCTTCGATTCCTTCGAGGCGCGTGTAGTCAGCGAATTCGTTCAGGTGCGCCAGCGCGATCTTGGCCGTCACGATCGGATCGTCGTCTGTCACGTTCGTGCGCGCATCGCGGAGGCCGTGCTCGAGCTCGACCTCCATCCGTCTCCTGAGCTGATCGACGACAAAGGGCGCCGAGGTCCAGTCATGCCGAGCTGCTCGCCGATGCGACGCGCGTCGAGCTCTGTGGACCGAGCGCGGTCAGGCATCTCGCGTCACGCCGTCGCTGCGGCGAGCTGCGACTTGAGCCGCTCGGCGAGCTTACGGAGGGCGCCGCGCCTGCCGGCGCTAGAGATGTGGGACGACGATCGCGACGCCCGGCGCGGACACGGCGGCGAGGCAAGACCTGCTCGAACGCTAGGCCCGCCCCGCGATCCGGCCGGGGTCGGAAACCGATCTGCCGCGCGGATATGAGTTGGCCGGGTCGCGCGCTCGCACAATCGTCGAACTCGAACGCAGGCGCGAACCGCGGACGAGAGACCGGGCTCGCGGACTTCGTCTGGGCGCCCGACACCGCGACGACCCAGACGAAATTCCGCTGACGCGCTGCTATTTACTTGCCAGAGATTTCTCCGCACGCGACCGGCAGAACAGCCTCAAACAGCGTGTCGTACCCACCGACGGGGCCGGTGGAGTTGCCATCGAGAGCCAATCCATGCACGACGATGTGCAGTGAGCCGAGGCTGTCGAGGACATTCTGCGGGATCGTGAAGGTGCGGTTGTAGTTCAAGTTGCCCTCGTCATCGGCGACCGGAAAGCGCTCCAGCGCGAGACCGCTTGCGGCGGAGGTGTCGCCGCTGGTCGTGAACGACGTGTCGACCGGCCCGTAGAACGGCGCGCCCTCTTCGAGACTGATCAGGCCGTCGCCGCTGGTGTCGGCGGTCGCGGGCGGACACACGTTGGCGTCTCCCAGGATCCCGTGGATGTGCATTGCGTGCGGCAGGTTCGGCGTAAGGCCGCGAACATGAATGTTGACGTGCACCTCAGTGCCCGTCACCTTCAGGCTCGCGGTACCCGTCACATTCGAGCCGCCATCAGCGATCGGGTTGTGCGGAATCGGCGCGAGCGTTGCTTCGAAACGGGTCTTGCTACTCGTCGCGAGCGCAGCCGCGGTCAAAACAGACGCGATCCCGATGGCGAGTGCCACGTACAGCATAAGGCGCTTCCTGAACACAGATGATCCTCTCCGTTGCTTCCGGTTGGTTACGCGTTGTTCGTCGGCAAAAGGAGAATCGGTTCATCAATATTTTCAGGAACGGCGGAAGGTTCCTCGCTCCGGCAGACATTCCACCATCGACGTGAAGGCCGTGGCCGAGGGGCCGACAGCTCTGCGACTGGGCGTCCGGATCAGCCGTGGAGTAGCAGCCGATGGGCGAGCCAGCGCGACTGGCTCAGGCGTTCGCCGAGGAACCTCTCCTCGTAGCTTCCTGCGCTCTCCTGTTCGGCAAGCTGTGCGGTGATGTGCGCACAGACATAGCCCAGGTTCGCCGCGAGCGCGAAGGGCGTGGGGCCGCCGGCGTCGGCGGCGGGGGCTACGTCCGGGAGTTCGGGTCGGCCGCCACGCTCGAGCCGCGTCACATCGGCCAAGAAGAGCAACGGGCTCGCAGGATCGTCCTCGAAGCTGCGTGCTAGCTCGAGCACCGACCGCTCGCTGTCGGGTCCCCACCGCGACGCGGTGAGTTGCTGCGCGTCCCGCTCTCGCCCTACTCTGCTGAGCGATTCGGCGGCGAGTACGATTGTGCTGTCGAGACAGTGGCTGAGGAACGCTCGCGCGCAGCCTTCGTCCCAGCCGTCGATTCGACGCAGCAGCCTCCCAGCCGGCGCGAGGAGCTCACCGTCGTCCTCGAGTACGGGAGCGCCGAGCTCGATCTCCCACAACTCTTCGTCCAGCCAGTCCACGAGGCGGGACGCTGAGCACGCGTGGATGCCGCTCAAGCAGGGCCGGAGCTCGCCCTCGACGCGAACCCACTCACCGGGAACGCCGCCTGCGGGTGTCGGCCACTTGTGACGGCTGAAGAGCCCGACCGCTCCCGAGGCAAGGAACTTGTAGGCGTTTACCAACGCCGCTGCTTCCAGGTCTGGAAAGCGCCGACGATCGAGTCCTCGAGCTCGGGAGGAAGCCCCGGCGCCGATCCGTCTCCAAGCAAGTCTCGCGTCAAGCGCATCTGGCTGACGAAGCCGCGGCAGGGGGGGCAAATGACGACGTGCGACTCGAATTGCCGTCGCTCGCTCGTGGTCAGCCCCCCCTCGTCGTATTCGGTGAGCAGGTCGTAGATCTGCCGACAGGTCAGCATCAGAGTCGTCGCTCGCCGTCGAGTGTCTGCTCGAGCGCACGTCGAACGGCCAGCCGCGCTCGGTGCAGCAGAACGCGCTGGTTGCCGGGGGTGATCCGAAGGAGCGTGGATACCTCTTGCGAGCTCCAGCCCTCGATGTCCCGAAGCGTGATCACGACCGAGTGGTTTGGCGGCAGCGCCCTCAGCGTCTCGATCATCGCAGCATCCGCCTCCGCTCTCGACAGCGCCTCTTCGGGTAGCGCCTCCCAGCGGGTGTTGATCGTCGCCCAGCAGGAGGCCCAGCGCGGATGGTTCGCGGCGAAGAAGCGATTCAGTTCACTCTCTTCTCGAGCGCCGCCGTCCAGCGACGAGAAGGGTGCGCTGCGGGCCTCGCTCTTTGCCCGACGCCTTGCGCAGTTGGCAAGGATCGTGAAGACCCAGGTTCGCAGCGAGGAGCGACCTTCGAAGGCATCGAGGCTGCGCAGGACGGCAACCCATGTCTCCTGCACGATCTCGGCGGCGACCTGGCTGTCTCGCGAGTAGAAGTCGGCCACGCGCAGCATCGCAGGCCCGAGGTCGGCCAGCAGCCCGCGGAAAGCCTCCTCATCGCCGGCCTGCAGGCGGACGAGGAGATCTCCCTCGACAGAGGTCGGCTGACTCGGAACGTGCGCAGGGCCGTGCCTGAGCTTCTCGTTCGATTCTCTCAAGGCTGTGGCCGTACAACGCCGGCCGGACATGAGAAGTCTCGGCCCGCTCGGGTGATTACTTCGAGGTTCGGACGTCGCATGGAGTCGCGAAGCGCCCTCGACCCTGTAACGCGTGGCGGGAGCGGTGTCTCTACCGGTGTATGGGCCTCGCCACTGTCTCACCAGCCGTCCTTCGCGATCAGCAGTTGCTGGCGCTGATGGCCGGTGGCGACGATGGTGCATTCAGGGA
This sequence comes from Actinomycetota bacterium, assembly GCA_039648875.1. Taxonomy (GTDB): domain Bacteria; phylum Actinomycetota; class Thermoleophilia; order Gaiellales; family Gaiellaceae; genus Palsa-739. Next base: position 4,363 of record JBBWZD010000172.1, read on the forward strand.
GTTTTATCGACGCCATGCCGGTTGCGCTTTCGGGCTCGCATTCCGGGTACTTCGCGACCGCGGCCTGGCTGAGGACGCAGTCCAAGAGGCGTTCCTCGCAGCCTGGCGGCAAGCCGACAGCTACCGCGCCTCGCTGGCGAAGCCGTCCTTCTGGCTACTCACCTTCGTTCACCGCCGGGCCGTCGATCAAGTCCGTCGCCAACAGCGTCACACGTCCGACTCACTCGAGCTCCAAACAGATGAAGTCGCGGCTGCCGAAGACGAAGCGATGACCGCAATGCCAACGCGGGCCTGGATTCAGGAAGGCCTTGCCCGACTCACGCCGCCCGCGCGCGAGGTGCTCGAGCTTGCGTACTTCGCGGGGCTGACCCAGGTGGAGATCGCGGAGCGCCTCGACGCTCCACTAGGCACGATCAAATCGCGCACGTTCAACGCCCTTCAGGCGCTGGACAACGCGCTCGCCGCCTAGCACGGGCCTCGCCGCACATCGCGGGTTTCGTTGTCACCTCGGAAACGAAGCGTGTGGCGGTGTGTGATCGGCTCAGTCGCGCATGATGCTGAAGCACATTTCGCCCGGGTTCAGGGCGCGCCGAGGCAGGGCGTCAGCTTCGCGCCAATCCGTCCACAGGCTGCCTCCTGCACAGGTGAAGGAGGTCGACTTCTCGATCGACGGTGGGCCCGTGCGCTGGACCGAGCACAACCCCCGAGCTGGTCCACCCCCGGGCCGTTCGACCCGGTGAAGAGCGGCCCGACCGCCGGGCCTACATCACGCTCACGCATCGGAGGATGTGAGCAGGTCGGGCGACGGTCCCTCCTCCGCTCAGGGCAAGCAGAGCGTGTCCGGAGCCGACCGTGTCTACGATCCCGCTCGTGAGCACTCGACACGCGAATCCTTTCTTCCCTGCGCCGACGAGGTCGGTGTGGAAGGAGCGGCGACATTCGTGGCTGCGCCCTCCAGACGACATCCAACACGTGAGCTGACCCGGCAGTCCTCCAGGTGAAGGTCACTGCTGAGGCGGCGCGGCGCTTTCTCCTCGCGCGGCACTTTCTGGCACCCCCGCGGTCGCTGAAGGGAGGCCCCGAAGCCGTGCTCGAGGTCTTCCGGAAGCTCGGGTCGATCCAGTTCGACCCGATCGCGGTCGCAGGCCGCAACCACGACCTCGTGCTGCACGCACGCGTGGCCGGCTACGAGACCGCCTGGTGCGACGAGCTCTACGAACGCCGCGAGATCTTC
>JBBWZD010000175.1:0-7766 GCA_039648875.1 Actinomycetota bacterium
GCGGCGCATCCTGATCCTTGCCCGGAGGCGAGGCGGGCTGCTGGTCCGAGACGTCGACCCAACGGCCGCTCGCGGGGTCGTAGGTGTACGAGCGTGCGCCGGCCCGGGTCATGAGGCTCTCGAGCAGTCCCCCGAACGGCGACGCCCCGAACGGCGACTCCTCGTGGTAGTCGTCCTCGCCCGCCCGGGCGGGACCACGCGCAGCCGCTTCGCGTGCGAGCTCCTCCTCGTACTCCGCCCGGCGCAGAGACGCGCGCCGCGCGAACGACATCGCGACGAAGAGGAAGAGCACGAAGAGCAGGAACGGCAGAAAGAGCACGAGCTCCTACCGGGCTGCCACGGCGACGGTCACGCGACCCACCGAGAAGGAACGCAGCCACGCGCTCGGACGGTACGGCCTCCGGCCGGTTTCGGTGAAGACGGGTTAGCCTCGCGTTAGCGGGGCGCGCGTTTCAGGCTCGGCCGCACCACCGTCAGGTGCCCCGCCGCCGTTCGAGCGGGAACACAGCGCCGGCGCTAGGTCTGCCCCGTCTCCACGAGGGTCCGGTAGGCCAGGTAGACCACGCCGTTCTCGTACGACTCGGAGGCCGCGAGCGACAGCTTCGCGGGCTCGGCGCCGTCGGCGAAGAGCCTCGGGCCCGACGCGCGGGTGAGCGGGTAGACGAACAGGTGCAACTCGTCGACCAGGCCGTCGGCGAGCATCGCACGCACGAGCGTGCCGCTGCCGCTGACGTAGAGATCGCCGTCGAGACCTGCCTTCAACCGCCGAACCGCGTCGGCGTGGTACGGCCCGACGATCTCGGAGTTCCTCCAGGTCGCAGTCTCGAGCGTTCCGGAGACGACGTACTTGGTGGTGTCGTTGAAGAACGGCGCCCCCGGATCGTCCTGCACGGTCCGCGTGGACCACGCCGGCTCGAACATCTCGTAGGTCGTACGCCCGAGCAGGATGCCCCGGCAGCGCTCCGTCACCGAGGCGATGGCCGCCGCCATCCGCGGGTCGAAGCCGTACTCGAAGGTCCATGTCGGCGCGTCGATCACTCCGTCGAGGCTCATGAACTCGTGCACGCACACAGCGCCCATCTCGCGCCTCCCGTCGCTCGTCTTACAGCGCGACCGAGACGCGCAGGAAGGTCGCGGGGATCGAGGTCGCGCCCTCGCTCGAGCTCGCGTTCTTCTCGGCGAACAGGACCTCCAGCTCGTCCTGCAAGTCCGCCGCCCTGCCGTCGGCCTCCGCGGCGCCGAAGGCCGTCATGGTCGGCCCGTAGTAGCTCCTGAAGAGCGCGAGGTAGTCGACGGGCGGTCCCGGATAGTCGAACGTGTAGGTGTCTCTCGCGAACGAGATCCTGTCCTCGGCCACGCCGGCGCTCGCGAACCGCTCGGTCACGTTCGCCTCGACTCCCCAGGTCATCGGGCTGACGAAGCCTTCGGGCGGCGGCGGCGAGTAGGCCGAGCTGATCCGCAGGAGCTGCGCCACGAACGTCGGGTCGTTGGGGATCCAGTTGCCCATGACGATCCTGCCGCCCGGCCGCGTCACGCGCACCATCTCCTTCGCCACGTCGAACGGCTTCGGCGCGAACATCGCTCCGAAGATGCTGACGACGAGGTCGAAGCTGTCGTCTTCGAGCTCGCGCAGGTCCGACGCGTCGCCCTCCTGGAACCTGCAGTTGGCGAGCCCCTCTTTCTGCGCGCGCTCGTTCCCGGCGTCGACCAGGTTCCTCGCGATGTCGACACCGAGAACGTTCGCCCCGAGCCTCGCGGCGGGCAATGCCGTGGTGCCGTCGCCGCAGCCGAGATCCAGGACGTCGAGCCCCTCGGTGATGCCGAGGCTCCGTACGAGCTCGTCGCCGCTCTCTCTCATGCTCTCGGCGATGCGAGTGAAGTCGCCCTTCTCCCAGAGCGCTTTGTTCGCGTTCATCGGTTGGCTCCATTTCGTCGCAGTGCGGGAGTCGTGCCGACGCGCAGCTTGTCACGCTCCGACGGCTCCGGCCGGGAACGCGGAGTGTGCCCCCTCTACGGCCCATAAGCTCGCGCCGTGCACTTCGGATCCCACGAGGATCTCCAGCTTCTCGCACTGCTCGTGGCGGTCGGAACGCTGCTCGCGCTCTCGCCGACGCTGCGACTGCCGCTCCCGATCCTGCTCGTCCTGGGCGGGGTGGCGCTCAGCTTCGTTCCCGGTCTGCCGCACGTCTCGCTGCCGCCGGACGTCGTGCTCGTCGCCGTGCTGCCGCCGCTCCTCTACTCGGGCGCCTTCTTCACCTCGCTCCGCGACCTGCGCGCCAACAAGCGGCCGATCTCGCTCCTCGCCCTGGGCCTCGTCGCGACCACGATGGCCGCGGTGGCGATCGCCGCGCACGAGTGGATCGGGCTCCCGTGGGCAGGAGCGTTCACGCTGGGAGCGATCGTCTCGCCGACGGACGCGCTCGCGGCCACGGAGATCGCCTCGCGGCTCGGCGCACCTCGGCGGATCCTCTCGCTGATCGAGGGCGAGAGCCTCGTCAACGACGGCACCGCGCTCGTCCTCTACAAGGCGGCGGTCGGCGCCGCTCTCGGAGCGTCGTTCTCGCTCCTCGACACGTCGGGGCGGATCGTGCTCAACGTGCTCGGCGGGATCGCGATCGGCCTCGCGGTCGGCTGGCTCGTCGGGCAGGTGCGGCGGCGCCTCGACGACCCGCCGGTGGAGATCGCCATCGCCGTGCTCAGCGGCTACCTCGCCTATCTTCCGGCGGCCGCGGCCGGCGTCTCCGGCGTGCTCGCGGCGGTGACGATCGGCGTCTACATGGGCTGGCACACGCCGGAGCTGACGACCGAGCGCACGCGGCTCTCCGGTGACGCGTTCTGGGAGATCCTCGTCTTCCTCGTCAACGCGCTCCTCTTCGTGCTCGTCGGACTGCAGCTGCACCGCATCGTCGACGCCATCACCGGCATCTCCTCCCCGAGGCTCGCGGCGTACGCGGCCCTCGTCTGCGCGACCGTGATCCTGGTGCGGCTCGTGTGGGTCCCGATCTTCACCTACCTGCCCCGCTGGGCCTTCCGCGCCGTTCGCGAGCGCGACCCCTACCCGCCCTGGCAGTGGCCCCTGCTGCTCTCCTGGGCGGGGATGCGCGGCGCGGTCTCGCTCGTCGCCGCCCTCGCGCTGCCCAACGGCTTCCCGGATCGGCAGCTGATCGTGTTCCTCACCTTCGCCGTGATCGTCGCGACGCTCGTGCTGCAGGGCCTGACGCTGCCGAGCCTGCTGCGTGTGCTCGGGATCGGCGACGACGGCAGCGCCGAGCGCGAGGAGGCGAAGGCGCGGATCAAGGCGGCCGAGGCCGCGCTCGCGCGGCTCGAGGAGCTCCTCGCCGACGGGGCTGTCCGGCCGGAGACCGCCGACCGCGTGCGAGGCGCCTTCGGCTTCCGCCGCGACCGCTTCCGGGCCCGGCTCGACGACGGCGACGACGGCGCGATCGAGGAGCAGTCGGCGGCCTACCAGCGCGTGATGCGCCAGCTCCTCGACGCCGAGCACGCGGCGCTCCTCGCCCTGCGGAACAACCGGGTGATCGACGACAACGTGCTCCAGCGGGTCCAGCGCGACCTCGACCTCGAGGCGGCGCGGCTCGACCAGTAGCCTCGGCGACGCGCGGTGGGCGATGAGTTCCGGCCGCGGTCGCAGTCCTAGCTCTCGCAATCACAACGACTGAGGAGGCGGCAAGGTGAGCGCAGTCACATCGACGGTGGGCACGTTCGTATGGCACGAGCAGGTCTCGGACGACCCGGGCGAGGCGCAGGACTTCTACACCCGGCTGTTCGGCTGGGAGACGGAGGTGTACAAGCCGGGCGAGGCCGACTACGCGATGATCTCGTCGGGCGGGCAGAGCCATGGCGGCTTCGGCAAGGCGATGGAGGGGGCGCCGCCGCCGCACTGGCTGAGCCACGTCCGGGTCGAGAACGTGGACGAGACGATCGAGAAGGCGAAGAGCGCAGGCGGCGAGCTCGCCGCCGGGCCGTTCGAGATGGGCGAGATCGGGCGCATCGCGATCATCGCCGACCCGCAGGGCGCCTACGTCAGCGCGTACGAGCCGCAGAGCGAGGGGCCGGCCTCCGAGGGCGTCTTCGTCTGGGACGAGCTCGGAACCACCGACGTCGACGGCGCGCAGCGCTTCTACGGCGAGGTGTTCGGCTGGACGGCCACCGACATGGGGCCCGAGTACGGCGGCTACCGGATCTTCAACCGCGGCGAGGCCGGCGTCGCCGGCCTGATGGGCTTGCAGGACGCGACCGTGCCGCCGCACTGGCAGCCGTACGTCGCGGTGGGCGACCCCGACGCCACGACCGCGAAGGCGAAGGAGCTCGGCGGCGCCGTCCTCGCGGAGCCGATGGACGTGCCGAAGGTCGGGCGCATCGGCGTCCTCCGCGACCCGCAGGGCGCCACGTTCGGGATCATCAGGCCGGAGCCCGCCGCGTAGCTCCGGGGACCTGCAGCCGCCCGTCGCCGTCCCGGCGGCGGGCGGCGTAGCATTCGGCGCCGGTGGCTGAAGAGCGCTTCCACGGCGTGCTCGGAAGCCGCGAGGCACGGTGGCTGTGGCCCGATTCGCGCCTGCTCGGCTCCCTCTGGACTCGCGGCGTGCCGGTCGACCTGGCAGTCGGAGACGAAGGGGTCACCGTCTCGACCCGCACGCGCCTGCTGCGCGGCGGGCGCTGGTCGCCGGTCACGCTGTCGTGGGCCGAGCTGGCCGGTGCCGCCTGCACGTCGGCGGGGCACGTCGGCCGCACCGGCGGGCTCACGCTCCGCGAGAGCTTCCAGGTCGTGCTGCACGTCGTCGGCCCGCGCGCCGCCGGTTACAGGACGCCTGCCGACCCGGGCGTCATCCTGCCGGGCTTTCCGGCCGATCTCGACGTCACGAGCCTCGGCGGGTTCGCGCTCCTCGGCCTCACGATGCCGCGTGGCGACGAGTTCGCGAGCGCCGTCGAGGCTCGCGCGACCGGCCAGCTCGCGTGACTGCGCGCCGTCCCGGCACGAACAGGAAGCTCACGGAGTCAGGAGATCCACCGCGTCGAGCCCCAGCCAGGAGGCCAGGCTCTCGAGCTCCGCGTGGACGGCCCGGGTCGTCGCCCGGGTGAAGCGGACGTCTTTGTGGATTGCGTGCACCCGCAGCCTCGAGGCCTTCCGATCTGCGGCTGCGTCCACCTTGCCGACGAGCCGGTCGTCGTGCAGGATCGGCAGCGCGAAGTAGCCCCAGCGCCGCTTGTGGGCCGGCTTGTACATCTCCAGGTAGTACTCGAAGTCGAACAGCTCCTGGGCGCGGGCGCGGTCGTGGACCAGCCGGTCGAACGGCGACAGCAGTGCCGTACGACCCTCGAAGTCCCTGTCGAGTGCCGCTGGATCCACGACCCAGCTGCCCGCGGCCCCCTCGACCTCGGCGGGCTCTCCCTCGACCTCCTCGAAGTACCGCTCGCCGCCGGCGCCGACCACCTCGGGCCGCGCGATGCCGAGGGCGCGCAGCCGGCGCACGGCGAGGATCCGCCGGGCCTCTGCCAGCGGGACGGCCTCGACGGCCGGGTAGACGCGTTCGGCGAGGTCCCACAGCCGCTGCCGGCCGACGCGGCCGGCGATCGCCACCTCCCCGCGGGCGTTCAGGAACTCCAGCAGCTGGGTGACGTTGCGGTTGCCGGTCCAGCCGCTCGACTCCCACGGTACGACGCTCGTGTCGGGGACGTCGCGCGACAGCAGCGGCCCCGACCTCCGCAACAGGTCGAGGACGTCCCTGCGGAAGGAGTCGTTCGCCGCGAGCCAGCGATGGGCACGCGGCCCCGGTACCGACACGTGCCGCTTGTCCTCGTCGGGGAACGGCCAGGCCGCCATGGCGGCGAGGTGGAGCCCGAGGTCGGCCGTCGGGCGAACGAAGGCGCGCACCTCGTAGAGGGTGCGGTCGTGCTCGAGCGCCTGCGTCAGGTGCGCCGGGCGGTACGCGTCGCCCAGGCGCGTCCAGGCGACCAGGTCGGCGCTCGGCGCGATCGCCGCGGTCGGGTCGAGCTGGAGGAATGTCAGGTGACCGACGACCTCGAGCAGGTCCGCCGGACGCCGTGCGTCGAGCAGCTGGGCGCGGACCGCGATCCGCCGGGCCTGCGCCTTCGTCAGGCGATGCAGGGACACGAGCAGGAGGGTAGGCGCGCGAGCGACCGTGGGAGCTGCGACCTGACAGCCGGTAGCGCGGGGAACACCGGTCCACCTGCCGTCGTTCTCTCCATAGAGCGCGGCGCAGGCGCGAGCCTCCGCCGCCACCAGCGAAGGAGGATCTCTTTGACCCAGCATCCCCAGACCCACCTCGTCGACGTCGTCTGCGCGACCTGCGGCACTGCGTTCAGCATCCGCTCGACGGCTCCGACGGTGACGGTCGACGTCTGCTCGAGCTGCCATCCCGCCTACACCGGCGCGGAGCGCGCCGCGGCCGGCGGCAGCAGGATCGAGCGGTTCGACCGGCGCCGGGCCCTCTCGGCCGCGTAGGCCGAAGGACGGCGGCGTGAGCCCGGTCCGCCCGACCGTGCAGGTCGTCGGCCGGCGGCTGGAGCCCGAGCACCATCGCCTGCGCGACTTCCTCACCCGCATCGCGCAGCCGCACGAGTGGCTCGAGGCCGGCTCGCCCGAGGCCGCGCGGCTGCTCGGGCGCCGGGGGCTTGGCGACGCGCCGCTGCCGGTGGTCGTCGACGGCGAGCAGGACCACGTCGGCGTGACCGTCGAGGCGCTCGCCGCCGCCTGGAGCCATCGAGACGCGCCGAGGCGTTCCCACTACGACCTCGCCGTGATCGGCGCCGGGCCCGCCGGCCTCGCCGCCGCGGTGTACGCCGCGTCGGACGGCCTCTCGACGATCGTGTTCGACCGCGACGTGCCGGGCGGGCAGGCGTCGCACACCTCCCTGATCGAGAACTTCTTCGGCTTCCCCGACGGGATCGGCGGCGCCGAGCTCGCCCGCCTCGCCGGCCGGCAGGCGGAGCAGTTCGGCGCGGAGCTGATGCTCCTGCGCGGCATCGGCGGCAGCCGCCTCAACGACCACGACCAGCAGGTCGAGCTGGTGGCCGACGACGGCTCCGAGGTGACCGCCTCGGTCGTGCTCGCGGCCGCGGGGATGGAATGGCGGCGGCTCGAGCTCGACGGCCTCGACGAGCTCCTCGGCCGCGGCGTCTACTACGGTGCCGGCCGCAGCGAGGCGGCGCAGTGTTCCGGGCAGGGCGTCGTCGTCGTCGGCGCCGGCAACTCGGCCGGCCAGGCGGTGCTCAACTTCGCCAACGCGGGCGCCCGGGTGACGATGCTGGTGCGGGGCGACCGCCTCGGCAAGTCGATGTCGGCCTACCTCGTCGAGCGGATCCGGCAGCATCCGCTGATCGAGGTGCGCCTGGAGGCGCAGGTGACGGGGCTCCACTCGAGGGGCGACCGCCTCGCCGGCGTGACGACGACCGACGCCGGCGGCGCGGTGCGCACCGACGCCGCGGATGCCGTCTTCCTCTGCATCGGCGGCCGGCCGAACACCGACTGGTGCCCATCCCAGCGCGTCCTCACCGACGGCGCCGGCTACATCCTCACGGGGCCGGACATCCTCCCCGGCGGCAAGCGGCCCGACGGCTGGCCGCTCGACCGCGACCCGCTCGCACTCGAGACGAGCCGGCCCGGCGTCTTCGCCGCCGGCGACGTGCGTCACGGCTCCACCAAGCGCGTCGCAGGCGCCGTCGGCGAAGGAGCGATGGCCGCCGCGCTTGCGTTCCGCCGCCTCGCCGAGCTCGGCGTCACGATCTAG
>JBBWZD010000017.1:0-3127 GCA_039648875.1 Actinomycetota bacterium
CGCTGACGGTCGAGGAGGCGCTCGCCGTCGCCTCCGCGGACCGCTCCGAGAAGGTGGTGTCGCGGACGTACGCGGTCGACGTCGACCGCGAGCTCGCGCGCTTCGGCGCCTGGTACGAGCTCTTCCCCCGCTCGTGGGGCGGCTTCGAGGGCGTGCGCGCCGTGCTGCCGCAGCTCGCGGAGCTCGGCTTCGACGTCGTCTACCTGCCGCCGATCCACCCGATCGGGCAGGCGAACCGCAAGGGGCGCAACAACAGCCTCGAGGCACGGCGGACCGACCCCGGCAGCCCCTGGGCGATCGGCTCGGAGGAGGGCGGCCACGACGCCATCCACCCGGAGCTCGGGACGGAGGAGCAGTTCCGGCGGCTCGTCGCCGAGGCGAAGGAGCAGGGCCTCGAGATCGCGATCGACTTCGCGATCCAGTGCTCCCCCGACCACCCCTGGCTGAAGCAGCATCCAGAGTGGTTCAACCGCCGTCCCGACGGGACGCTGAAGTACGCGGAGAACCCGCCGAAGCGCTACCAGGACATCTACAACGTCAACTTCGACTCGGAGGACTGGCGGGGGCTGTGGACGGCGCTGCGGGACGTGGTGGTGGGCTGGGTCGAGCGCGGCGTCACCGTCTTCCGCGTCGACAACCCGCACACGAAGCCCGTGCCGTTCTGGGAGTGGCTGATCGAGGAGGTGCGGCGCGACCATCCGGAGGTGATCTTCCTCGCCGAGGCGTTCACGCGGCCGGCGATGATGACGACGCTCGGCAAGGCCGGCTTCTCCCAGAGCTACACGTACTTCACCTGGAAGAACACGCGCTGGGAGCTGCTCGAGTTCATGGGCCAGCTGCTCGAGTGGTCGCCGGTCTACCGCCCGAACGCGTTCGCCAACACACCCGACATCCTGCACGAGTACCTCGTCGCCGGCGGCCCGCCGGCGTTCGAGGCGCGGCTCGTGCTCGCGGCGACGCTGTCGCCCTCGTACGGGATCTACTCCGGCTACGAGCACTTCGAGAACGTGCCGGTGCGCGCGGGCAGCGAGGAGTACCTGAACTCCGAGAAGTACGAGGTGAAGCGACGCCGGCTCGACGGGCCGCTCCTGCCGCTCGTGGCGGCGGTGAACCGCGCGCGGCGCGAGAATCCCGCGCTCCAGCACCTCGACAACGTCACGTTCCTCGAGACGGAGAACGAGCAGCTGTTCGGATACCTGAAGCGCACCGGCGACAACAGAGTCGCGGTCGTCGTCAACCTCGACTTCGCGGCCGCGCAGGAGGGCGTCTGCGTGCTTCCGGTCTCGACGGGCCTGCCGCCCGCCTACCGCGTGCGCGACCTCCTCGCCGGCGAGGAGTGGACGTGGAACGTCGGCCGCAACTACGTGAGGCTCGGCCCGGGCCAGAGCCACGTCCTCCGGGTCGGCGGATGACCGGCCGAGCCACGTCCGTCCACCAGGCCCCGAGACGTGTCTGACCGGTGGTTCGAGAGAGAGCCGCTGTGGTTCAAGCGGGCGCTGTTCTACGAGATCCACATCCGCGGCTTCTTCGACGGCAACCAGGACGGCTCGGGCGACTTCCGCGGCCTGATGGAGAAGCTGGACTACCTCCAGTGGCTCGGCGTCGACTGCATCTGGCTGCTGCCGATGTACGCGTCGCCGCTGCGAGACGGCGGCTACGACATTGCGGACTTCTTCACGATCCACCCCGACTACGGCACGGTGGAAGACTTCAAGGAGCTCGTCGAGCAGGCGCACCAGCGGGGCATCCGCGTGATCGCCGACCTCGTCATGAACCACACCTCGTCCGACCACCCCTGGTTCCAGGAGTCGCGCAGCGACCCGAGCGGCCCGCGCGGCGACTGGTACGTCTGGTCGGACACGGACGAGCTCTACCGCGACGCGCGCGTCATCTTCGTCGACAGCGAGCCCTCCAACTGGACGCTCGACCCCGTCCGCGGCCAGTACTACTGGCATCGATTCTTCCACCACCAGCCCGACCTCAACTACGACAACCCCGAGGTCCAGGAGGCGATGCTGAACGTGCTCCGCTTCTGGCTCGACCTCGGCATCGACGGCTTCCGCCTCGACGCCGTCCCGTACCTCTACGAGCGCGAGGGGACGAACTGCGAGAACCTGCCCGAGACGCACGACTACCTGAAGCGCGTGCGCTCGGAGATCGAGGCGCGCTATCCCGACCGCGTGCTCCTCGCGGAGGCGAACCAGTGGCCGGAGGACGTCGTCGCGTACTTCGGCGGCGGCGACGGCGACGAATGCCACATGGCCTTCCACTTCCCGGTGATGCCGCGGATGTTCATGGCCGTCCGGCGCGAGGACGCCACGCCGATGTACGAGATCCTCGAGCGGACCCCGACGATCCCGACGAACGCGCAGTGGGGGCTGTTCCTGCGCAACCACGACGAGCTGACCCTCGAGATGGTCACGGACGAGGAGCGGGACTACATGTACGAGGAGTACGCGAAGGACCCGAGGATGAAGCTCAACCTCGGGATCCGCCGCCGGCTCGCCCCGCTGCTGGACAACGGCCGCGACGAGATCGAGCTGATGCACGCCATCCTCTTCTCGCTCCCCGGCTCGCCGGTCCTCTACTACGGCGACGAGATCGGCATGGGCGACAACGTGTACCTCGGCGACCGCGACGGCGTCCGCACGCCGATGCAGTGGACGGGCGACCGCAACGCCGGCTTCTCGCGCGCCGACTGGGCGCAGCTCTACCTGCAGCCCCTGATGGATCCCGTCTACGGCTACCAGGCCGTCAACGTCGAGGCGCAGCTCCGCACCCCGACGTCGTACCTGCGCTGGCTGCACCGCTTCATCGCGCTGCGCAAGGAGCATCCCGTCTTCGGCCTCGGCGTCTACGAGCCGCTCCGCTCCGACAACTCCCGCATCTTTGCGCACGTCCGGAGCTGGGAAGAGGACGTCGTGCTCTGCGTCCACAACGTGGCGCGGTCGGCCCAGGCGGTGCAGCTCGACCTCTCCGCCTACGCGGGCATGATCCCCGAGGAGATGTTCGGCCGGACGAGCTTCCCGGCCGTGGGCGACCTGCCGTACCTGCTGACGCTCGCGCCGCGCGGCTTCTTCTGGTTCCAGCTGAGGCAGCCGAGATGAAGGGCTTCGACGAGCAGGCG
>JBBWZD010000025.1:0-21276 GCA_039648875.1 Actinomycetota bacterium
GGGGAAGCGGTCACTGCCGTTCGCCGTCAGGCGGCGAAGACCGTTGCCGTCAACGGTCGTCAAAAAGAGGCCGGAGCTCGAGCGCGTGAAGGCGATATGGCGGCCGTCGCGCGCGAAGGAGGGATCGAGCGCGGACCGAGCGCCGGCGGTGATCTCGCGGAAGCCTGAGCCGGAGACGTGGACACGAACCAGTTGCGACAGCTGCGGTCCAGCCTCGGTCGAGGCCGACGGAAACACCAGCCACGGGTCAGAGGTGGCAGCGCTACCGGAGCCGAGGACCGCGAGTGCCGCGGTCACGGCGAGCGCGATAACCGAGAGCCTTGTCGCGAACATCGCAGACAGTGTCGGCAGCGCCTGTTAGCGACACCTAAAGGCGATGAAAGGTTCTATGACACCCTCGTTCGCCACCCCAGGCGGGTCCCGGCCGACTGAACGCTTTCTTTTTTCCTCTAGGCTGCTGGGAGCTTGACGAGGAAACGGCCTCCGGCGGCTGCGGGGTCGGCGAGGACGTCGCCGTCGATGCTGCGTGCGAGCCTGCGTGCGAGCGCGAGCCCGAGCCCGGCGCCGTCGTTGCCGTTGCGGGCGGCGTGGCCACGGACGCCTGGCTCGAAGATGCGCTCGAATTCGGCAGGCTGGACGCCGGCGCCGTCGTCCTCGACGTTGTAGACGACGCTCGAAGGTTCCCGTCCGATCGTGATGCTGACGCGGCTGGAGCCGTAGCGGCACGCGTTCTCGAGCACTGGCTGGATGATGCGTTGGGCGAGTTCAGCGTCGACACCGACACGGTGCACGCGCACTGGTTTGGGGATCTGCAGCTCGAGCTGGCGTTGTGCGGCGAGGCCGCTGCAGGCGAGCGCCGCAGCCTCGGCGACAGCGTGGGCGTCGGCGGTGCCGCGGGCACCACCTGCTTCGTAGCGGGCGGCGGCGACCAGCGCGTCGACGGTGCGCGAGAGTTGGTCGGCGTTGCGGTGGATGAGCTGGAGCGCCTGGCGGTAGTCGTCTTGCGTGCGTTTGCGGCGGAGCGCGAGCTCCGATTCGGCGAGTACGCGCGCGAGCGGCGTGCGTAGCTCGTGTGACAGCTCGGCAGAGAACCGCCGCTCGCGACGGAAGCTGGCGGCGAGGCGGTCGAGCAGCCGGTCGAGCGTGGCGGCCAGCTCTGTGAGCTCGTCGTGTGGCGGCCCGAGCGCGAAGCGGTGCTCGAGGTCGTGCTCGCTCCATTCGGCTGCCTGCCTGGTCATGCGGACCACGGGACGTAGCGAGGCGGCCAGCAGCCAGCGCGCCGCGAGCAGGACGAGGAGGAGGACAAGGCCGCCGAGCACGAGCGAGGCGAGGAGGGCGAGCTTGCGCGTCTGCTCGTAGGGTGCGACCGAGACGCCGGCGACGACCGTGCCCACACGGTTTCCTTCTACTGTCACCGCTGCGGCGTACAGGCGGATGTCGGTGGTCGGCACGTCGACGAAGCGGCCGGCCGCGAGCGTGCTCGCTGCGCGGTCCACGACTGGCGCGGCGCGTGGTTGCTCGAGTGGCTGTCCGCGTGCGAAGACCCAGAGGTAGGCGTCGCCGGCGCGGGCGTCCGGTGCTTCGCCGACGCTCAGCCGGCCGCCGTGCGTGCGCAGGGAATTCATCTCGGCGACCGCACGTGCGCGGGCGAGGTCGCGGGCGTCGCGATCGAGCACGTGGGCGAGAATCAGGTTGAAGCCGGCGACAAGCCCGAGCAGGGCGGCGGCGACCGCGGCGGCGACCGCGAACTGCAGGCGCAGGCGAAGGCCGAGCCGCCTCATCCGATCCGGTAGCCGATCCCGTGCACGGTCGCAATCTCGGGTGGGCGCTCGAGCTGGCGCAGCTTGCGCCGCAGCCGGGCGACGTAGGCGTCGAGGGTGTTCTCGCGCACGATCGCTCCGTGCGGCCAGCCGGCACGGACGAGCTCCCGGCGTCGGACGGCTTCCCCCGGCTTGGCCATCAGCCGCGCCAGCAGCCGGAACTCGGTCGGTGTGAGCGCGATCTCCCCGGCGCCGTCACCTGCCGAGTGGCTGACGGGGTCGAGCCGCAGGCCAGCGGCGTCCAGCGTGCCATCGCCGCCGCTGCGGCGAAGCAGCGCCTGCAGGCGCGCGACGAGCTCGACGAAGGCGAACGGCTTCGCCAAGTAGTCGTCGCCGCCGGCGTCGAAGCCGGCGATCCGGTCGACGAGGGCGTCGCGCGCGGTCAGGAACAGCACGGGCGCCTGGATCCCGCGCGCGCGCAGTGCCTGGCAGAGGTCGCGGCCGTCGGTGTCGGGGAGACCGATGTCGATCAGGAGCGCATCCGGCGCGGCACGCTCGACGCAGTCGAGAACTTGCGCGCCGGTCGCCACGCCCTCGACCGCAAAGCCCTCCTCGCGCAGGCCTCGGGCGACGACAGCTCGCAGCTCGTCGTCGTCCTCGACGAGCAGGATCGACTGGCCGAAGCTCACCCCTGGATTGTCGTCATTCCTCGCGCAGGATCGCGCCGAGCGGCAACCGGCGGATCCCGAGCGCCGCGAGCCCGGCGGCCGCGAGGCAACCCGCGACGGCGGCGCCACCGAGGCCGGCGAGGAAGGTCCAGGGCGCGGTGAGGTGGTCGGGCGGCGGATCGAAGACGTGTCGCAGCATCGCCACCAGCACCTCGGCGAGCAGCCATCCGAGCAGCGCCGCGAGCGCGAGCGCCGCCGCGAGCACGAGCACCGCCTCACTCCAGAGGAAACCGGCGGCGCGCCGCGGTGACGCGCCGAGCGCGATCATGGTCGCGAGCTCCTGTCGGCGGTCGGCGAGCGCGACGGCGACAAACAGCGCCATCGCCGCGGCCGCGAGCACGAGCAGGAACACCTCCTCGATCCGGCTGATCCCACGGAGGTCGACGGTCGTGATCGAAGTGACCGTCTGCGCGGTCTGCTCCCTGATGTTCTTGACGGTCGTGCCGAAGCGCCCGGTCGCAGCCGCGATGCGGCGCGCGAGCGCGTCGGGGTCGCCACTTGCGCGCACCAAGATGACGTTCGGGCCCTCGTCGTGGGTGACGGCGCGGAGGTAGTCGAGGTTGGCAACCATGAACGAGTCCTTCGGCGCGGCAGGGAATTCCTGGACGATGCCGACGACGTGGAAGGCCGCGATCCGGAAGCGGCCGCTTCGGTGGTCGAGGACGCGCAGCCGCAGCAGGTCGCCGAGCTGCAGCGAGTAGTCGGTGATCGTCTCCTTCGAGACAAGGATGCCGTCGCGCCGCGTTCGGAGCCGCTCGAGCATCTGCCCGGCGCTGCCGCCCAGGAAGTAGGAGTCGCGCAGGCTCGTCACCCGTGCCAGCGTCGCGGGGTCGACGCCGAAGGTGTCCTGGAGGTCGGGCCCCACATACGCGTAGGAGTGGTCGACCGCCCCGACGGCGGCGGCGCCGCGAAGCCGAGCGATCCGACGGACGAGCGCCGCGTGCGCGACGGCTCCGGGAGGTGCGGTCGCGACGACGTCGGCGCCGAGCGTCAGCTGCGCGTCGATGCGTGCTTGCTGGTCGTAGGTGGCCGTGAAGAGGCCGAGGTTGACGCCGAAGGCGAGCAGCAGGCCGAGCACGAGCAAGCCGCGATTGATGGCGACGCCGCGGCGGCCGGCACTTGCGAGCAGGAAACCGGAGCTGGTGGTCGGGCGGCCGCCGGAGAGGCGCCGCGCGAGCCAGGCGACCGCGCCTCCGCGCAGGCGGACGAGCAGCAGCGTCGTGCCGAGCCAGAGCAGCGCCGGCGCCAGGAACATGTAGACCGAAAGAGAGAGCGTGGGGTTCGAATCGGGATTGACGACGGCGGAAAACCCGGTGCGGACAGTGAGCCAGTAGACGAGCCCGGCGACTGCGAGGGCAAGGAGGTCGAGGTAAAGTCGCTGCCAAAGCGGCTGCGTGTTGCGGCGGACGCTGCGCCGGCCCTCGCCGATGCTGGTACGGAAGGCGATGAGACCAGCTGCGAGCCGCGCTGCGGCGGCCCCACCTGCCGCCAGCGCGACGCTGATCCCGAGCGTCGCCAGTAGCCGCCCTGAGCCGACGCCATTCCTCGCGCCCGCCAGGTGCAGCGCCGCTAGCGCGATCCCGGTGGCGAGCGGCCCAGCGACGAGCGCCAGCAGAAGGCTCTCGAGCGCGGCCAGCCAGACGAGGTCGCGGCGGCGGGCGCCGCGCGCCCGCAGCAGCGCGAGGTTCCGCCGGTCACGCTCGGCGGTGCCGAGCGCGGCCAGATAGGCAAGCCCGAGCGCCGCAAGCGCGCCCGGCACCGCCAGCATGATGTAGAGCGTCTCGGCGTACAGAGCATCGCCCGCGGCGCTACTGAGACTGTCGGCGAGGTTGTCGACGAACACCACCTGGCCCGGCAACATCCGCTCGACGCGGTTGCGCAACTGGGTCGCCTGCTGGAGCGCACGGGCCGGGCTCCCGCCCAGCGCGCCGCGGGCGACCTGCGCCTGCACCTGCCACTGCGTCCCTGCCAGCGCACCAGGAACGGCGGAGACCCCGAGCGAGGAGCCGATCGCGGAGAGCACCGGCGCGACCTTCGCGGCGAACGTCCGCAGCGGCAGGATCGCGATGTTCGCAGGCGGTTGCGCCGACGCTGGTCCCAGCAGCGGGTTGAGCGGCTGGAAGAGCCGGTCGGGCGCGCTCACCAAGGCGACGCCGCTCACCGGCAGGCGCACCGCCCGCGCGCCAGCGCGCGGCGTAAGGGTGATCGCGTCACCCGGCTGCACCTGCAGCGTCGCCGCGAGCTGCTGGTCGAGGACGACCGCTCCCGCTCGTAGCGTCCCGCGCAGAAAGCGGAAGGTGCCGATGTGCGCGAGGTAGCCCGGCGCGACGGCAAGGATCGCGCCGGCGCCGGCGCGGATCGCGCCGTTCGCCGCAGAGACGTGCTCGATGCCGGCAAACGGCGCCGTCGCCGTCGCGGCAGCCTCGGCCACACCCGGCTGCCGCCGCACGGCTGCGGCGACCCGGCTCGCCGCACGGTAGCTCCCGACCGGGCCTTGCCAGTCGAGCGGCACGCTGCGGGCTGCGCTCCCGGTCATCGTGCCCAGCGAGTGACCGACGAACAGCAGCATCGCCGCCAACAGCCCCACCGCGGCGGCGAGCGTGCCCACGCGCAGCAATCTCCGACCGGGCGCGCGGGTCAGTCCGACCAGCGCCAGTCGCGCTGCGACTCTCACCGCGTCACCCCTCGCGGACGAGCACGCCGTCCTCAAGCTCGAGCTCGCGCCCATAGCGCGCCGCCACCTCGGTCGCGTGGGTCGCCACGACGAGCGTGAACCCGAACTCCGATTGCAGCGCATCGATCAGGTCGAGCACGCGCTCGCCGGTGTCGGAGTCGAGATGGCCGGTCGGCTCATCGCAGAGCAACAGCTCCGGCTGTTGCGCGAGCGCGCGGGCCAGCGCGACGCGCTGCGCCTCCCCACCGGACAGCTCGGCTGGCAGATGGTCGAGCTTCCCGCCGAGCCCCACCAGCTCGAGCAGGGCAGGCGGCGCGAGCGCGGGGCTCGCCTCCCCCTCGGCGAGCTGGGCGGCGAACGCGACGTTCTCGAAGGCGGTGAAGTGTGGCAGGAGGTTCGAGCCCTGGAACACGAAGGCGATCCCTCTCGCACGCAGCGCGCCGCGCGCCACCCGGTCGAGCGACGAGAGTGGCCGGCCGTGCCATGCGACCTCGCCCGAGGTCGGCTCGACCAGGCCGCCGAGGACGTGCAGCAGGGTCGTCTTGCCCGACCCGGAGCGGCCGAGCAGCGCAACGCTCTCCCCGGGCCTGAAGCCGACCGAGACGCCGCCGAGCGCATACACGGCGGTGGGGCCGCGACCGTAGACCACGGTGATGTCTCGGCAGGCGGCGATCGCCACGCGCACCAGCGGCCGCGCCGTCACGCAACCGCCCCGTCGCGCAGCTCGACCACCCGGTCGGCGGCCTCGGCCACCCGGTGCGAGTGCGTTACGACAACCACGGCGCTTGCGAACTCGTTCCGCAAGCGATGCAACGCCTGCAGGACCGCCTCCTCGCTGCGGGCATCGAGCTCGGCCGTCGGCTCGTCGGCGAGCACGAGCGGCGCTCTGCGCGCAGCCGCCGCGGCGATCGCGACCCGCTGCTGCTCGCCACCCGAAAGCGACCATGCCCGCTGACCCTCACGACGCCGCAGGTCGAAGGTATCGAGTGCCTGATCGACAGACGCGCGCAGGTCGCCGCGCCGGCCCGCGAGCCGCAGCCCGAGGGCGACGTTCTCGCCTGCGCTCAACTCGCCCCAGAGGTTGCTGCTCTGGAACACGATCGCGATCTGGCGTGCGCGATGCTCGGCCAGCTCCGGCTCGCTCATGGGGGCGAGCGAGCGGCCGCAAACGCGAACCTCCCCAGCTGATGGCTGATCGAGAGCGGCGGCGAGATGCAGCGCGGTGCTCTTCCCGGACCCGGACGGTCCGTAGAGCGCGACCAGCTCGTGCGGCTCGACGCGCAACTCGAACCCACGCAGCGCGACCGTTTCCGCCGGCCCGGAGCGGTAGATCTTGAATACGTCGTGAAACTCGAGCGCGCCGAATGCGATCTCCGCGCGACGCTCCGGCTCCCGGTAGAGGCTCCTTACCTCCACCGGAAGCTCTCGATCATCAACCGGTAGGCATCGACGTTGTCGACGCCCTGCGGCGTGCCGAGGTCCACGATCGCGCGCCTGCCGCCGCGCGACAGGTAATAGCGGTCGACAATCAGCCTCACCCGCTTCCCCGTCACCGCGTTCGACGCGCTCTCGGTGCTGTACACCAGCTTCAGCGCCGAACCCGCAGGAAGCCGGATCGGCTGCGGCGCGTTCACGACGCGTACGCCGTGCAGGGCCCGCCGCACCGTGCTCGCGGCCGGCACGCTGCCGCTGCCAACCACGACGCGGACGATGTTGTTCTTGTCGCGAAAGACAACCGTGCCGGCGGCCCCCTGCTGCGCCCAGCCTTCCGGATACTTGATCGAGTAGCCGGCGCGCGTGTCGCGGAAGACGAGAAACACCTGGTTGTCGGGGATGTCACCCGCGGCGGCCGCGTTTGCCTCCGCTTGCAGCGCGCCCGGGCCGGTCGCGGACGTTGTCGTCGTCGGCGCAGCGGGCGCCTGCGCCGTGGTCGCGAGCGAGGTCGCGGCCGTCGTCGGTGCCGTGGTGTGGCTCGAGCCGCCGCAGCCGCCGCAGCCGGCAAGCGCCGCCGCCAGCAGAACCAGCTTCGGGGCCCGGGCGATCCGCCTCATCCTTCGAGTCTTCCCGCGCTGCCATGAAGGCCGCCTGAACAGATGGCTCAGCCGGCTGGCCGTGAGGCTACGCACGTCTCGGCGCGACGTCGGTTTGCGCGTCGGCTACAGGGGTGCGCTCGCGCGCGGTCACCGTCGTAACCGGGAGACCGGTGTGGGCGAGCCGGTGCGGCAGGTCGGTGTGCAGCCAGCGCGACACGCTTCGCGGCAGCGTCGAGACGATGATCTCGTGGAACTCGCCGTCGCGGAGCGTCTCTTCGATCGCGTCCATCGCATCGTGCCGGAACGAGACCGACCCGGTCGCTGCACCGCCGGTAGCCTCCTCGATAAGCGGTAGCGCGAGTGCGAGCACATGCTCGCCCTCGAGGTGCTTCTGCTGCCGCTCTGCCTCGGTCAGCTCCGCGTGCTCAGCCGGGTTGGGCACAAGCAGATGAAACCGTGCAGATCCTTGCCCCGCACGCGCCCGGATCGCGTCGAGCAGCGCGGGCGTCGCAGCGGTCTTGTGCGCCACGACGAGCACGTCCGCGGGTGCCTCGAAGTGCGGCAGCGCCGCCGCCGTCACATCCTGCTTGGTGATGCTCAAGAACGCGACCACGAGCAGAATCGCAGCGAGGAACGCGAAGCTCGTCACCGTCGTGCCCAGACCGAGCCCACCGCTCGCACGGGGTTGAGAAAGCAGATCACCGGTCGAGGCGCCCAAGGGGCGCGTGAGGATGTACGCGATCCAGAATGACAGCACGGCGTTCAGATTCAGCCGATAGTGCAGCGCCGCCACGAGCGCGATCGCGCCCGCAAACAGCACAAGCGACCACGCGTAACCGACGTTCATCCGTTCGGCCGTCAAGTCGCCTGCAGCAGTCCCGAGTGCGAACGTGAAAAGCACCGCCAGCCAGTAGAAGCCCTCGCGGCGCGTCGTGTGGATCGTGTGGATCGACAAGGTCCGCTCACTCGCGAACCAGGCCGCGAACACCACCGCGAGCACGATGCTGAACACCGTCGTCGTCGTGACCAGCGAAACGCCGTAGTTGTCGGAGAGGTTGTCCGTGATCTGGGTGCCGACGACGCTGATCAGCACGATTCCCGTCCAGTACACGCCGGCGACATAGCGGCGCGCCCGGAACTGGAAGAACAGCGTCACCAGCAGCAGCGCTGCAGTGATGAACGTCGTCTTCGTCAGACCGAGGCCAACGTTGTCGGACAGATAGTCGGACGCCGTCTCGCCGACCGTCGTACACAGAACCTTGATCACCCAGAAGTAGAGGGTGACTTCGGGAACCTTGTTCAACATCGTGCGCAGGCCAAAGCCGCGATCCATCGTGGTCATCGGCTCACAGTGCCTGCGGGAACCTGACGAGAGTCTGACTACGAGCCCGCAGCATCGAAACGGCGCTCCCTGATACCTCCTCGACCGGACGGACCGCAGCCAAGGTGGCGGCTTTCGCCGCGGCCGCCGTCGACTCGGCGCGCCGCCGTGCCAGCCCGCCTTCGGCTGCGGCAGTATCCCGTCGTGCGGATCGGCTTCGCTGGGCTCGGCTCGATGGGTGCCGGCGTCGTGCGGCGGCTTCTCGCGGCCGGGCACGATGTCTCTGGGTGGAACCGGACGCGCGCGCGCGCCGAGGAGCTGGCGCCTGAGGGGCTTGCGATCGCCGATTCGCCCGCGCAGCTTGCGCGCGATTGCCACCTGATCTTTTCGATGCTCACGGACGCGGCGGCGGTCGAGGGGGTTGTCCGCTCCGCGCTCCCGGGCCTGGCCGAGGGGAAGCTCTGGCTTGACCTCTCGACGATCGCGCCCGACGAGTCGCGCGCCATCGCGGCTCTCGTCGCCCCCAGCGGCGCTCGCTTCCTCGACGCGCCGGTCTCCGGCTCGCCGGCCACCGTCACGACCGGGCAGCTCTCGATCATGGTCGGCGGCGACCGCTCCGACTTCCGACGGGTCGAGGCCGTGCTGCTCGAGATCGGACCGAAGGTCACGCACCTCGGGCCGCAGGGCTCCGCGCTCGTCATGAAGTTCGCGATCAACCTCTCGCTCGTCGTCCAGGGCATGTCCTTCTGCGAGTCGGTCGCCATGGCCGAGAAGGCCGGGATCGACCGCGAGGTCGCCGTCGATGCCGTCCTCAAATCCGTGATCGCCTCGCCGATGCTCGGCTACCGCGGCCCCATGATCCTCGCGGGTCGGATGCCCAAGAGTCCGTTCGCGGACGTGCCGCTCCAGCAAAAAGACCAGGAGCTCGGCCTCCGCCTCGGGCAGGAGCTCGGTACGCCACTCCCATTCGCGGCGCTCGCCAATCAGTTCCTGACCGCGACGGCGGCCGCGGGGCTTGGCGACAAGGAGTGGATCGTCGCGTACGAGGTCTTCCGACATCTGGGAGGAGCCGACTGAGCGAGCCAGTGCCCTACCGCACGACCATCCGCGACGTTCCGCTCGAGCAGCGGCTCCGAGAGGACGAGGGCTGGATCGGCATGCAGGTGCAGTTCCTGATCGACGTCCGCGCTGCGCGCAGCGACCAGCTCGTCGTGGGGCGCACCGTCCTCCCGCCCGGCGCCCGCCACGAAAAGCACCGGCACCCGAACTGCGACGAGTTCCTTGTCGTCATGGCGGGCCGGGGCGAGATCTACACCGACACCGGTCGGGAGCCGTCGCAGGCCGGCGACGTCGTCTTCACCCCGCGCGGCCACTGGCATGGCTTCGACAACATTAGCGATGAGGACGTCCTCCTGATCTGGGGCTGGAGCGGTGCCGGCTCGCTCGAAGCGGCCGGTTACGAGCTGCCCGAGCACGAGTGAGCGATCAGCTCGGCTGGAAGGTCGCCTTCGGCGCGCCCGCGGCGATGGAGCGGCTCGGGCTCGCGCGGCCGCTCGTCGCGCCGCTCGCCGCGTCCGGCCTCCTCGGGTCGGGCGCGACCGTGTCGCTCGCCGGCTGGACGCGCCCGGTGCTCGAGGTCGAGGTCGCGATCTGGATCGGCAGCGGCCTGGGCGCCGCGATCGAACTCGTCGACATCGAGTTCCCGCCCGACGACGTCGAGCGGATCCTCGCAAGCGGCATCTACCACCGGCACGTCCTCATCGGGCCGCCGCTCTCCGCCGCCCTCGACGACGTCACCGCACGCGTCACCTGCAACGGCGCAACGGTCGCCGGCACCGACGACCCGACCCCGCTCACCGGGCCGCACGAGGACGTCCTCGACGCCGTCCGCGCGACCGCCGGGCGCGACCTGCGCGACGGCGAGGTCGTGATCGCGGGCGCCGTCGTCCCGCCCCTGCCGGTCGCACCGGGACAGCGCTGGCATACGGACCTCGGGCGACTCGGTTCGCTCGATGTCGCCTTCACCTCCTAGCTCGCGCCACACCCGTGCCGCTGGCCGCGAATGCCGCCAGCGCACTCGGCCGATCGAACCTCCTCAGTTATGGCCCTGTCGGGCAAAAGTCGGGCGAAGGTTCCGAGGCCGAATCTCGACACCGTCAACAGAAAGGCCCTGTTTCCAGGGCCTCTGTAGTAGCGGGGGCAGGATTTGAACCTGCGACCTCCGGGTTATGAGCCCGGCGAGCTACCTGACTGCTCCACCCCGCGTCGCGGCGGACATCCTAGCACCGTTCCGGCGCCTGGCTACGATCCGAGGCGTGTCGACCTGGACCGTCTACGGCTCTCTCGTCGCAGCCGCGCTCGCGATCGCGGCGGCGACGGCGTTTCTCGCCGTCCGCGTGCTCGACGCCTGGCGGGCGCTCGGGCGGCTGCGCCGCCACCTGGGGACGGAGCTCGCCCGGCTTGCAGACCTGGGCGAGGCGACCGTCGAGAAGACGGCGGCGGCGTCCGACACGGCCCGCCTCGACGCGGAGCTGGCCCGCCTGCACGTCACCCTCGCCCGCTTCGCTGTGCTCCGCGCATCGGCCGACGAGGTTCGGGATGCCTTCAGCCGCGTGACCGCGGTCTACCCGCGCAAGTGAGGGTCGCCGCGGTCGACCTCGGCACGAACACGACGCGGCTGCTCGTCGCGGACGTCGGCGACGGTCGAGTCGACGAGCTGCACCGCGAGACGCGCATCACGCGGCTCGGCGAAGGCGTGGACGTGCGGCGGCGGCTCCTCCCCGTGCCGATCGCGCGCGTCCGCAACGTCCTGTCGGACTACCGGCGCACGCTGGAATCGCTCGGCGCCGAGCGCACCCTCCTCGTCGCGACGAGCGCCGTCCGCGACGCCGAGAACGGCGAGGCCTTCCTCGGAGAGATCGAATGGAGCTACGGCTTCGCGACGCGGCTGCTGACCGGGGACGAGGAGGGACGGCTCACGCGGCGCGGAATCGGCTCGGGCGCCGAGCCGGCGCCCGGAACGCTGATCCTCGACATCGGCGGCGGCTCGACGGAGCTGATCGTCGACGACTTCCACGCGAGCCTCGAGCTCGGCTCCGTGCGGCAGACCGAGCGCTTCCTCCACGGCGACCCGCCGACGCGCGACGAGCTCGCGGCGTGTGCCGACGCCGCGCGTGCACTGCTGGCCGACGTCGTACCCGACGAGGTGCGCGCGCGGGTCGAACAGGCAGTCGGCGTCGCCGGCACCCTCACCACGCTCGCCGCCCTCGACCTCGGCCTCGAGCGCTACGACGGCGAGCGCGTGCACGGCCACCGCCTCGGCCGCGACGCCGCCGGTACGCAGCTCGAGCGGCTCGCCGCCCTGCCGCTGGCCGAGCGGCGCGAGGTGCCGGCCCTGGAGCCGGAGCGGGCGCCGGTGATCGTCGCCGGCGCGGTGATCCTCGTCGAGAGCCTCGACTTCTTCGGCCTCGACGCGGTCGAGGCAAGCGAGCGGGACATCCTCGACGGGGCCGCGCTCGCGGCCGCCGAGCTGCCCGAGCGCGAGGAGGGCGCCGCGCCGCCCGGCGCCTACACCTGCTGCTAGAGAACGACCGACCCGGGATCCGAGTCGGGGCTCGGGGGCTCGTCCTCGGCGAGGCGCCGCTGCACCACCGCCCGCGAGAGCACCCCGACCAGCCGGCCGCGCTCGACGACCGGCACGCGCTCGAGGTCGCGCTCCTCGAGCAGGTGGAACGCGTCGTCGAGCGGCAGACCCGCGTCGAGGGTGAAGATCGGCGGCTCGGCGAGGTCGCGCAGCCGCACCACAGTCGGGTCGAGCCCGGCGGCGACGACGCCACGGACGAGCGTCTTCCGCGTGATCACCCCGAGCAGCCGGCCCTCGCCCGCGCAGACGAACACCGCCCGTACCTCGGGATTCTCGGCGAAGCAGCGCCCGGCGGCCTGCGCGCTGTCGTCGTCGCGGAGCGTCGTCGGCTCCGGCACCATCGCGTCGCGGACGGTGTCGCTCACGGGTAGATCCCCCGCGCCTCGAGCGCGCCGGCCACCTCGCGGATCGCGGCGACGAGCGCCGACTGCCGCAGCGTGATGCCCTTCTCCGCAGAGACCGACCAGACGCGGTCGGAGGCGTCGCGCAGCATCTCGGCGAGCTTGCCGCGGATCTCGTCGCGATCCCAGAACAGCCGTCCGAGGTCTTGCACCCACTCGAAGTAGGACACCGTCACCCCACCGGCGTTCGCGAGGATGTCCGGGACGACCGGTATCCCCCGCTCCGCCAGGATCGCGTCCGCCTCGAGCGTCGTCGGCCCGTTCGCACCCTCGACGACGAGCCTCGCCTGCACGCGGCCGGCGTTCGCCGCGGTGATCTGATCCTCGCGCGCCGCCACGATCAGGATGTCGCACGGCAGCTCCAGCAGCTCCTCGTTCGTCACCCGCTCGCAGCGGTCGTACCCCTCGAGGGAGCCGTGCGCGGCGGCGTACGCGTGCAGCTCGGGCACGTCGAGCCCCGCCTCCGCGTGCAGCCCGCCCGAGAGGTCCGACACCGCGACCACCTTCGCGCCGCGCTCCTGCAGCTCGGCCGCGGCGACGCCGCCGACGTTGCCGAACCCCTGCACGACGCAGCGCTGCCGGTCGAAGGTGAGCCCCAGCCGCCGGCACGCGTGCTCCGCGACCATCACGACGCCGGCACCCGTCGCCTCGCGGCGGAAGACCGATCCGCCGATCGAGATCGGCTTCCCCGTCACCACCTCCGGCACCGCGTGCCCCATCTGCATCGAGTAGGTGTCCATCATCCACGCCATCGTCTGCTCGTTCGTGGCCATGTCCGGAGCGGGAATGTCGCTCTGGGGCCCGATCAGCGAGATCAGCTCGGCCGTGAAGCGCCGGGTCAGCCGCTCCAGCTCGCCGGCCGACAGCGCCCGCGGGTCGCACCGGATACCGCCCTTGGCGCCGCCGTACGGCAGGCGGAGCAGAGCGCACTTCCACGTCATCCAAGCCGCCAGCGCGGCGCACTCGCCGAGCGAGACGCCCGCGTCGTAGCGGATGCCGCCCTTCGTCGGCCCGAGCACCGTCGAGTGCTGGACGCGGTAGCCGGTCAGGGTCGAGAGCGTGCCGTCGTCCCGGTGGAGCGGCACGCTCATGATCGTCGCCCGCTCCGGGTAGCTCAGCCGCTCCGCGACGAGCTGCGAGACGTCCGCGAACGGCAGGGCCTGCTCGAACTGGGCCCGAGCCATGAGGAAGAGCGGCGTGTCCCACTCGAGCGGCTGGTCGAGAGGCGATGCCTCCAGGCGGGCCACGCGCTGAGTGTAGGCTCAGCCGCCTTCCAGCGCGCGCGCCAGCCTCTCGCGCACGCCCGCCGCCGACGTTGCCGCGAGCGACTCCCCGAGCACGCCGGCGACGAGCTCCGTCGACTCGCGCACGATCCGGTCGCGCTCGGTGGCGAGGCCGGCGCGCGCCAGAAGCAGCTCGCCGCGCGCCCGCGCGGCCCAGTCCAGCACGCCGTCCAGGCCCGGCGCGGGAGGAGCGGTCTCCCGCGCGAGGCGCGGCTGCCGGGCCATCTGGGCGGCGCGGCCCTCCAGCTCCGATGCCTCGCGCCGACGCTCCTCCGCCTGGCGCTCCAGCAGCTCGAGCTCGCGCTGCGTCCGGCCGAGCCACAGCTCCGCCTCGCGCAGCTCGTCGCCCGCCTGCTGCAGGGCGCGCGCGGCCGCGAGACGCTCGTCCTCCTTCCGCGCCCGCTCCTGCGCCGCCTCCGCCTCCAGCAGCCGCGCCTCGGCGGCCGCGCGGGCTTCCTCCGCGGCGCGCACGTCGGCGCCGCGGGACGCGAGCGCCCTCGGCAGCGTCGCCAGGAAGGCGCCGGCGGCGGTCGCCGCCGCCCGCAGCTCCTCCAGCTCGGCCCGGAGCCGCTCGACCTGGAGCAGCGCCGCGGCGGCGCCTTCGTCCCGGCGCTCGAGCTCTTCCGCGATCCGGAGCAGCGGCTCCACATGCCGGGGGCGGGACTCGAACCCGCACGCCCGTAGGCACCCGATTTTAAGTCGGGCGCGTCTGACCAGTTCCGCCACCCCGGCCGGGTCAGGGTAGCGCCTTGCGCCGGTAGCGCCCGTCTGTGCTGCTCATGCGACTGTTCCGGGGCCGCGGTGCAGGCGGAGCCGGCCGGACGGCTAACCTTCGCCGCGCATGCCCAGCGGGAAGAAGAGCAAGCAGATGCGGCGCGCGGCACAGGTGGCGGCGCCGCCTCCCGTGCGCAGCAAGGGCCGAGGAGCGCGCGCAGGGCTCCCGACAGGCAATCGGAAGCTCTGGCTCGGCGGAGCCGGTGCCGTCCTCGTCGTAGCGGCGATCGTTCTCGCGATCACGCTGAGCGGCGGCTCGGCGAATTCGCTCCGCGTCGACTTCTCGCAGATGCCCGGGCTGCAGACGGGCCCACCGCCGTGGAACAACGGGGTCGGAGAGCTCCAGGACCGCCTCGCCCAGGTCCACCTCAACCCCCTCGGCGGAGGGACGACGGCCTTCCACATCCACCAGCACCTCGACGTGTTCGTCAACGGCAAGCACGTCACCGTGCCGAAGCTGATCGGGATCTACGACGGCTCGTTCGTCACCGAGATCCACACGCATACCTCGGACGGGGTGATCCACGTCGAATCGCCGACGAACCGTGACTACACGCTCGGCCAGCTCTTCGGCGAATGGAGCGTCAGGCTGACCGCGAGTTGCCTCGGGCGTTACTGCGGCGACCTCCACTGGTGGGTCGACGGCAAGCCGCAGACGGGCGACCCCTCGGACCTCGTGCTCCGCCCGCACCAGGAGATCGTCGTCGCCGCCGGGAAGCCGCCGGCGCACATCCCCTCCAGCCACAAGTTTCCGGCCGGAGAGTAGGCGCTCCGTGGCGGCCGCCGCCCTGGCTCGCCCGCCCGTAGAAGCCCGCTAGTAGCGGTTTTTCTGCTTGACCCCGGCTCGCGGCCGGGTTACGGTGCGCGCGCCGGATCCGATGGACTCACGGGTTCGTCGGATCTGGCCTTCTTCTTTGCCGTCCGACGCGCCGTCTACCGTTCGTCGGCCGAATGGTCATCGCCGGACTCCTGATCGGTCTCCTCCTCGGCGCCGCCGGCGCGTGGCTGCTCGCGCGCTCGCGCAACGCCGCCGACACGGCGGCGCTCCGGGTCGAGCTCGACCACGAGCGCGCGCGCACCGCCGAGAAGGTCGCGCTGCTCGAGGGCGCCGAGCGCGACTTCGCGTCCCACTTCGACGCCCTCGCGGCCGAGGCGCTGCGCAAGAACAACGAGTCCTTCCTCGAGCTCGCGTCGACGAAGCTCGGCCAGAAGGAGCAGGCGGTCGAGCACCTGGTGGCGCCGCTCAAGGAGTCGCTCCAGAAGGTCGACGGCAAGCTGCAGGAGCTGGAGGTGGCGCGGCAGGGCGCGTACTCGACGCTGACGGAGCAGATGCGGCACCTGACCGAGACGCACAAGGAGCTGCGGAGCGAGACCGGCAACCTCGTCAGCGCGCTCCGCGACCGCCCGAACGTCCGCGGCCGCTGGGGCGAGATCCAGCTCCGGCGCGTCGTCGAGATGGCCGGGATGCTCGAGCACTGCGACTTCGAGCTGCAGCACCACGTCGCCACCGACGACGGCAGGATCCGGCCGGACCTCGTCGTGAAGCTCCCGGGCGGCAAGCAGGTCGTCGTCGACGCGAAGGTCGCGGGCCAGGCGTACATCGAGTCGCTCGGGGCGAGCGACGACGACGCGCGGCTGTCGCGGCTCCGCGAGCACGCGCGGCAGGTCCGCGACCACGTCAACAAGCTCTCGGCGAAGAGCTACTGGTCGCAGTTCGACCAGACGCCCGAGTTCGTCGTCCTCTTCCTGCCGGGCGAGACCTTCCTCAGCGCCGCTCTCGAGCAGGACCCGGCGCTGATCGAGGACGGCGTCAACCAGCAGGTGATCATCGCCACGCCGACGACGCTCATCGCGCTGCTGCGCGCGGTCGCCTACGGCTGGCGGCAGGAGACGATCGCCGAGTCGGCGCGGGCGATCAGCGACCTCGGCCGCGAGCTCTACACGCGCCTCGCGACCGTCACCGAGCACTTCGCGAAGGTCGGGCGCGGGCTCGAGACGGCGGTGCGGTCGTACAACGAGACGGTGGGCTCGCTCGAGACGCGCGTGCTGCCGAGCGCGCGCAAGTTCAAGGAGCACGGCATCGCACCTGCCGCGGAGCTCGCGCCGCTGAGCGTCGTCGAGCGGGGCATCCGCCCCGTCTCGGCACCGGAGCTGCCTGCGGCCACCGACGCCGACGCCGCGTAGCTCTTAGTAGCGGAGCAGCGCGCCGACCCCGCCGACCGGCTCGAGGTCGCGGCCCTCGCGGATCACCTGGATCGTGCCGCCGTGTGAGAGGGTCTGGTGCACCGCGAGGTCGAGGCCGTCGTCGCGCCGCTCCAGCGTCGTCCCGTCGAGCGGGCAGCTCCCGTCGGCGACCTGCGCGCGCCCGCACGCGGGACACTGGTGGGCGCCCTGGCGGGCGCCGTCGTGGACGAGCAGGACGTCGACTCGGCCGTCGGAGGCGGCTTCGAGGGTCTGCTCCCAGCCGGCGGCGGCACGCCCATGCTTTCCGGCCTCCTCGCGCCAGCGCCCGAGCAGCTCCTGCTCCCGTCCCGCCCACCATTCCGCGAGCAGCGGCCGCACCGTCTCCAGCAGCTGGGTCGCGTCGGCGTGCGCCTCGGCCGTCGCCCAGCCGACGAGGCAGGACTTGACCTCGTTCGAGAGGAGCGCCTCGAGCTCGGAGCGGATGTTCTCGCCCCCGACGAGCAGGACGCGCAACCCGCGCATCTTCCGCACGTGCGCGTCGAGCGTCTCGGCGACGCGCCGGAGGTGCTGGCCGACGATGTTCTCGATGTGGCGCTCGAAGCGCGCCTGCGACCACCCGCCCTGGTCGTGCTGGCCGGGCGCCGCCTCGGTGTGGTCGGCCACCTCCACGAGCTGCCCGCCGCGCAGGCGGAAGACCTGGCCGCGCTCGCGGCCGACGAACGCGACGAGCGCGCCGTCGCCGCGACCGACGAGGCGGGCCAGCGGAGCGAGGTACAGCTCCGAGCCGATCTTCGCCTCGTCCTCGACGGGGTCGGGCACGCTGATCGTCTGCCAGAAGTTCGCCAGGGAGGAAGCGAAGACCGCCACGCCCCGCACGCCGTCGCGGTCGAAGTCGTCGTCGAACCAGCGGCCGATCCGCTCGAGGTCGGCCTTCAGCGCCTCCCGCGCCGCATGCCCGAGCGAGCTCTTACGCTCGGCGAGGACGCGCTCGGCCTCGCCGAGCAGCGACCTCATCCTCGTCTGCGCGTCGCCGGCCGTCGGCACGTCGCTCGGATCGAGGTTGAGGTACAGGCTGACGGCGCACCCCTGCTCGGCGCGGAAGCCAGCCAGCTCGCGGAGCTGGTCCCAGGTAATCGTCCCTGCCACGTCCACGTGTGCCTTGCCCGCGGCCGATGATTCTAGTCATACGCTACGCCGGACACGCCTACCGGCGGCGGGGGCAGGGAACGTCCCTCCGGCGTCGGTCGTTTACTACAGCGAGGACTTTTTCGAGGAAGGAACCGCATGAGCAACGTGCACGACCTGATCATCGTCGGCGGCGGCCCCGCCGGCTACACGGCCGCGCTGTACGCGGCGCGCGCCAACCTGCGGCCGCTCGTGATCGAGGGCTTCAACTGGGGCGGCCAGCTGATGATCACGAGCGACGTCGAGAACTACCCCGGCTACCCCGACGGCGTCATGGGGCCGGAGATGATGGCCGAGTTCCGCCGCCAGGCCGAGCGCTTCGGCGCGGAGTTCGTGACCGACGACGTCACGCGCGTCGACTTCTCGGGTCAGCCGCTCCGCCTGTGGGTCGAGAGCGAGGAGTACCGCGCGCGCACCGTCATCGTGGCAACCGGCGCCAGCGCGCGCTGGCTCGGCCTGCCGGGCGAGCAGCAGTTCCAGGGCCGCGGCGTCTCGGCGTGCGCGACGTGCGACGGCGCCTTCTTCCGGGACAAGGAGCTGATCGTCGTCGGGGGCGGCGACTCCGCCATGGAGGAGGCGAGCTTCCTCACCCGCTTCGCGACGAAGGTCTCGGTCGTGCACCGGCGCGACGAGTTCCGGGCGTCGCAGATCATGCTCGACCGCGCGCGCGCGAACCCCAAGGTCGAGTTCGTCACCAACACCGTGCTGGAGGACATCCTGGGCGACGGCAAGGTCGAGGCCGTGCGCCTCCTCGACACGCGCACCGGCGAGACGCGCGAGCAGCCGGTGGACGGCGTCTTTGTGGCGATCGGCCACGATCCGAACACGTCGCTGTTCGTCGACCAGCTCGAGCACGACGAGGCGGGCTACCTCGTCACCCGGGCCGGTTCGACGGAGACGAACGTGCCCGGTGTCTTCGCCGCCGGGGACGTGCAGGACCACGTGTACCGCCAGGCGGTCACGGCCGCCGGGAGCGGCTGCATGGCGGCGCTCGACGCCGAGCGCTTCCTCGCCGCCTCCGAGGGACACGAGGCCAGCGCGCTGACGGCGCCGCGCGTCGAGGCGGCGAAGGTCTAGCCGCCGGCACGTCGAATCGCGGCCCGGATGGCCGCGAACTGGATCGACCTGCTCGACCCGAGCTCCGCCGCGCTCCGCGAGCACGCGCCACGCGACCTCGAGGAGACGGCGCTCGAGCTCCTGCTCGCCGAGCCGGAGCACGAGGACGAGCCCCGTCCGACGCTCCAGGGGCACGGCGACTACGTCTTCGGCGTCTTCCTGGTTGCGGTCGCGGTCCCGGCGGAGGACGACGTCTTCTACCAGGAGATCGGCTTCGTGCTCACGGAGGAGACGATCCTGACCGTGCGCAAGACGCCGGCGGCGGGACGCGCGCCGTACGACCCCTCGCCGGTGCGGGCCGCGGTGAAGCCCGACGACGCGACCGGGATGATCGCGTACCGGCTGCTCGACGACCTCGCCGAGCGCTATCTGGACCTCGTCGACGACCTCGACTCGGAGATCGACGAGCTCGAGGACCGGGTCGAGTCGCAGCCGGCGGCGACGACGCGGGAGCGCATCTCCACGCTGCGCCACGACATGCTGCGCATTCGCCGCACGCTCGCGCCGATGCGCGACGCCGTGCGCCGCGTGGTCGCGAACGCCGTCGAGGTCGAGCACGGGCCGGAGGTCTTCCCGCACGAGGTCGAGGTCGCCTTCAACGCCGCGTACGACAAGCTGATGCGCGCCCTCGACGGCCTCGAGCTGTCGCGCGACCTGCTGGCGAGCGTCCGCGACTACCAGCAGTCGAAGATCGCGAACGACCAGAACGAGGTGATGAAGCGGCTCACGGTGGTCGCCTCGCTGCTGCTGCTCCCGACCTTCATCGTCGGCCTGTACGGCCAGAACTTCGTGAACATCCCGGAGCTGCGCTGGCACTGGGGGTACGGCTACGTCTGGGCGGTGATCCTCGGCACCACGGCGGCGCAGCTCTGGTGGTTCCGGCGCAACGACTGGTTCTGACGCGGCTAGCCTGAGCTCATGCCGTACTTCATCTGCCCGAACTGCAAGGAGCGGTCGATCGACATCGACCGGAAGGAGGGCCTCACCCAGCAGGCCGTCGCCTGCCACCACTGCGGGTTCGGCTTCCTGTTCGAGCTGATGGACGACTACTACCCGGCGCCGAGCACGGGCTTCGTGGTCTGCGACCAGCAGGGCCGCATCCTGGCCTCGGGCCGCGGCGTCTTCGAGCTGACGGGTTGGTCGGAGGTGGACCTGCTCGGAGCCGACGTAGTGGGTGCATTCGGCCTCTCCGGCTTCGAGGAGGAGCGAAACCCCGCCAGGCTCGCGCTCGAGTGGGGCGTCCGCCGGCTGGGCGAGAAGATCGAGCTGCGCACGCGCGGCGGCCAGATGAAGCCGGTCAGCGCGGACTTCTTCCCCGCGTACGACGAAGACGGCGGGCTGCTCGTCGCGCTGACGCCGCGCGCGGCGTAACCGTTCGCCGCACGGCCACAATGGGGGCATGGACACCCTCCGCGGCCAGCTCCTGATCGCGTCGCCGGCGCTGCTCGACCCGAACTTCAGGCGCACGGTCGTCCTCGTGACCGAGCACACCGACGAGGGCGCGGCCGGGCTCGTGCTGAACCGGCCCTCGCCGACGGCGGTGGCCGACGTCGTGCCCCAGCTCGAGCCGCTGGCCTCCGACGACGAGCCGGTGTGGCTCGGGGGGCCCGTGCAGCCCGACGCGGTCCTCGTGCTCGGCGAGTTCGTCGACCCGGAGGACGCGGCGGTGCCGCTCTTCGACTCCCTCGGCTTCCCGTCGCTCGAGGAGCCCGACGCGGTGGTGCCGGCGACGACGCGGCGGCGGGTGTTCGCCGGCTACGCCGGCTGGGGCGGCGGCCAGCTCGAGGACGAGCTCGGGCGCGAGGACTGGATCCTCGAGCCCGCCCTGCCGGACGACGCCTTCACCGAGGATCCGGAAGACCTCTGGGCGTCGGTGCTGCGCCGCAAGGGCGGCGTCTACGAGCTCGTCTCGCGCATGCCGGAGGATCCGTCGGTCAACTAGCAGCGCGCCACGCCAGGTAGAGCTCGGTGACGTACGGCAGCCGCAGCGGCGGCCGAGCAGCCCGCGCGATCGCCCGGACGCGCGCCTCGACGTCGCGGCGGACCCAGGCCGGCGCCGCCGCGATGAAGCTGATCGACAGCACCCTGGCCACGACCCCGTCCTCGTCGACCGTCTGCCGCTGCCGGAAGCGGACCGTCTCCGGGCGCTCGAAGAGGTCGCTGCCGCCGAGCAC
>JBBWZD010000177.1:0-2809 GCA_039648875.1 Actinomycetota bacterium
CCCGACGCGCACCATCTGGACGGCTACGTCGACACGCCGCCCTACTCGGAGCCGCCGCACCTGCGGCTCGACCTCCTCGGGTACGCGTCGACCTCCATCGGGCTCGTGATCCGGCGGGGCCGGTAGCGGCACGCGGCGTCGTGGACTCGCGTCGCGCGCGCCTGAACCGGTCCCTCCTCCGTGCCCGCGCCGGCGTGCGGGCGCTGCGGGCCGATCCCGTCCTGCCGGGCCCGACGGCTGGGCGCGCACCTCTGGAGGGCATCTACCTGGGGAACGGGCTCCTCCTCACTCGCCACCCCTACGGCGGGCCGATGTTCGTCGACGCCCGCGACCTCACGGTGACGCCGCGGATCCTGACCGGCGAGTACGAGCCCGACCTCGCGCGGCTGCTCCCCTCGCTCGTGCGCGGCGGCGACCTCGTGCTCGACATCGGCGCGAACCAGGGCTTCCACACGATCACGATGGCGTCCGGCGTCGGGCCGGCGGGTCACGTCGTCTCGTTCGAGCCGAACCCGCGAACGGCGGACGTGCTCGAGAAGAACGTGATGCTGAGCGGCCTGCGGCAGCTCGTGACCATCGAGCGCGTCGCGGCGAGCGACCGTGCGGGGTCGGCATCCTTCCGCGCGCTCGAGCACGAGCCGGCCGGCAGCCACCTCCTCGCAGCCGCTCAGGAGTGGACGGCCGCGCTGCCGCACGAGCTGCTGGAGGTCGAGATGGTCGACATCGGCGCGTTCGCAGCGGGGCTGCCGCGGCCGCCCCGCCTCGTCAAGATCGACGCGGAGGGCCACGACATCCACGTGCTGGAACGGCTGCTGTCCACCTTGCCGCCGGACCCGGAGCGCGTCTACATCGTGGAGATCATCCCCGGGCTGATCGAGGGCGGGCCGCAGCGCCTGCTCGACCTGATGGCGCGTGAAGGCCTCCACGCCTTCGCGTTCAGCGGCCGGCCGGGGCCGGCGCCTGTGGATGGCGACTACCTGAGCACCGTCTCGTTCGAGGACCTCGTCTTCACGTACGCGACCCGTCTCCCCTGAAGGGCGCGGCGAGCGTCGCCGCAGCCCGCGCGGCGAGGCCGGCGCCGCCCCTCACCTCCAGCGACCAGCGCGCTCGCGCGGCGAGCTGCCGGCCGAGCAGGCGCCGACCGCCCGGCACGAGGAGCGGCTCGCCCTGCTGCTCGACGAGGCGCGCGAGCGGCTCTGCGACACGCGGCCACAGGAGCTCCTCGCGCAGCGGCGCCAGCGCCCGTTGCATGTGCGGTAGCGCGTCGCGGTCCGCCAGGACCCCCTCGAGCGCCGCGGCGAACGCCACCTCGTCACCGGCCGGCACGGTGACGGCCCCGCCGCGCGAGGCCGCGCGATCTGCCAGCTCGTCGCCGCCGGTCGCGACGATCGGCAGCCCGGCCCAGAAGCAGTCGAGCAGCCGCGTCCGGAACGAGAGGCGGGACTCCAGCGTGTCGAGGTGGGCCGAGACCGCGACGTCCGCCTCCAGCAGGAAGCGGCCGCGTTCGGCGTACGGCACCCATTGCTCCTGGAAGAAGACGACTTCGCCGAGCAGGCCCAGCTCGCGGCTCAGGCCGACTGCTCGCGCCGCCGCCTCCGTCGGCTCGACGCGCGGGTTCGGGTGCCGGACGCCGAGGAAGAGCAGCCTCACGTCCGGGCGCCGCTCGCGCAGGCTGCCGACTGCCCGGACGACCGTCAGCGGGTCGAGCCAGTTCCAGACGCCGCCCGGCCAGAGCAGCAGCGTGTCGGTCGGCCCGATGCCCCGCAGGACGCCCTTCGCCGCCGGGCCCGGCGCGGGCGGCTCCGGCTCGATGCCGAACGGGACGACGTCGAGGAGCGCGCGCAGCGTCGGATCGCGCCGGAAGGAGCGATGGTCGAGGCGGCCGAGGGCGGAGAGGCAGCCGAGCCAGAAGTCCCGCTGGCGCTCGCTCGCGCAGATGAAGGCGTCGCCGCTGCGGAGCACGATCTCCTCCGCGACGGCGTTCGCTGCGAGGACAGTGCGCTCGTGGCGGGCCTGGCCGGCCGGCGCCTCGCGCGCCGCGGGCGCGTTCTCGAGCCGGACCGGGGAGTACAGGTCGTACACCGACAGCACCCGTGAGCGCGCGACGCGCAGCATCAGCCGGGGCGAGAGGCGCTGCGTCACCACGGCGTCGGCCTCGCCGAGCAGCCGCCCGATTGCAGCGTCGTCGTCGGCCCGCGCCCGCACCACTCGCAGCCCGGGGACCTCGAGCTCCGGCTCGTTCGGTACGACGAGCGTCACCTCGTGACGGGAGGTCAGCTCCTGCGCGAGCCGCCACGAGCGGATGCCAGGGCCGGCCATCCGCGCTCCCACGACCTCGTTGGAGACGACGAGCACCCGCCGGCGGGTCACGGCGGCATGCCCTCGAGAACCCACCCGAGGAAGTCCCGGCGGGGCTTCGTCCGCCGCCGGAGGCGGAGGATCTCGGGGAGCTCCGCGGCGACGCGGGCGAGCGCCGGCGCGACGAGCGCCGGATGCCGGGGCAGACGGAGGAGCTCTCCGAGCAGCACGCGGAGCGCGTCCTCCGGCGGGAGGCATTTGAGCGCGAAACGGAGCAGGTTGTGGTGCGACGAGGCCAGGCGCCTCGGCAGGATCTCGCTCGTCGTGACGGCTCCGACGCGATGCCGGACGCAGGCTTCGGGGACGTACACGCTCGGCCAGCCGCGCAGCCACGCCCGCCAGCAGAGGTCGATGTCCTCGAAGTCCATGAAGAACGTCTCGTCGAAGCCGCCGAGCGCGAGGAGCAGGTCGCGGCGCACGAGCATGGCGGCGCCGCTCGCGGTGAGGGTCG